>JBDTZW010000419.1:0-5964 GCA_040004905.1 Acidobacteriota bacterium
CCGCCGAGACGTTTCTCGCCGAAACCGCCCACTGCGACCTCATGTTCCTGCGTCTCCCGCAGCCGCATTCGCAGCCGTTGAAAAATTCGATGGGCAGGACAGCCTGGCGCGAAGAATGGATGCGCGGGGGCAACGATTTCTGGCACGATCTCGATCAAAACTTCGCCGGAAAGCTAGGCTCCGCCACCGAAACCAAATCGCAGTATCTGAAACTTGTCGAAGACATCCTGCTCACCGCCAAACACTTTGGCAAATGGGCGATCGCCCTCGTCGAAGACGGTAATATGTCCACCCAGGAAATATCCGAAGTCATCGGCGGCGTCCGAGCCGTCGAAACCGTGTACACCAAAGACTTCTCGGAACTCACCGGTTCAAAAGCCGTCATCATCACGGCGTAGGAGTCGGGCGAGTCGGCGAGTCTAGGGAGTATCGAAAGGTTATTCGAACGATCCGTTGTGATATGGCAACGTTTAAGCGATTTGAGGATATCCTTGCCTGGCAAAAGGCAAGAGAGACGACCAAAAGAATTTATTCGGTCACAGCCGTCGGCGAATTTGCACGAGACTTCGGGCTGCGGGACCAGATACGCCGGGCAAGCGTATCGATCATGGCCAATATTGCCGAGGGCTTCGGACGGCGATCGGACAAGGAATTCGCAAACTTCCTGAACATGGCCCGGGCTTCGGCGTCGGAATGCCAATCACACCTATACGTCGCTCTGGATCTTACCTACATAGATCAGCCGGATTTTGAGGAACTTTATATTTCGTTCGAAGAATGCTCAAAAATGACACTTGCCCTAAGCCGCCATTTGCGTACTTAAAATCCTTAAAACCGGTTCCTCGACTCGCCTTGCTCTCTAGACTCTCAGACTCGCTAAACTCTCAAGACTCGGGTGACCAGCCTGGCTTCTGACGCACGAACCAAACCACGCCGGAACTTGCCGCCAGAAGACCGGAGATCACCGTCAGCATTTGCGGAGACATCTCGTAGACCAGCAGGCTCGCGAGATAGCTCGACAGGCCGAACATCGTCAATTCCGCCCCGCGGTCGAGCGTCGAGATACGGCCGCGAATGTGGTCCGGCAAACCATGCTGAAACATCGTCTCCTGCACCGCGTATTCGACGCCGATGATAAGCCGCGAGATGAACGTCAGGAATGCAAATATCCAGATGTTCGCCACATACCCCGCCGCAGCGAAAAGAATTCCGTGAGCGATAAGCGTCCAGCCGATAAATCCGCGATGTCCTTTTACTAGTTCGAGATATCGCGAAGTTCGATGAGCCAGCATCATCCCGGCAAATAAACCCAGGCCCGACGCAAACCACATCATCGCCACCGCCAGGTCTGGATTCCAATTCTCGGTCCGAGCGAATACCACTCCGCCCATCCGTTCGAAAACAAGATTTATAGCACCGCCGCCGGTCGCCCAGATCACGTTCATGATCAGGATCGTCGCCGCAAAATGGTTGCCGATCGTGTAGCGGATCCCTTCCTTTAATTCGGTAAAAAAGGACTCACGGTCGCTGCGAGTCGCCGTCTGCTTCTCGCGTACCGCCTCCTCCGGGATCAGCCAAACCGAAAACGCCGACACGAGGAAGGACGCCGCGTTTATGACGAACGCGACCTGATAACCGAACACCGCCGCAGCCCAGCCGCCGAGCGCCGAACCGAGCGCCATCAGCAGAAACCGCGTCGAGAACATCAACGCCGTGCCCGCAAGCAGCCCTTCGCGTCCCGTCAGGTTCGGCGTCGCCGCATTTTTTGCACCCTCGAAAAATGCCCCGAATATGGAAAGCAGCGACGTTGCGACATACGCGATCCACAGGTCCCCGGGCGCCGTAACAAATACAAACAGCAACGCTACGCCGACACGCACCAGGTCGGACACGATCATCACCGTCCGCCGTGAGAACCGGTCAACGAACGTTCCGGCGATCGGCGAAAACACTGCAAACGGCAGCATCCTGCATAGAAACAAGATCCCCGCCGCCGCCGGCGACGCGTCCGAGATCACACGGATCAGCCCCAACCCCGCGATGAAGTTGAACCAGTTCCCCATCTCCGAGACAAACTGTCCCGCCAGCAAATTGCGGAAGTTCCGGTTTTGCGAAAGCAATTGCCAATACGTCAACGCCATTACTTTTTAGAATAATTGGATTGGCGCAAGAAAGCGAAACGGGCGTTTAGACGATCGAAGACTTGGGAAATATGAGGATAAGTGAAGCAATCCTTAAAAAGAAAAAGAGTCGCCGGTCTTAACGAAGGAACACCTTCGACACCGTCAACTCTCCTCGTGATCAATAATTAACGCGGCGACTCCGACTTTATGGACTCCCCGTTCAATAATTAGTCTATCCGCAGGGTCTTAAAAAACCAAAACAAAACTCGCTGTAAAGATGTTGGTAAATACATGATCTTATCCTCCTTGTACTGTGACTCTTAAATGCTGATACCTGCTTTTCACTCTGCAAAAGCAGTGCCAAAGAAATCATAAAGTTCTAATAGCCCGCTATCTTCGATATTTTTAAGAATTTATGGCTCGACAGGTGAAAAGTAGGTACCCGAAAAGGTATATCAGTTAGACAAAGGAGCCCATATCGCCGGCAACTGTCCCAATTTCAGACACCAAACCTGTCGGATCCGGGTTGCGATAATGGGCGGTTGAGGGTCACCAATATTTGAAAACGCGCCGCTCATTCCGTGATTGCTGAGACACTCGAAAGAACACCCGTCTCAGCCAGGCCTAAAACCTTGCCACCAGCCCGAGCCTGAGAGCCCTCGACGAGCCGGCTGACAGGTTGGTGTTGCTGTCGGCGTTAATGATATAGCTTTTGTCGAAAAGGTTTTCGACGTTCGCCTGCAGCCGCCAATGTTCGTTGAACGTGTAATAGACCGCCGCATCCGCCCGAACATATCCGGGCAGGACCACCGTGTTGTCGACCGCCACAAACATATTCGTTCGCCCGATCAGCCCGAGGCCGACATCGAGGCGTCTCACCAGCTGATATTTGTTCCAGACCGTAAAAGTATGACGAGGCGTTTGTCCGACAAGTTTCCCCGCCGCCGCCGATGCCGTCGCCTCGGTGATATAAGCGTCCTGATAAGAATATCCTCCAGATACCATCCAGCGCGGCAGGACCAGACCGGTCAATCCTGCTTCGAACCCGTTGGTCCGCTGGCTTCCGGTCTGGATTATCGCCGCCGGATCGTTCGGGTCTATCGATCGCGTGTTCGAACGGTCGAGCCGGAACAATGCTGAGGTGAACATCAGATCTCGGCGGATATCCCATTTAACGCCGACCTCGTAGTTCTGAAATTTTTCCGGCTTTAGCTGATCGGTGATATTTGTCAGCGATGCAAATTGATCTCCCGAGCTCGGTAGATATGAGACGTTGTAGTTTCCGTAGATCGACACGGTCTGAACCGGTTTCACCACAATGCCGATCCGCGGGCTGACGAGATCATCGATCTTCCGCCGGTCGGTGAGGTCGCGGTTATTGCGGAATTTGAGATCGAAGTAGTCGTACCGGGCACCCGCGATGACGGTGACAAACCGCGAAAGCTCGACCTGGTCCTGAATGTATGCCGCACCTAGGTTTACCTTTACACGATTATCGGCGTCGGTCGCGCTCTGGCGAAACGTCACCGGAACGTCCGTTGTGGGGTTGTCAAAATCCACCTGGATCGACGTTGCCGAATTATTGAAAAAACCGGTATTGCGGAAGTTATGCGACCGCTGCTTTCCCGACTCTACGCCGCCCACGATAGTGTGCTTGATCGAGCCGGTCTTGACGAAATACGTCAGATCGGTCTGGCTGAAAAGATTTCTTCGCTTGGTGGCGTTGTTGTAGGCGGAAAGTGCGACAAGCGTTCCGGCCGCATTGGTCGCTCCCGGAACAAAGTTTTGATACATCCGGTCGTAGTCGCCGTAGGTTGTTCGGTTATGAATGCTCAGTCTCCCAAGCTGCTGATCAAAAGTCCCCGAAACGATATTCACGTTCGAGCGGACAAAGCTGTGGTCTGGATCGCCATAATACGTGTCGATCGGAACATCGGCCGGCCGAAGTTTGAACGAAGTAATGCCGCGGTCGGCCGTGCGGCGGTCACGGGCAAATTCGTAAGAGAGCGTGAACTTGGTATCGGCAACCGGCTTGAAAGTGATCGTCGGATCTACCGCAACTCGATTGAGGTTAACAAACCTGCGAAAGCTGTCCGAATTTTCATAGACGCCGTTAAGCCGGAACGCGAGCTTGTCGGTTATCGGTTGATCGATGTCACCCGAGAGCCGGCGGTTCCAGAATGAGCCGCCCTGAAGTTCGAATTGGCGAAGCGCCGTGAAGTCCGCCTCCTTGGTCACACGATTGATCACGCCGCCGCCGCCGCCTCGGCCAAAGATCATTGCGTTCGGCCCCTTAAGGGTTTCGAGACGTTCGAGATTGTAGGGATCGCGGTAATACTGAACGTCGTCACGCACGCCGTTGAGAAAAAAGCTCGAGCTGCTGTCCTGCCCCCGAATGATCGCCTCGTCTCGGTTATTTTCACCCTGATGCACGGTAACACCGGGCGTATAGCGGAGAATGTCGCCGAGGCTTGTCAGCATCTGGTCGCTCATTTGCTCTTTAGTAACCATCGCCACCGATTGAGGAATATCGCGGAGCGCCAAGGTAGTTTTGGTCGAACTGCTACTCGTCGAAACTGTATAGGCCGGAACGTCATTTACATTGACCGTCGCGTTCGCCACCACAACCGACAAAACGATCTCGACGGATGTCGCCGTTCGCCCCGTGATGTTCACCATTTTGACCGCATCGGCAAAACCTGGTGAACTCACGGTCAGGGTGTATTGTGCCGGGACCGCTGCGGTAGTGAATTCCCCGTTGCCGTCGGTCGCACCGGCAATAGATGCGGTCGGGCCGGCCGACGCGAACGCTAATTTCGCAGCAGCGATCGGTGCCCGGTTTTGATCGATCACGCGAACCGAAATACGGCCGGTCCGCCCACTCGTTTCGGCTTGACCGAAGGATACGATAGAAAAGACCGAGAGAATAATACTTAACGAACCGGCGATACGGACTGACAGCTCTCCGAAAAACATGCTTGAACCTCCAAAAGTTGTTAAAAGATCGAATCAGTTCTACTATTGAAATTGAAATCCGTTTTCAATAAAGAAGTAAGATATCGGACGGAGCTTGGCCTTGTCAAGAGCCATCGGTCGGATCTACGGAACGTGAATTTGCTTTATTTCCCTATAAAATTAGGCGGGCGTTTTTCAAAAAATGCGGTGACACCTTCTTTGAAATCGTTGGAGCGGCCTGATTCGAGCTGGCATTCGTGTTCGAGTGCGAGCTGCTGAGAGAGGTCGTTTGCGAAGGTTGCGTTGAGCATTCGCTTGATCCTGCCGATCGACCCGGTCGGTCGGTCGGCTAGTTTTTTGGCAAATGCGTGAGCGGCGGAATACAATTCGCCTTCGGCGGCAACCTCATTGATCATGCCTAACTGCAAGGCCCTTTCGGCAGTGATGGTCTTGCCTGTCATGAACATTTCTGCCGCAGCCTTTTCGCCAACGGCACGTGGAAGGAAAAAGGTGCCGCCACAATCAGGAGAAAGGCCGATCCGCACAAATGCCTCGTTGAACGTAGCATTTTCGGCAGCAATGACGATATCGCAGGCAAGTGCAAAATTGGTCCCGGCTCCGGCACAGACGCCGTTAACAGCGGCAACGAACGGAATAGGTGTTTCGCGGATCAGGAGGATCACGGCGTGCAGAGCCTTCAGCGGATCTTCGAGAAACGCCTCGATCCTTCCCTCTTTTTCGGCGAGCACCTTCATTTCGCGAAGGTCGCCGCCCGAGCAGAACGCCCGTCCGTTTCCGGTGAGTATGACGGCACGAGCGCCGTCGTCGATCGCCTGTTTGAATGCCGCGTGAAGATCTAGCGTGAGTTGGAGAGAAAGGGCGTTAA
>JBDTZW010000073.1:0-20003 GCA_040004905.1 Acidobacteriota bacterium
AAAAAAGTTAAATACCATCTCGAAAATGGAAAAACATTAACTATCAATGCGCCGAACGTTTCAGACAAAAATCCCTATATCCAGTCCGTAAAACTTAATGGAAAAGTCTCTGACGAATATATGTTTGATCACGGCGAAATCCTAAAAGGCGGCGTTCTGGATTTTGAAATGAGTGACAAGTCGGGTACAAACCCATTTTTTCGGCATAAATACGCGGATCTAAACAATCACGTTGCCGTTCCGGTCATAGATGCCGGGCCAAAGGTGTTTTCCGATCATATAGCCGTGTCGATGTCGACGATCACATCGAATTCAAAGATATATTTTACGAACGACGGGTCCGAACCCACCGCAGGTTCGATGGAGTATCGAGAACCAGTTCTCATAGACAAAACTATGCAGATAAAGGCGATCGCAGTTGCTCCCCGCGGGATTCACTCGCAAGTGGCCGAGGCAAATTATATAAGGAAACCAAATAACTGGACGGTCAAGATCGACTCAAAATACAACCGCCAATACACCGGCGGCGGTGACGAAGGGCTGATCGACGGCATTCGCGGCAACCTGAATTTTGCGTCGGGCGAATGGCAGGGCTATCAGGGGCAGGATTTTGTCGCGACCGTAGATCTGCAAAAAGAAACTCAGGTGTTGGTGGTAGGAGGCGGTTTTTTGCAGAATGCTAAGTCCTGGATCTGGATGCCGACCCATATCGAATTTGAGCTGTCGTCCGACGGCGTCGATTTTCAAAAGGTTGCGGACATCAAAACAGACGTAGCTACTACCGACATGGACCCGAAGATTCGCGATTACACCATGCCTCTCAAACCGCGCAACGCACGCTACGTCCGCATCCACGCCTACAATCTCGGCAAAATACCCGCGTGGCATCCCGGAGCGGGTGACGATGCCTTCATCTTTGTCGATGAAATAATTATCAAGTAAATTTACTGCCGTTGCAACAATAAAACTCCTGCTAATCTATGGCACGTTGGTACCCTTCCGAAGGGCGTAGTACGGCTCTGTGCAACGTGCTGTGCAAACCTATTCCAGGATCAACTCCTAAATGAATCAACTTTTTTAGGACGACACTCACATAGGACAAAAATAGAAAACGGCGGGACAACAGGACAAGAGGTTAAATCGATTGTGTGCAATAGTTTGCATGTCCCGCGATTTGTCCCGATCCGACAAGGAGCTCGTTTAACACGGGTTTTACGTGTGTGTGGGAGGTTGGGACAGTGGGACATGGGACAAAACTTTGGGACACGGCTTCAGAAAATCGTACGATTTTAGGACCAATTGGAGTCAGCCAAAAGCAATTAAGGAACGTAATGTATTCCTGGGACGTTATCGTAAGTGAAACATGGCGAACATAAGCGACCAAAATATCGCGGCTCCTTTCCGCCTTCTTCTAAAAGTACCCGTGCCTTGGGTCTATGTTCTCGGCTACCTTATCGGTGTCGCGCTGGAGTTCATCTTTCCGCTCCACCTCGTTCCGGCCGAAGCATTCATTACGACCAAGATCGTCGGCGGAGTCATCTTTATTCTGGGCGCGATCATTGCGGGCTGGAGCTTGCTCAAATTTTATCGCTCCCGTACAACTACGACGCCGGGTGAAATATCGAAGGAATTCGTGACTCACGGGTTTTATCGTTTTACGCGAAACCCGATGTATGTCGGGCTGATTCTCGCGTATATCGGCGACGCCGGAATGTGGGTCCAGATCTGGCCACTTGTTACCTTGCCGCTTGTTATTGCCTATCTAAATTGGGTTGTGATCCCGCTCGAAGAAAGCCGCCTCGTCGAACATTTTGGAAGCGATTATGAGGCTTACCGACTTAAGGTTCGCCGTTGGATATAGTGCGCCCGGATAATTTTTAGCCGGTTCCCAGATCGAACTTTAAAGTGACAAAGCCTTGTCTATGGACGTCTAAGCTATTGACACCCCGTTTTCGGGCAAACATTTTCAGAGGTTTATAGATATGGACAGAAGATTTTTTCTTAAGAGTTCGGGTATCGGCCTGGCAAGTTTTGGCTTTATGACGGCAGCGCCGGAGTTTCTGCATCAGTTTGCCAACGCGGCGACGCTGACCAATGCCGGCTATGGCAAGAAAAAGGTTTTGGTGACCATCTTTCAACGCGGGGCCGTTGACGGATTGAATGTCGTCGTCCCCCACGGCGAGAGTGAATACTACGATCTGCGCCGGACTATCGCCATTCCGAAACCGGGAAAAACGGACGGAGCGGTCGATCTCGACGGCTTCTTCGGCCTGCACCCGAGTTTGCAGCCGCTGGAATCCTTCTGGAAGGACAAAAAGCTTGCTATCGTTCACGGCTCGGGCTCACCTGATAATACCCGTTCGCATTTTGACGCCCAGGATTACATGGAATCCGGAACGCCGGGAAATAAGGGCACGCGCGATGGCTGGCTCAATCGTGTTCTCCAGGGTGTCAATGAAAAAGATGCGTCGCCGTTTCGTGCTGTGTCGCTGACACAGCAGCTTCCGCGATCGCTCTACGGACGCTCGCCTACGATCGCGATGTCCAACCTGGGAGATTTTGCGATCAAGGCCGGTGCATATACGCAGAATCTGGCCGGCGGTTTTGAAGGTATGTGGCAGGACAACGCCAAAGACAGGCTCGGCGAAACCGGCAAGGAAACTTTTGAAGCCGTTAACTATCTCAAGCAGGCAAATCCCGCGCAATACAAGCCGGAGAACGGAGCAGTTTATCCGAATTCTCAGATCGGACGCTCCTTGATGCAGATCGCCCAGCTTATAAAAGCAGGTGTCGGGCTCGAGGTTGCGTTTACCGAAGCCGGCGGTTGGGACACGCATGTTAACGAAGGCAATTCACGCGGCCAGCTTGCAAATTTGCTCAGGGATTTCGGAGGCGCGATAGCCGCATTCGGCACCGACCTCGGAAAACGAATGGACGATGTAGTACTGATCACGATGTCCGAATTCGGCCGCACCGCGAAAGAAAATGGCTCGCGTGGAACGGACCACGGCCACGCCAATCAAATGCTGATCCTCGGCAACTCGGTCAAGGGCGGCAAGGTTTATGCCGACTGGAAAGGTCTCAAACCAGACCAGCTAAACGAAGGCCGCGACCTGGCGCTGACCACCGATTTCCGCGATATCTTTTCCGAGGCTGCCTTTAAACATCTAGGCAGCACCGACCTCGCAAAGATCTTCCCGGGATATCAAACCAGCCCGTCAAAATTCCGAGGGTATTTGAGTTAGTGGTTTGACGGCAAGGAGCGTAGATAAAATAAGTCAGGGACCGAAATTATTTTGGTTCCTGCTTTCTATTTTTTGAGCCTGGGCTTCTTTGCGGCTCCACGGTTCAAACCAACTTTCTGCTATTCTCAAGGCGTGCTATCAAAACGCAGCCAGAAACTCGAGCGGATGGATATCGGCGATTACACGCCCGAGGAGTATGAGCGTTTTCTAAAAGACATCGCCTATATTAACCGGAATCTCGGCGACAACGCCGCGATAGAAAAGACGCTGCTGGCAGAGATCGAACGTCTTGATCTGAAGGAATTTTCCGTCCTGGATCTCGGAGCGGGCTCTGGTGAAATGCTCAGGTTCATCGCCGAGTTTGCAAAACGAACCGGTCGACGAGCACATTTGGTCGGTCTCGATCTTCATTCGCAATCGCTTCAAAGGATGCTACGCGAATCGGCCGCATTCAAAGTGATCGATCCGCTTCTGGCAGATGCTCTGCAGTTGCCATTCGGGGACAACGCTTTTGATTTCACGATCTCTTCGCTTTTTACCCACCACCTGAAAGACGATCAGGTCGTCGCCGTCTTTCGCGAAATGGACCGCGTTTCCCGCCGCGGTATCTTCTCGATAGATCTCCACCGCCACCCGATGGCGTGGATTCTTTATAGATTGTTTTGCTGGAGCCATCGCATAAGCCCGATGGTTAGACAGGATGGATCGCTTTCGATATTAAGAAGCTTTAAGCCGGACGAACTTCTAGATTTAGGACGCCGTGCCTCGCTGGAGAATCTAAATGTCGAAAGTCACGCGCCGTATCGCCTTGTCTTAAGGATGTAACTCGGCCGTAGCCAGGGCGCAATTCAAAAACGCCGATAAACTTCCCGTCGATTTCCGATCTTTATGACGATCACAAGTAGGCGCTTTTGATGGGCTTCATAGACGATCCTATAGTCGCCGAGCCTGATCCGAAAGACCTTGTCGACACCTTTTAGTTTCTTGATATTGAGGAGTTCGGAGAATGGATTTATCGACAGGACGGTTAGAGCTTCAGCAACTCGCGATCTAACCTTGGCGGGCAGCTTTACAAATTCCTTTTCTGCGCTGGTTGTAAACTCGACGCTGTAGGTCGGCATTACTTATGCTTCTTGCCGGCTCGGCGCCGAACCTCTTCAAATGGCACAGTTTCTTCATTTTGTCTGTCTCGATAAGCTTCCAGATCGATCTCGTCTTCGAGCCGGTCAATCAACGCCTGTTCGATAAGATATCGAAGCTTAATGCCGCGACGCTTGGCAAAGGATGTAATCGCCGCTTTCACCTCGGCATCGATTATTGTTGACAATGTAGCCGTGTCACTCATATTCATGCATTATAATGAAAATAAATGAAAAAACAAGATTATTCCATCTTCCTCAATCTCAGCCTCAGTGCCTGCAGCTTAATAAACCCTTCGGCGTCGTGTTGGTCGTAGGCTCCGGCGTCATCTTCAAAGGTTACTACGCGTTCGCGGTAGAGCGAGTTAGGCGATTTGCGGCCAGTAATGGTGATGTTGCCCTTGTAGAGTTTTAGGCGGACGTCGCCGGAGACGGTTTCCTGCGTTTGATCGATCATAGAGCGGAGAATTGCGAATTCGGGGGCGAACCAGAATCCGTAATAGACCGACTCGGCGAATTTTGTCCCGAGACTGTCACGCAGGCGCGTTACCTCGCGGTCCATTGTGATCGATTCGAGCGCGCGGTGGGCGGCCATTAGAATGGTGACACCCGGCGTCTCGTACACGCCGCGTGACTTCATCCCGACAAACCGGTTTTCGACCAGATCCACGCGGCCGATGCCATGTTCGCCGCCAAGGAAGTTAAGTTTCGAGAGCATATCGACGGCGCCGTATTTCTCGCCGTCGATCGCGACCGGCTCACCTTTCTCGAATGTAAGCGTGATCTCCTGCGGCTTATCCAGGGCATTCTCGGGCGACTTTGTTAGCAGGAAAATATCCTCGGGCGGCGCGGCCCACGGATCTTCGAGAATGCCGCCTTCGTACGAGATGTGCATCAAATTGCGGTCCATCGAATACGGTTTGGCGGTAGTCGCGGTCACGGGAATTCGGTGTTTTGAACAGTAGGCGATCAGATCGGCCCGGCCTTTAAATTCCCAAGTCCGCCATGGTGCCACGACCGTGATGTCTGGCTGTAGGGCGTAATAGGTAAGCTCAAAACGCACCTGGTCGTTGCCCTTTCCGGTCGCGCCATGGGCCACTGCGTCGGCGCCTTCCCGTTGAGCGATCTCGATCTGCTTCTTCGCGATGACGGGGCGGGCGAGTGATGTGCCCAGAAGATAGACACCTTCGTATAGAGCGTTTGCCTTAACGGCTGTCCAGACAAAGTCCTTTACGAATTCTTCGCGAAGATCTTCGACATACAGCTTTGACGCCCCCGTCGCTTTTGCCTTTTCATCGAGGCCTGCAAGCTCTTCGCCCTGGCCGACGTCGGCGCAAAAACAGACGACCTCGCAATCGTAAGTTTCCTTCAGCCACAGCAGCATTGCGGAGGTATCAAGCCCGCCTGAATACGCCAACACTATCTTGTTTATCTTTTTGCTCATACGCGGTTTAGGTTAAATGCAATTCATCACTCAATCAAGCGAACCGATCATCGCCGTCTAAAAAACCGATAAATATTGACCGTCAGCTATCAGCTTATAGCTACGGGTTTTCTGTCACTCGCTGCACCCCGTTTGGAAAGATCCGGACTCGAATCTACAATTAAGAGTCACGGAGATAAAGATGACCCGATCCAGCCAACTTTGGGGCGGACGCTTTTTGGAAAAAGCGGACGCGACCTTTTCCGAATTCAACAATTCGTTTCGTTTTGACGTTCGTCTTCTTTCGGCGGACCTGCGTGCAAGTGCTGCGCATGCTGAAGGATTAAATGCGGCTGGAGTCCTGACCGATCTAGAGGCGGCTAAGATAACGAACGGGTTAAAGAAACTCGCGAAATTGGTCGCGGCGGATTCGTCGATCCTTGATTCGGATGCAGAAGATATCCATTCGTTCATCGAATCAAAACTTGTCGAGCTGATCGGAGAGACTGGAAAGAAGCTTCACACCGGACGGAGCCGCAATGATCAGGTCGTGACCGCATTTCGAATATGGCTTCGGGACGAGATCGCTGGAATCGATGAACACATTCGGGAAGTTCAGACCGCCCTTATCAACGCCGCCGACCGCCATAAGACAGCCGTTCTGCCCGGTTACACGCATCTCCAAAAAGCTCAGCCGGTGATGTGGGCACACTGGTGTCTCGCGTATTTCGAAATGTTCGCACGCGACCGCGAGAGATTGTCGGATACGGCAAAGCGTGTCAACATAATGCCTCTCGGCTCGGCGGCACTCGCCGGAACTAGTTTTGATATCGACCGCGACGCTGTTGCCAGGTCGCTCGGGTTTGTGGGCGTCACGGCGAACAGCCTCGACGCCGTTTCCGATCGCGATTTTGCTATTGAATTTGTAGCAGCGGGTTCACTCGTAATGGTGCACCTGTCACGGATGGCGGAAGACCTGATCATATACTGCACAAATGAATTCGGATTCGTGACGCTAAGCGATGCCGTTTCAAGCGGATCTAGCCTGATGCCGCAGAAGAAAAATCCTGATTCGCTTGAGCTGATCCGCGGAAAGGCGGGACGCGTTTTCGGCCATCACGCCGCACTGCTTGCCACACTAAAGGGACTCCCACTCGCCTACAACAAGGACATGCAGGAGGACAAGGAGGCCGTATTCGACACGGTCGATACGGTCAACATCTGTCTTCGTGTCGCCGCGATCGTCCTCGACAATCTGAGCCTCAACGAAGAAACGACGCGCGAGGCCGCAACTCGCGGCTACCTCAACGCGACCGAGCTTGCCGATTATCTCGTCAAAAAAGGCGTTCCGTTCCGAACCGCACACGAAGCCGTCGGACGCGCTGTTTTGTACGGCATTGAGCAGCAGAAAGAACTGCACGAATTGAGCCTCGATGAGCTGGGCAAGATCTCGTCGAAGATCGAGAAGGACGTTTTCAAATTGCTCGATCTTTCGCAAACTCTCGCCAGTAAAAATGTCATTGGCGGTACCTCGCCGAAACGAGTTCGTGAAGCGTTGAAGAAAGCAAAAGGACGAATTCAGGCTTAGTAAAACGGGGTTAATCTTTGCGCCTTTGCGGGAAATCTACTCCGTCAAATCGCACCCGAGCAAATCGATCAGATGGACAAAGAGCAACTGCTAAAAGACATCGGCGAATACGAGCTGCTGCAATTTCTCGGCGTTAAGGTCGAGCTGGTTTCTCCGGAGCGCGTAGTTTTAACCATGGAAGTCACGCCGAGGGTGCATCAGTACATTGGAATCATGAATGGAGGCGTTTCGCTTTTGCTTTGCGAGACCGCCGCTTCGACCGGTGCAGTTGCAGCCGCAGACCTGACTAAGGTCGCTCCAGTCGGGATCGAGATCAACGCCAATCATCTGCGCGCGGTCAGCAAAGGGATCATAACTGCCGAGGCAAAGCCGCTTTACCCCGGCCGCACGCTTAATGTCTGGAGCGTCGAGATCACCGACGAACGCGGCCGTCTGATCTGCGTTTCCCGCTGCACGATCCTTCTTCAAAAACGACCCGCTCTTCCATCCGAGTAGCCCTAAAAGCCGACTCTTACCGCTATAATCTCTACAATGCACAAGTTTGTCCGCGAGCTGATCACCGAATGGCGAAGACTCGAACTGCCGTTCGAGGGCGCGACGTTCATCATCGCGGTTTCGGGCGGGGCCGATTCAGTGTCATTGCTCCTTGCTCTCGCGGATCTACGCAATGCAAAAAAACTCGAGCACAGATTTGTCGCTGCCCATTTTAATCACAAGCTCCGGGGCGACGAATCGGATATCGACGAAGAATTCGTGAAACACCTCGCCGCGCTGCTCAATATCGAGCTTGCCGTGGGCCACGCTCATCTGCCGGACGGAGGAAACCTTGAGCAAAATGCCCGCAACGCTCGCTACGATTTCTTGACAAAGATCGCAGAATCCGTTGAAGCACAAGGAGTCATCACGGCCCACACCCTAAACGACCAGGCAGAAACGTTCCTTATGAACCTGATCCGCGGAGCCGGGCGCGACGGCCTCGGCGGGATCAGACCTATCCGGTCGATGTCTCATGAAACACCTGAAACAGCCGGTGCGGATGGAGCGTCTGGAACGCCTGAACGAAATGAAACCGGCGAGCCGGATGAATCGCGGATCGGTGCTTCACCCTTTCTTCCGTTCGCGTCTGTGCCGCTTTTGTTGATCCGTCCGCTGCTTACTTGGGCACGGCGGCGTGACACGGAGAGTTACTGCCGCGACCGCGAGGTTGAGTATCGCTACGACAGCATGAACGAAGATCTCACCTTTACCCGCGTACGGATTCGAAAACTCCTGCTGCCGATGTTAGAGGACTTTAATCCGAAGATCATAGAAACCCTCGCTCATACGGCTTCGCTTATACGCAGCGAAACGCCTCATGAAACTCGGCCCTTGGATACGGCCGACCTCGACCTAACCGACCTAAAAAAGCGTGAAAAGGCCGATCTTTATGACACTTTACGCAGATGGTTGAAGGAAAAACGCGGAAATACGCGGGCGTTGTCACTGAAACATATAGAGGCGATCGAGCGTTTAGCTCTAAGCCGGAAAAGCGGCCGCGTGGTCGAACTCCCGGGCGGAAAAGCGGTTGTCAAGCGGGGCGGGATGCTCGTTTACGAGGATTTAAAGGTTGAAAAAAGGGTGTCCGAGGGATAGAATCAAAGGTTGCCCCTTTGCGCCGAGGGGTTGACGGCTTTGTAAACAACGCGCATGGCGGAGACCTTCATCCAATGCCATTGAATCAAGGTGAAGGTTAGATTGGAGGCATAAATTGAGTTCTAAAGCGAAACAAGTTCTTTTGTGGGCGATGATCCTCGCGTGCGCCGTTTTTCTTTTCTGGTGGATACAGAACCGGCAGATCAAGAATCCCGCCGAATTGTCATTTGATAAGGCGATGACCTATATCAATAACAAAGAGGTCGCGGAGTTGACGGTTCGCCAGGATGCTCTCGATATCACTACCAAGAGTAACGAAAAATACACGGCAAAGCTGGACGCAAGCGACGCGACCCGTACACAGATCCTCGCCGCCGCCAAGGAGACCGACGCCAAGGTCAATCTTGAGCCGCCCTCAAGCGGTGTCGGCTGGCTATTACTGATCCAAGCATTGCCGTTCTTACTTCTTATTGGTTTTCTCGCCTTTACGCTTCGCCAAATGCAGGCGGGCGGCAACAAGGCCCTCAGTTTTGGCAAATCCCGGGCAAAGCTTTTGAATAATCAGCAAAAGCGCGTGACATTCAAGGATGTTGCCGGCGTGGACGAGGCTAAAGAGGAGCTCCAGGAGATCATCGAATTCCTGAAAGATCCGCAAAAATTTCAAAAACTCGGCGGCAAGATCCCCAAGGGCGTCCTGATGGTCGGCCCTCCGGGAACCGGTAAGACGCTTCTTGCGAAAGCCGTCGCCGGCGAAGCGAACGTGCCGTTCTTCTCGATCTCGGGTTCCGATTTCGTCGAAATGTTTGTCGGTGTCGGCGCTAGCCGCGTCCGCGACCTGTTCGAACAGGGCAAGAAAAATGCTCCGTGCATCATCTTTATTGACGAGATCGACGCTGTCGGCCGTCACCGCGGTGCCGGTTTGGGCGGCGGACATGACGAACGCGAACAGACGCTTAACCAGTTGCTTGTGGAAATGGACGGTTTTGAGTCGAATGACGGGGTTATCCTCGTCGCATCGACCAACCGGCCTGACGTTCTCGATCCTGCCTTGCTTCGGCCGGGCCGTTTCGACCGCCGAGTCGTGGTCGGACGTCCTGACGTTCGCGGGCGTGAAGGCATCCTGAAGGTCCACACTCGAAAGATCCCGCTTGACGAAGCCGTGGATGTAAATGTGATCGCACGCGGCACGCCCGGTTTTACCGGTGCCGATCTCGCCAACATTGTTAACGAGGCCGCTTTGAACGCTGCCCGTTTTAACAAAAAGGTCGTGTCGATGAGCGATTTCGAGATCGCCAAGGACAAGGTCTTGATGGGCGCCGAGCGCCGCAGCATGGTGATCTCCGATGAAGAGAAGCGCAACACCGCCTATCACGAAGCGGGACACACGCTCGTCGGGATTAAGATTCCCTCGGCGGATCCAGTCCACAAGGTCACGATCATTCCGCGGGGCATGGCTCTTGGTGTAACGCAGTCGTTGCCAGAGGGCGACAGGCACAGCTATACCAAGGAGTATTTAGAAGGCCAGGTTGCCATGCTTATGGGCGGCCGCATCGCGGAAGGGTTGTTTATGGGCGAGGAAAAGGTCACAACCGGAGCCTCGAATGATATCGAACGAGCGACCGAGCTTTCGCGTTCGATGGTCTGCGAATACGGTATGAGCTCGCTTGGGCCGTTGACCTTCGGCAAGAAGGAAGAGCAGATCTTCCTCGGCCGCGAGATCTCGCAGCATCGCGATTATTCGGAAGACACGGCGATCAAGATCGATCAAGAGGTCCAGAAGATCATCTCCGCTCAATATGAACGGGCACGGTCGATTATCGTAGATAATAAAGACGCGTTGATCCGCTTGGCTGAAGCACTTCTCGAATTTGAAACGCTCGACGGAGTTCAGATCCGGCGCGTTGTCGCTGGTCTGCCGCTCGATGGGACCGAAACCGATTCGTCTACATCAGATGACGACGGCTCACCGGAAACAGAGGAAAGGTCGAAGAATCCGTTCAAGAAACCGATACTTCCGCCGATCACGGGCAACAATCCGGCGACCGCCTAAGTCACAAACGCGGCCGGTAGGAAGTGTGAATTTACAAACCGGGTCAAAGGTGGCCCGGTTTTTTCCTTTTTATGACGTGGCAAACATCTCGGCGAAAGATCTTTCTTGACCGCACTCTCGTGATGGCGATATTAAACATCACGCCGGATAGTTTTTCAGACGGCGGAAGGTTTATGTCGACCTATGACGCAATCCGGCGGGCTGAAGCTTGTATCGATGAAGGCGCCGACATTCTCGACATCGGCGGCGAATCAACTCGCCCCGGCAGCCTTAGGGTCGACGCGGAAGACGAGATCGCCCGAGTCATTCCCGTGATCGAAGCCATCGCGAAGCGTTTCGATATCCCCATTTCGATCGATACGACAAAATCCGGCGTGGCGCGTCGTGCGATCGATGCAGGTGCTGAGATCGTCAACGACATCTCGGGCCTCAGATTCGATCCGATGATCGCCAACCTTGCGGCAGAAAGTTCGTGCGGTTTGGTCCTGATGCATTCGCGCGGCACATTCGAAACGCTGCATACCGAGCCGCCCGTCGAAGACGTTTTAGCGGAGGTTAGAACCGGCCTTCACAACAGTGTCGACAAAGCGTTGGCCGCCCGAGTCAGTGAACAGCAGATCGTGCTCGATATCGGCATCGGGTTCGGCAAAACCTTACCGCAAAATTTAGAATTACTGGCGAATATTGATAAGATACGCGATGCGTTTCCGCAATTGCCGCTGCTTGTAGGAGTGTCGCGAAAATCGTTTATCGGCAAGCTTCTCGGCGGGGCGTCGCTGGACGAAAGGCTTAGTGGAAGCCTGGCCGCCACCGTGATCGTTGCCGCCGGCGGAGCAAAGATCGTCCGTGTACATGACGTAAAGGAAACCATCGAGGCGCTCAAGATAGCGGACCCTGTTTTTAAGGCGAGAGTATTGTGATGCGGTTTAGAAACTATTTAGTTTTGGTTGCGATCCTGATCGGTATCAGCGGCGTGTCACGTGCCGATATTCCGCCTGAACCGGGATCGACTCGCGTTTATCTGAGCCTCATCCTAGATCCGCGCGGCGATCTGTCGGATTTCCGTTTCTTCGTCGAATCCGGAATGAAACTCGAGGAGGTCAAGCTCACAGATCGGCAGCAACAGACCATCGATCCGAAGGGCGGAGGAGCAAGATACAATTCGGCAACCGTGTATGCGGTGCCGATGAAGAGTTTGGGTGCGGTCAAAGGCGAGCCGACCGAAGGTGAGCTTGCCTCGCTCGATTCGGCGCTCAATGCAAAAAGCGTCGACGGCGCCCTCGATCTCGTTCATCATCAGTTTTCGCAGGACGTTCCGAAGGCAGACGCCGACTCCTATCTAAATCCGGTCTATCGGATCGCAAAAGATGAGCAGGGCGTGCTCAGGGCCGTTCGGGCTGACGATCTGGTTGTCGGTCGCGTAGCTCCTTTTCAAAAGGATGAGACACCAACCCAAACCGCTGGTCAAAACAGGATTACGATCGTTGCGGCCGGTGCGATCGTGATCGCGGTCCTATTCGGAGGCCTGTGGCTTTTGCGTCGAAAGCTGAGCTGAAAAAAAGAGAAGTTATGAGATTTGTTCGGGTCCTGATTTTTGTGCCGCTGCTGCTCGTTTCGGGTTTTACGGAGTGCTACAAGCCGGTCACTAATTCCGGTCTGCCCAAAGGAATTAAGGTGCTCGCAGTCCCCGCGTTTCAATTCGAAACTCAGGGACTTCGATACCGCGTCGAATCCCGATTTACCGAGGCCGTTTCGAAGGAGATCATTCGCCGCGGTAATGGAATCAAGGTGCAGGGAACACGAACCGGTGCCGATGCGGTCGTCGAGGGAAACATTCGCGACTTCGGTTTTTCAGGCGTACTGCTTGATCGCGAAGGTCGCGCCAGAGTTTACGAGGTAACGATCGTTGCCGCCGTCACAGTCCGCGACCTGCGCGAGAACAAGGTACTCTACGACAATCAAAATCTCGTCTTTCGTGATTCATTCGAGTTCTCGCAGGATCCGCGTTCCTTCTTTAACGAAGAAGATCCGGCGGTCGAACGCATGGCGCGTGCATTTGCTGAATCCGTCGTTTCGACAATCGTAAACGGTATCGGCGTGAAGGAAGAAAAGAAATAGAAAATGCCGGTCATAAGGAAGGAAAAACTTTGGGAGGATTTGAAACGGGGCGAGATCGCTCCTGTATATCTACTTTGCGGATCAGAAACTTTCCAGCGCGAGCGCGCCGTCAAATTTATCGCTGACAAGGCATTCTCGTCCGGTGATATGCGTGATTTTAATGAAACCGCTTTCAGCCTAAATCAAGCAGATGGTCTGCGATCTGCACTTGCCGCAGCGGAACAGCTGCCCATGATGTCGGTTCGTCGTCTGATTCGGGTTACTGACATTCGGATCTCGGCCGCTGGACGGTCGGACACGATAAAAGATGATCACGAGAATATGCTCGCTGCATTTCTCGAAAGGCCGCCCGGCCATGCCGTAGTCATTTTTATCGCCGACGAATTGAACGGAACGCGAAAGTTGTCAAAATTGCTGAAGCAAAAATGTATCTCCGTCGAATTCGAGCCCTTAGACGACGCAGGCTTGACCAAATGGGCGAGGACACACGCTGCGGCCGCGGGTGCGGAGATCGATGACGCCACTCTCCGCTACCTGATCAGTCGTGTAAATTCGAACCTGCAAAGGCTTTCGAATGAGATCGAGAAACTAACTACGGCGGCTCTCCCTGAGAAACGGATAACTCGAGAGTTGATCGACGAACTCGCGGCAAACACCCGCGACTTGGGCGATTGGGACTTTGTAAATTTCCTGAAGGCCGGAAGAAAAGCAGACGCACTCACTGCTCTCAAAAAGATGCTCGACGACGAATCGGAGCCGTTGATGATCCTAGGCCAAATGGCGGGAAGCTATCGGCGGACGGCGCTTGAGGGAAGGTCTGATCCGGCCAAGATGGCGAAAAGAATGCGTCTGCTTGCTGAGACCGATCTTGCTATGAAAACATCGCTCGGTGCGGGCGGCCCGTTCGGCATGAGGATGCATCTCGAAAAATTGACGTGCGAACTTCTGCAGATCTGAGCTTCTGATCTTATTCAGCGATGTATCGAAAGTTTCTTAAACGATTTCTGGATATTGTTTTGTCTGCGGCCGGCCTGGTAACGGCTTCGCCGATAATGCTGGCTGTCGCCGCAGCAATCTATTTCGAAGATCGCGGAAAGGTGATCTTTCGACAAAAGCGTATCGGTTCTAACGGAGCGGTTTTTGAGGTGCTAAAGTTTCGCAGCATGCCTGAGAATACCGATGACGTCGAATCGGCTAAGGCAACGGAATTACCGATCACAAAGGTCGGCCGTTTTATCCGCCGCACCAATCTCGACGAACTTCCCCAGTTGATCAACGTTATCCGCGGCGACATGAGCCTTGTGGGTCCACGGCCGCCGATCCCCTCGCAGCTCGGACTCTGCCGGCTTCGCGAATCGAACGGCTCGATCGCGTGTCGGCCCGGCATGACGGGCCTCGCGCAAATAAACGGCTATGACGGAATGCCGGACGAAGAAAAGGCCCGATGGGATGGGAAATACGCCGAAACCCTGGGCCTTGTCGCTGACGCAAAAATTGTGTTGAAAACGTTTGGCTATCTCAAAAAAAAGCCGCCCGTGTATTAGATCGCCTCGACGCCGTTCGCTTTGTTGAAATAATGATAGAGGTCGTTGAAATCATGCATGGCTCGATTCAAGATCAACGGAAGCTGCGGGATATCGCCGGTATTCACGATCAGGTTTAGATTCCGCAAAAATGCGTCGTGTGCATTCATCGTCGTTCCGCCGTCCTCTAGCGATACGAGGTATAGTCTCCGGCGCTCCGAAGAATACATCGAGTTCGCCTTTTGCTGTATCAGAGCGGCTCCGCCGAACTCGGCAGCAAAATCGGGCGAGAATACAAGGATCTCGGTCTTGCCTTCGCGCAGCCTTTCGTTCGCCTGTCCGGGTGTTTCGGCAAGATAAACTTTGTATCCGGCTTCGGTCAGGGTTTTCGACACGACATTTCTCTTTTCGCCGAGGCAGAGCAAAACGCGTCTCGGCTTTTCTTCTTTATCGTGTGATTCGGCGCCCTTTTTGTCGACCTGTAGAGCCGCGAGCAGCGAACGCATCGCGGAGTTTATCTGAAACTCGGATTCCTTCCCCGCAAATTCTTCCTTGCCCTCGTTTACGGCAGGGGCAGGCTTGCTTGCCTCGAGCTGTTGTGCCGGTGACGTGGCCTCGCCAGTCGGGCTCTTGGTGCCCCTTAGCAAATTCTGGCAGCGCGGACAGCGGACCGTGAAGTTCCCGGTCGGGACCTTTGATTCATCGAGCTGTAGTGAAACAGAGCAATTGTCGCAGCGTAAGATCATAGTTTTGATTTGATCCGGTCGGATGATTTTTTGTGCGCGGGGGCTATTCGATCATGTCCAGGACCGAGTTTGGACGGGCAGGTACGGGTGCCGGCGGCGGCGCGACCATCGGAGTGACGGGTGCCCGCTTCTGGTAGTCCTCTGAGGAAGCCAGACCTTTTAACTGAAGCAGCAGGTTGTTCTGATTCGTCGCGTACGAGAGGCCGTCTTCCAGTGTGATCGACTTATTCTCGATCAGATTCCGGATCACGGAATCGAAATCCTGCATCCCGTCGATCTCGCCGTCGCGGATCGCGTCGAGCAATGTCTTTCCCTCGCTTTCACCCTTCTCGATGTATTCACGCGTACGCGGATTCGATCGCAGTATCTCAACCGCGGCAAGACGTCCTTTGCCGTCAGCCCGCGGGATAAGCCGCTGCGAAACAATGTAGCGAAACGTCTGCGAGAGACGCGTCCGAATGATGCGCTCTTCGTTTTTCGGATACAGGCCGATAATACGGTCGATGGTTTTCGACGCATCGATAGTGTGCAGGGTCGAAAGCACAAGATGGCCTGTTTCAGCGGCTTCGAGAGCGATCTCGGCAGTTTCCAGGTCACGCATTTCGCCGACCAGAATTACTTTCGGAGCTTGTCGTAATGCGGCACGAAGCGCCGAGGCAAAATCTTTGGTATCCGCACCAACCTCGCGTTGGTTGATCGTGCATTTCTTGTGATTGTGAAGAAATTCGATCGGGTCTTCGATCGTGACGATATGGTACGACTTGGTGTCGTTGATCTTGTCGATGATCGCCGCTAGCGTCGAGCTTTTCCCCGAGCCTGTCGGACCGGTGAGCAGGACCACGCCATTTCGAATATTCGCGATGTCAGCCAACTGCAACGGCAATTTGAGGTCTTCAAAACTCGGGATCTCGGTCGGGATCGCCCGCATTACTATCGAGTACGAATTTCTCTGCTGAAAGATGTTTACGCGAAAACGGCATTTTCCCGGCAGGGCATAGCTCAGGTCGGCCGTCCGCGTCCGCGCTAACTGAGCCGAGGCGTCGGGGTTGTCACGCAGTATCGACATCGCTATCAGCTCGGTCTGATAAGCTGTGAGACGGCCTAGTCCTAGAGGCGAGGTCGCGTAAAGCGTGCCGTTGATCTCTACCTGCGGCGTCTGGCCGCATGAAAAATTCAGATCGCTAACGTTCTCTGATGTGAGCAGCATCTGCTCAATAATTGGGGCTACGTCAAGCAAGCTCATGATGTATGGAAATACTCCTGATAAGTACTTGGAGAAAAGAAAGATGAGAAATACGTTAAGGCGATTACGAGCGGGGCGTGTGGAGTCGCCAACAGTCAGTATGACCTACCGAAATGCCAAAAGCAAGGTTTTTTTAACATTGTCTAACACAGGCAAGTCTATGAGTTAACGAGCGAAATGAGATTTCGGGCGTTTTCTTCTATCTCCTCGGTTTCCGATAACAGCGCGCCGATCAAAGCGGCCGAATCGGCCCCGGATCTTAGAACTTCAGCAATATTTTCTGAATTGACGCCCCCTATGGCTACGAGTGGAAGACAGCCTATCTCACCCTTTACTGCCATGAGGCCTTCGAGTCCAACAACCGGTTCTGCGTTATCTTTCGTAGTGGTTGCGAACACCGGACCGATCGCTAGGTAATCAACCGGCAGCTTGGCGGCGGCGCGGGCCTGTTCGACCGAATGGGTCGAAAATCCGATTATCGCCTCTGGCCCCATGATCGCCCTCGCCCGTTCAGGCGGGACGTCATCTTGTCCCAGATGAACACCGTCGGCTCTTACAGCAATGGCGATATCGATGCGGTCATTGATGATGATCTGGACAGCACGGGTACGAGCGACCGTTACCGCCGCGCGAACTGCTTCAAAAAGATCATGCGGGCTCGCCTGTTTTTCGCGAATTTGGATAAGTTTGATCCCGCCTTTTATGAGCCGCTCGACCTGCTCGACGTGCGATAAGCCGGAGATCGCGGTGTCCGTAATTGCGTAGATTTTCGGCGGTTTGAAATTCAAGTAGTGCGGTTGTCAAACAAGCGATTTCATCATCAGGTAGCAGGCTTCGCTGTTCGTATAATAATTCTCGATCCGCTGGACGACCGAATATCCATAGCCGCGATACATCTCCTGCGCAGCTATATTGCCTACGCGGACCTCGAGCACCACGGTCGTAGCACCCCGTTTTCGCAATGAGCTTTCGGCATGGCGGAGGAGCATCTCACCGACCCGGCGTCGGCGATGTTCGGGTGCGACGCCGATAGTAGTCAGGTGGCCCGAGCCATTCTCGTTCATCATCACGAAAACAAATCCGACAGTTTCATCCGTCGGCGTCACCGCCCTGTAGCTCAAGGTGTTAGGAGCATTGAACAAATACGAAAACGTATGTTTTGTGTAGTTTTCTCCGTTGCGAAAGCACCGCAGGTTAAGCCGCAGGACCTCCTGAAGATGGTCACGGGTAAGGGTCCTGACGTTGTAGGTTGTAAAAGGCGCGGGAACGATAATTTCCGGCTCGGCCACCGGAGGCGTCGAGCCAAGAAAGTTTCGTATTGTTTGTAAGACCGCCATGTAGATCACAACTTACATAAAGAAATATAAATGAATAGGATACGCGAATCAATGGGTTTAATATCCGCCGACGATCAGACGATCAACATGCAGTCTCCGTAGCTAAAGAAACGGTACCGCGCCTCGACAGCATGGCGATACGCCCGCATCGTCAGTTCATGCCCCGCAAATGTGGAGACAAGCAGGAGAAGCGAGCTTTTAGGCAAATGAAAATTGGTGAGTAGGGCGTCGATCGCACCGAATTTATAGCCGGGCGTGATCGTCAGGCCGGCATGTGAGCGTTCCGCGACAAAATTGCCGTTTTTCCGCATGGCCGATTCCAGCGTCCGAGTCGTGGTCGTGCCTACCGCAACGATCCGACGTTTTTCGGCGCGGGCCCGATTGAGCATATCAGCCGCGGATCCCTCGATCTCGTATTCTTCAGGCAAGACCCGATGCTCGGTTAGATCATCCACCCTTACCGGTTCAAATGTGCCATAACCGACGTGCAGCGTAACCTCACAGATATCGACTCCGGCCGCTCGCAGCTCCGACAGAAGCGCCGGCGTAAAGTGAAGGCCAGCCGTCGGCGCCGCGATGGCGCCTTTCTTCTTTGAAAAAACGGTTTGATACCGTTCGCGGTCTGCGTCAGGCTCGGCAATATCGCGTTTAATGTACTGCGGCAGCGGCGTTCGCCCGTGTAGATCAAGCATCTCGGCGAGGTCCTTTTCCGTCTGAAATTCGATGGTTAATCGACTGTCGCCGCTTCGCAGGACCTTCGCAGACAGATCTTCGCCGAAGATCACTTTTTTGCCCGCAGGCATGCGCCTGGCAGGTTTTCCGAGCGATTCCCACACTGCCGGTTCGATCTCCCGCATGAGAAAGATCTCGACGCTAGCCCCCGTCTCCGTTTTGCCCAAAAGCCTGGCGGGGAAAACCCTGGTGTTGTTAAGTACAAGCGTGTCACCCGCATTCAGAAAGTTACCAATGCCGGCAAAAGCATTGTTTTCGACCGTTCCCACCGACCGATCCACCACCAGCATCCGCGAAGCCGAGCGCTCGGCTAGGGGTGTTTGCGCGATCAGCTCATCCGGCAGCGCGTAATCAAGGTCCTCTATCCGCATTCGCCTATTTTCCTCGATTCACCACACAAAATAAAACTGCCGAGCTTTGAGAGGCCGACCCGCACGAGACGGGAACATGTTGAACGACTGAACAAAATGAACCTTTTGAACGAGTGAACATTCTGTACAGTTTAAGCACCAGAACACTGAACACGAACATCTTCCAGCGGACGCGAGCACCGATCCGCGCCAAAAGAGGAGCCAGCCGCCAGAACTACTGAATCCGTGGAACATAGTTGAGCACACAGAAAAGGCTGCCTGAAACAAAAATTTCAAACAGCCTCTTATAGAATCTCTGATCCAAAAGACCAGGTTAATTACTAATACCCTCGGTTGAATTATTTATCATAATATCACCCCCTGTAGCCTAAGTATCGCATAGCCTCATGCTCAAAAACAAGTAATAATTTTTATATCAGATCGTGACATTGTTTTGGTATCATTGACTTTAAAGGTACTTGGTTTCTCACCCGCTCCGCAGTCCGGAGCACGACGATTTTCACAATTTGGCCGCTCTAGCACCGAACCCCGGGAAAGCGGCTCCTTATTTATTAGCCAGAAAGAGGAGATCCTATGAATATCAAAAGAACTATATCGATAGCTTTTGTGATAGCGTTTGCAGTCGGTTCGATCCTGGTTTTTTCAACCCAGGGGAACGCGCAGGGGCGATATGTAAATACCTATTCACGCAACCAGGTGAGTGACATCATCAAGCGTGCCGAGAATAGCAGCGACAAGTTCAGAACTGATTTTCGCAACCAGATGAGCCGCAATAATAGCCTTAGCAGCGGGCAAAAGGCCACGTTCAACGGCTACGTAGCAAGCTGCGAAGATGCGATCGACCGGCTTCGCCGCC
>JBDTZW010000427.1:0-5926 GCA_040004905.1 Acidobacteriota bacterium
TTCGCGATTTCAGCGAGATATGGTCGATTCAGGCCTGGCCTCGGCGGTCTCGATCGGCTATTACACGCAGCGAAACGTCGGGCCGATACAGGTGGTTCTGGTTACCACGCCGGAAAAAGCAAAGGCGGCGTTAAAGGCCGTTTACTCCGAGATCGGACAGTTTGGCCAGCCGAATTATTTTACCAACGACGAGCTCGAAAGCTCAAAAACAATAATGGCCGCCAACGATCTGTTCGAGCGGGAAAAAACGAGCGAGTATACGCATACCTTGAGTTTTTGGTGGTCGTCGACCGGGATCGAATATTACCGCGGCTATCAGAAAAACCTGAATGCGACGACGCGGGCCGACATCAATAAATACGTGAATACATACATCATCGGAAAGCCGCACATCTCGATCGCTCTTGCATCCGCCGATGCGAAAGCTAAGGCAAGCCTAGGCGAGCAGGACTTGATCGGGGGTAATCAATAATGACCAGATCGAGATTTGTTCAGGCCGTATTTGCAGTAAGTTTGGTTTTCATAATTGTTTGCACAGGATATGCCCAAACCGGCAAGATCGAGAACATCGCCGAGCAGGCAGCTCAGGTCACGGAGTTTGACGTAAACGGGCTGAAGGTGATCGTCAAACGGCGGGCTTCGTCCGCAACAGTCGCGGGAGGGTTATTCCTGCGTGGGGGCGTGCGGAACATCGACGCAAAGACGGCGGGCCTAGAAAATTTGACGCTCAGTGTTGCGGTCGAGGGCGGAAAGAAATTTCCTCGTCAGTTGCTGAGGCGTGAGCTCGCCCGTACCGGCAGCAGCATTTCGGGCGCGGCCAATCAGGATTACAGTGCAGTTTCCCTGGCTTCTACCCGAGGGAATTTTGACCACGTCTGGGACATGTTTACGGATGTAGTGCTGAACCCGGCATTTATGCCCGACGACGTCACACGCATCAAACAACAAGTGTTGACCGGCCTTCGCGAGGCCGAAACCAGCCCCGATCAGGCACTCGAAACGCTGCAGGATCGTGTGATCTACGCCGGACATCCTTATGCAAATGATGTGACGGGAACTTCGACGACCGTGTCGTCCTTTACTCCGGCGGACCTGGCCGCTTACCACGCAAAGATGATGCAGACGTCGCGCCTACTTCTGGTCATTGTCGGCGATATCGACCCAAATGAATTAAAGGCAAAAGTTGCCGCAACGCTGGGAAAACTTCCTCGCGGCGAGTATAAAGAGGCCCCGCTGCCATCTATAGATTTTTCGAAACCGACGCTCGACGTAACTTCGCGAACCATACCTACCAATTACGTTCAAGGCGTTTTCGCTGCTCCCTCACTGACCTCGCCCGATTATTACCCGATGCGTGTAGCGGTGACGATCCTTCAGGAACTTGTCTATCAGGAGGTCCGCGTCAAGCGAAATCTCTCATATGCTCCTTCGGCGGACATGAATACGTTCGCGAGTAACACCGCGAATATTTACGTCACGGCGGTTGATGCAAATCAGGCGGTTAGCGTCATGCTCGACCAGATCAATGATCTGAAAACGGAGCTTATCCAGGACGACCGCATCTCGGGCATGGCCGGGCAATTTCTAACCAACTACTATTTGCGGCAGGAAACCAATGCCGCGCAGGCCGGGGAATTGGCCCGTTACGAACTGCTCGGGGGCGGTTGGCGAAACTCGTTCGAATTCCTGAATAAGATCCGCGAGGTCAAACCGGAAGACGTTAAGACGGTGGCGAATAAATACATGAAAAATCTGCGATTCGTCGTGATCGGAAATCCGGCATCGGTTAACAAGGCCGTCTTCATTCCAGCTTCTTAGTTTTTACCTGACACAAAAGGAGCGTGCCGACGCAAGACCGCGTTGGCACGCTCTTTTTTGTTGGTGCGCGTTAGCGCCTTCCGTCCTTTTTCTTGCTCGGTTCCGGCTGCGAACGCGAAGGCTCGTCGCGCTTTGGCGGATCGTTCCGAGGCTGTTCCCGCTGCGGCGGCGGAGACGACTTAGGCTGCTCCTGCTTCGGCGGTTCGTTACGCGGCTGTTCCTGTCTCGGAGGCTGCGTGTAGCGCGGCTCCTCGCGTTTGGGCGGATCGTTCCGAGGCTGTGCCTGATTAGGCGGAGGAGAATACTTCGGCTCTTCACGCTTGGGCCGTTCTATCCGCGGTTCGACCGAACGACGGGGCGTGTCGTCCCGAGGAGTTTGAGCCTTCGGCGTCTCACCTTTCGAGCCGTCTGAATCGTCAACCTTCGGGATCGATCTGACGGGCGAGGTGTCACTATCAGGAAGTTTGACCGGCCGGCCGACCGCCCCAGTGTCCGGCAGCTTCTTGCCGCCGCGGTCAACGCGAGGCGGCTGTCCGGTGCCCGGATCGGGCTGAGCAGGCGGCGGAGGCCGTTTGCCCAGGACGCGGGTCGACCGCAGATCGTCGTCGAGCGGCTTGCCCTGCTTACGTTCAGTTGCTCCCATCGAAGGTTTTGTTTCAAGCCTGGCAAGAATCGGTTTTTCTACCCTGATAGTGCCGCCTACCTTGCCCGAAATATCGCCAAATTTTGGCAGACGCGGGATCGTCTTATCGTCATCGGGATTCTTTTCGAGGACGCCTTTGGCAACCTCGGGCGGGGCCTTGCGAATATCACCCTTACCGGTTCCAAAACTGCTGCCGGGCGTTGTTACAACGCCTCCAAGCGGGACCTGATAGAAAGGCATGCTTCCCATACGTCCCGGGCCCCAAATTTGGCCGCCGCCGCCGGGAGTTGGTGATGGGTGAGGACCTGGATTCGGATTCTGTGAGCCGGGCCATTGGCCGTTGTGATGGCCGTGGCGCCGCCCGCCGCCGCCATAATAGTAGGAGTTGTAATCGTAGTACGCGTAGTTGTAGGGGAGCGGGTACCAGCAAAAATTGTCGTTAAATATCGTGATCACGACCAGGGCCGGCGACCACCAGCTTCGGTGTCCGCGATAGTAGCCGTACGGCGACCAGACCCAATATCCATCGTCAAAAAGCCAGCGTCCGTGGTGATACGTCGCCCAACCCCACGGCTCATCGTTGACCCATGTCCAGCCGAACGGCGGTATCCATCGCCATTCCCCGTATCGGTACGGGGACCAATCAGAATAGCGCGACGTAGCAGCGCTATATGGACGCCAAACGTAGCCGTATCTATTCGTATGTATCCATTCGCCGCTGTCGTTAAGGTCTTCAGCACCGTAGATGTCGCGGTCATAATACTTGTCGTAATACGCATCCTTAAGCCGCTTGGCGATAGCAACATCCCGGTCGAGCGCCCAACTGTCAAAATCATCGGCGTAGCGCGATGCGTCGGTCGTTTCCCATTCCCCTTCCTGAGCGCCGTCGATGTTTATCAGCGAGCTGCGGCCGTTCTTGACTGTGAATCCGGAATTGCCGGAATAGACGCGGGCCTCCCCGGATTCCATGACGCTGACCCTTATCTGCCGGCTGTCTTCTGCTCCGGCATCGATACGATAGATGCCAGCCTTTTGAACAGCGATCGTCGTTTTCGGAGCGTCGATCTCAAGGAATGACTTTTCTTTGTCAAAATCGAGCAGGCGCAAGCTCATTGTTCCGCGCGGAACGCTCAGGGCAATTCCCGCGTCCTTGAGCGTTAAAACTTGAAGATAACTGTTCTGATCCAAGCGAACGTGTCCGCCGGTGTTCAACTGGATCTCGACCCGCGAGTTTGCGTCGGTCGCGATCTCATCGCCTTCGACGACGGGAAGGTCCGGTTTGACTCTCTCCCAGTCCGTAACACCGGTCCTTTTGATCTGAACGTCGCCAGTAACAACCGTGACGCGAGCGACACGAGCTTTAACCTCGGGTTCGTCGTCTTCCGGTGTCTGAGAGATACCGGTGAACGAAAATACCATGGGAGCCAAAAGCAATACCGCCCATAGACCCTTTTGCCTTGAATACATAGCCTTCCTCCTGACCTTTCTTCTTTTTTCTTGTTTTCTTAGGAAGAGCGGTTGAAAAACTTACATCAACTCTTGGCCTGATCATTATGCAAAAAGTATTCCGAAGACTTCGTAGAGTCGCCATACAGTATTTTGCCGTGTTCCGCTAAACCCAGTTATGACTGGACTTTCCGAATTGGTGCAAAAGCCGGGATCGTGCGAACGATTTGGTATATTTTGCAGGCAACCAAATCGCAATCCGCGTATTATCTAGTAAAATTGGTAAAAAGAATGCGAGGTATTTTTATGCTGAAACAAATTATTTACATCTCTTTACTAATCGCCATCGCCGGATGCTCAGGTTTCGGACAAAAGGCCGCGGCTGCGCCGGCCGACCCGACCAAAGATGTTAAAGCAACATTTGATCGACTGGTCGAAGGCATCAAGCAGTCAGATGCGGCAAAGGTAATGAGCGTATATGAAAAGAGCGAGCGAATACTCTTTTTCAACAATAACGGCTCGGCTACGATCGGCTGGGATACGATGAAGGCCAACCGCGAATCGCTTTACGCTAAGACCAAGAATGTATCGCTTGATATAACCGGTCTTCGCGTGGAAATGCTCGGCAAGACGGCTGCGTACGCGACCTGTAAATGGAAACAGACCCAGGAGTTTGACGGCAAGGTTGAAAACGCGTCGGGAAGGATGACTTTGGTTTTTAAGCTGATCGGGAAGGATTGGAAGATAGTGCATCTGCATACCTCGCCCGATAGCCCTGCTGCCGCCAGGCCAGTCCTGCCGTCAGAGCGTGAAAATTAAAAAAAGCCGCACTGAAAGATCAATGCGGCTTTTCGATCATGCTACGTTCAGGCGTTTACGAATGAGCTCCCGGATAACTCGAGCCTAGCCTTGCCTCGTCACCCTCTGCAAGCCCGTTTACCAGTTCGTAGTGAAAATAATCGAAACGCGTCGATACCGGAGCATCGATCCGCTGCTGGTACATTTCCCTCGAACGGTCAATAGCTTCGCGAAGACGGTCGTATAGGTCATTCGACTGACGTCCATCACTTACCTTGTCGGGGTTATAGAGCTTGATCTCGGACACTAGAAGCCGTGCAAAGCTGCGTGCCTTGGTGTGCTTGTCGCGTTCGTCGTCGGAAACCTCGATTGGCAGATCGACTGTCCTCCCGCGTTTACGGCCGTTGACCGGAGCGGTTGTTACCTCAGCGACGGGCTCTTCAACATGGTGATATCCATTGCCATTGCCATTTCCGTTCGTTAAGACCTCGACCTGTTCGTCGACGGGAGCGACCTCGTCCACGTCCACCACTTCGGGTTCAACCGAGACAAATGCGAAATCGTTCGATTCCGGCTCAGCTTCGGCAACTTCGGCCACGGCCTCATATTCGACCACTTCCTCAAACTCTGGCACCTCTTCGACCGATTCGGACATGAGGTAGGATTCGTCGTCGATGGTGTCTTCAACAAACACTGGCACCGTGTCGGTTAGATCTTCGGCGACCGGGTCGACTTCTTCGAAGCTGGCCTCAACAACTGCCTCCTCAAAAACTTCGGTTTCCTCGAAAGCCTGCGGCTGTTCGATGGTATCGACGTCATGAAGCTCCGTAACCTCGTGTTCCACAGTCCGCTCTTCGTAGACCTCCGTCGGCGTCGGGTCTAAATGAGCAGGCCCCACGTCTTCATAACTCTCGGCAGCTTGGACCTCCTGCGGACGGCTCGCACCCGCGGTCGAAGCAAGAAGCTCAACCGTTAGTCCGGCAACGCGAACTAGGGCCTCAATGGCGTCAACCTGCACGAATTCGCCGTTCGGCCCACCGTCGGCGTACAAAACAGCAACGCCACGGCCGCGAGCGACAAGGGGCACGGCGAACATTCTTTCAGGATCGCCGAATTTCAGGGATTTAAGGAATTTGGAATCGTGTTTGTGTGTTCCCGAAACAGCCTCGACGGTCCTGAGGTCCTGGACAGACTCACGCAAGATCGTATCCGACGAGGTCG
>JBDTZW010000213.1:0-1788 GCA_040004905.1 Acidobacteriota bacterium
AGAAATTTGAAATTGCCTTATGGTTTGGTTCGCGGATCTCTGGGAGTCTTTGACTTTCGGCCAGATCGCTTTTGGGATCGGCCTGTTCCTGGTATCGCTGGTGATCAGCGTCGGGGCCACGGCCCTCGTTTTGGTCAACGTGCCGCCTGAGTATTTCAGCTCGACGTACGCGAGGGAGTTTCTGCCGGGCAGGCCGAGGCATTTGCGTTGGGGAGCGATCGCAGCCAAGAACATACTGGGTCTTATTCTTGTGATCGTCGGTATTTTGCTCTCGCTGCCGGGAATACCGGGCCAGGGCATTCTAACAATACTGTTGGGTTTGATCATGCTGGACATACCGGGCAAGCGTCCCCTGGAAGCGAGAATAATAAGGCGGCCGGCTATTTTAGGAGTGGTGAATAAATTGAGGTCGCGATATGGCCGACCTCCTTTGCAGCTAGATCAGGAATGAGTATTTTCAGTATCTTTAAGCGCAAGAAGAAATTCGATCCGGCTGTCCGACGCATTTTTTTGCTTCGCAATGGCCGAATCACCGACGGTGTCATAACCGACAGCGAGACAACGCAGGCCGGTGAAGAGATCGTCTTTTACGTTTACACGCTAAATGGCGTCGACTTTGAATCGTCCGAATTGCTGACACCCGAGCAAAGGGCGGACCCGGTCGGCTACGCACCGGGGGCAAAAGTCGCTATCCGTTACGACCCGAAAAATCAGGGAAATTCGATCCTCGAATAAAAATGTTCAATAAGATCCTGATCGCCAACCGCGGAGAGATCGCGTGCCGGATCATCCGGGCTTGCCGCGATATGAGTATCGCGACCGTCGCCGTGTATTCCGAAGCCGACAGAAACGCCATGCACGTACGCATGGCGGACGAAGCGTATTTGATCGGACCTGCCGCATCCGCCGAAAGCTATTTGCGGGGAGATAAAATTCTTGAAGCTGCGCGGCGATCGGAAGCTCAGGCGATCCATCCGGGATACGGCTTTTTGTCGGAAAACTCGGCGTTCGCCAAGAGCGTAGCGGAGGCAGGATCGGTCTTTATCGGGCCGCCCGTCGAAGCAATGGAATCGATGGCGGGAAAGATCTCGGCCCGTAAGATCGCGATAGCGGCCGGTGTTCCGGTCGTGCCCGGCGCGACCGCCCCTTTACGCTCGTATGACGACGCGGTGGAAACAGGAGCCAAAGTCGGCTACCCGATCATGCTAAAAGCGTCTGCGGGCGGCGGGGGCAAGGGAATGCGGCTCGTGATGGAAGAGTCCGAACTTCGCTCGGCTCTCGAAACGGCGCAATCGGAGGCTTTCGCGAGTTTTGGCGACGATGCCGTCTATATAGAGAAGGCTGTCGTCCGGCCGCGTCATATCGAGATACAGGTATTTTCGGACGCTCACGGAAATCACGTTCACCTCGGCGAACGCGAATGCTCGATCCAGCGGCGTCATCAAAAGGTCGTTGAGGAATGCCCTTCGCCTATAAATTCGGAAGAGCTTCGTCACGCCATGGGCGAATGTGCCGTTAAGGTCGCGCGGGCCGTAAATTACGTTGGGGCCGGCACAGTCGAATTTCTCGTCTCGGACCTCGACCGATCGTTCTATTTTCTCGAGATGAATACGCGGCTGCAGGTCGAGCATCCGGTGACGGAATTGGTCACGGGAATAGACCTTGTTCGTGAGCAGATCTCTGTGGCCTGGGGATCGGAACTCTCGTTTGCTCAGCATGATGTGCGCTGGACCGGCCACGCGATCGAATGCCGTGTTTACGCGGAAGATCCGGAAAATAATTTTCTTC
>JBDTZW010000054.1:0-5862 GCA_040004905.1 Acidobacteriota bacterium
TCGCGTCGAGGACCGAGACGGGAATGGGAACGAGCGTGGAATCGACCTTTACGACGCCGTCCTCTTCGCGCGGAGTTGGCGTAGGCGTCGGATTGGCGGCCGTCCGGGGACGTTCGCCGGAAATGGGCCTAGCCTGGCTTGGTGAAGAAGTTACGGACGGACGCAGGTTTGGGTTTGGCATCGGCGTTTCGGCCGGCTTGATCCGCCCCGACTGTGCCGATGCCGAGATCGCCAGCAATAACAGTGTGAGAAAGGTAAACTTCATTAAAAGAGCCTACAGCACGTGCAATCGTTTGATTACCAAACCCGTCAATTATATGCCTAGGTAAAGACCAGTTTAAATCCGTCGATCGCCAGATTGATGCCCGCAAAGGCCAGGACCACTCCCAAAACCCGCCTCAGCAGCAAAGTATCGAACTTTCGGCTGCCAAGAGTTGAGCCTATCAGGCCTCCGACGATTGCCGCACCTAGCCAGATCCAAACAGACGGCGGAAGAGTTTGGATCTTGCTGAAATTCGCGATCAAGCCGGAGATGGAATTAACGAGAATGAACATCGCCGAAACGCCAGCGGCTGTTTTGATATCCGACCAATTCATCAGCAAGAGAACCGGTGTGAGAAATATTCCTCCGCCGACCCCGACCAGACCTGAGAGCAACCCTATCAAGGCTCCAACGATCAGACAGAGCCATATCGGCGGATCCTGGATCTCAGCGTCCGGTGCGAATTTCCAGACAAGACGCAGGGCGGCCAAAACCAGAGTTACGCCTAGGAGCAGCTTATAAGTTCCCTGCGGCAGCTTGATCCATTGAGCCAGGAACGAGACCGGTATCGAAGCAACCGCAAACGGCCAGAATTTGCGCCACGAGAAATAACCTGCCCTAATAAACTGAAACGCTCCGATCGACGCAACGAAAATATTAAGCATGAACGCAGTCGTCTTAGAAACATCCTGCGCGATCACGAAATAACCGAGCACCGCCAAATAACCCGACGCGCCACCGTGCCCGACCGACGAATACATCAAAGCGACGACGAAGACAGCGATGATGATTACTAGTTCCGTTGATTCCATCTATTCTTCGCGCTTCGCAGTCATTGCGGTCAAGGGTGTCCGCGTTCCCGGCAGCCACTCATCCCAGTCCTCCAGTGCCCGCTCGACTTGCACTTCATGTCGCTCGCGTTTCTTCTTGTATTTCTTACGCAACTCAGGCGGAAGCGGTTCAATCAATCCGAAGGTGATATTTACAGGCTGAAAATTTTTGGTCTCGACATTTGAAACGTAACGGCAAAGCGCGCCGATAGCGGACGTTAAAGGAGCGATCAGCATTGGCTGATCGCTCAAAACCCGTACCGCGTTAATTCCGGCGAGCCATCCGGTTGCGACCGATTCGACATAGCCTTCGACGCCGGTGATCTGACCGGCGAAAAACAGATGTGGATTTGTACGCGTCGAAAGATCTTCGTTCAGGATCTTTGGCGAATTTATGAATGTGTTTCGGTGGATCTGGCCGAATTGGAGAAATTCTGCATTTTCCAACCCAGGAATTAGCCGCAGAACTCGCGCCTGCTCGCCGTATTTTAGATGATTCTGAAATCCGACCATCCCGAAGGCATCGGCCATCATATTTTCCTGTCTTAGCTGGACGCAAGCGTACGGCTCTTCGCCGGTTTTCGGATGACGCAAGCCTTTCGGCTTCATCGGTCCGAACCGCAAAGTTTCCCGGCCCCGGCGGGCGATTTCTTCGATCGGCAGGCAGCTCTCGAACCACTGCGTGTCTTCGAAACGTTTTACCGGGACCGACCTTGCCGCGAGAACTTCAGTAATAAACAGCTCATACCGCTCGCGGTCCATCGGGCAATTGATGTAATCGTCGCCGCCCTTGTCATAACGTGCGGCCTTGAATGCGACACGCATGTCGATCGAATCAGCGGCGACTATCGGTGCAATAGCATCATAAAAATAAAGCTGATCGTCACCCGTCAGCTTCATGATCTCTTTTGTCAAGGCATCAGATGTAAGCGGCCCAGTCGCAATGACCGAAATTCCGTCGGTCGGAATGGCGGTAACCTCTTCTCTTACTATTTCAATATTCGGATGGGCCTCGATCCATGTCGTGATCAGTTCGGCAAATTTTATTCGATCGACCGAAAGCGCCGCACCGGCAGGAACCCGCGTTTCAGCCGCCGCCTTAAGGACCATCGATCCGCCACGGCGAAGCTCTTCCTTTAAAAGATACGGAGCCGACCCAGGTTCGTCAGTTTTCAGCGAATTAGAGCAAACTATCTCAGCCAATTTGTCCGTCCGATGCGCCGGTGTCTGCTGAACCGGTCGCATCTCAAACAGCCGCACTTTCGCTCCCATTTCGGCAGCTTGCCACGCCGCTTCGACCCCGGCCAACCCGCCGCCAATCACGTTTATTACATTGTCCATTGCTTTTAGGATTATAGAGGAAATGATGTTCGACTTCAGTGTATTGACCAAACGATGCAGAAAATCGACGAACGCGGTTCACAATTTCAGTATTTATCTGCTTAAATACCAGCGATGATCAGCGATCAATACAACTTTAGAGTGGCAACGGCAGACGATTCTCACGCGTTGATGGAATTGATCAACGAGGCGTTTCAGATCGAGAGAGTGATCTTTTCGAATGATCGTATCGAACTCGCAGACGTGCTTGAGCACATGCAAAAGGGTACTTTCACTGTAACCAGATCCGGCGACAAAATAGTCGGCTGCGTCTACACCGAGCTAAAGGACGGACGCGGATATTTCGGATTGCTCTCGGTCGCGCCTTCCGAACAAGGCCGAGGCCTGGGCGCCAAGCTCATCGCCGAATCCGAAGATCTCTGCCGTAAAGCGGGATTAAAGCTGATGTATATCAAGACCATCAACCTGCGCACCGAGCTGCCGCCCTACTACCAAAAATTCGGTTACACGATCGTCCGCGAAGAATTTCCCGAAATCGAGCCCACCGCCCTGCAGCCATATCATTTTGTGATAATGGAAAAATCACTAGACATTGCGGGATCTTAAAACTACTTTATTTTGTCCGCATGCCGCGCAGAACGCGGCTTGTCGTGTCCTAAGAGCCTTGTCGCAGTTCGCCAACACCACAAGGTTTTTCACAGATGCCGCATCCTGCATCGAACGCTGAACATTAAATCTTAACGCAAGATTAAGTCCTGCGTAACCCAGCCGTTACCTCGCCGCGTTAAATTCGCACTTACCGCTTTCGTTAGTTATCTGAAGTGATGCAGCCAAGAACGAAAAGGTCCGGTCAGCGGCGGAGTTATCCGCTGGACCTTCTTAAGACAGTTTTTTCCTCGCCGCAGATGGCGACGCGATTCGCCGACAGGTGGAGAGACTTTACGCCCGGGACTGTTCCGGGCTTTTTTACTTCATAGACGGGGAGTAGATCCAATGAGAAACGAGAACGTTTATTTCCTCAAACGCGGCGAAGGCCTGAGCGAGATGGCCGACACAGGAGTTTCGCTGCATTGCCACACGCTTCATTCAAAGGAGATGATCGATTTTGTCCCGTATTATGCGAGCCGGATACCGGTGGCGTCGTATTTTTGGCGGCGTGAAATGCGCCGGCTTGAAAACTTGGACGCCGTGCCCGATTTCAAAACAGGCCACTGGACGCCCCCGCTGAGCGGCCACGAAGTTTTCGACGCCGAGCGCAAACATCTCGCCGCCTACGGTCTCGATGGCATCGTTTCGATCACCGATCACGACAGCATCGGCGCCAATCTCGAACTTCGCAGAGATTTCGACGCGGCCTTGGCGCCGGTTTCCCTGGAGTGGACCGTGCCGTTCCAAAACGCGTTCTTTCATCTCGGCGTTCACAACCTGCCGATCGAACGAGCCGAGGCGATCACGCGTGAGCTTCTCGATTACACCTATGGCAAAGACGAACCCGATAATGAACGCCTGCATGAATTGTTCGCGATGCTAAACGAACTGCCGGGCGTGCTCGTCGTCTTTAATCACCCTATCTGGGATATCGAGATGATCGGCCAGCAGGCGCACGAAGAGACTCTCAAACGCTTCGTCGCTGAGCACGCAAAATGGCTGCACGCGGTCGAGATCAACGGCTTTCGGTCATGGGCAGAGAATCAGGCCGCGATCAAGCTGGCCGACGACATCGAGCGCCCGCTGATATCCGGTGGCGATCGGCACTGCTGCCAATCGAACACTATGATCAATATCACCGATGCCTGGTCATTCGAAGAATTTGTGAGCGAAATAAGGCGTGACCGGTTCAGCCGGATCGCCGTGATGCCGGAATATCACGTCACGCTGCCGTCGCGGCAGTTACGCTCGATCATGCAGATCCTGGGTAACTACGGCGATTTCCCCGAGGGCCGCAAACTCTGGTCCGACCGTGTCTTTCTTGATTTTAACGACGGCAACGGCCGGCAGACACTGACCGAGCACTGGAATGGCCGCCGCCCAAAATGGACCTATCTTGTCTTTTTCGCATTATCGGTTCTAGCTCATTCCGCACTCGAACCGCTGATAGCGATGACCGTAGGTGACAATGACATTGGGCGCGACGAAAGTAGGAAAGATCCCAAATTTGCGATCGGCGAAAACCTTTTGATCGCGGATTGACGCAAAAAAAAGAACGCGAGGAAGAGTTTCGCGTTCTTTATTATTTCCCAGTTGATCCAACTTCTGTACTAGAAGTTTCTAACTCGAACGTATCTCACATATCGTCGTCCGTTCATCCAGTAGTACTGCGGAACCACACGATACCTGGCTACATAACGCCTATTTTCCCAGCGTCTGTCATCATCTCTACGCCATCGTCTACGCGGCTGTCCGATCCTGATCCTTACCTGCGGACTCACGACACCCGCATTCAAAGTCGTGGTATTCGCTGTTGTCGCCGCCGAGGCTGCCATAGGCACGCCTACAGTTAAAGCAGCTGACATCACCGTACCTAACAATATTTTTTTTAACATAATAACCTCCCTTCCTCGTAAATTTTTTGTCGCAATTTAATGCGGACACCGTGTTAAACGCAACCACCGTGCCGTAGATACTTTAAGAAAGGGTCCTTATTACCTGTAAATCGTTGAGAGAAAAAGAGATATCGCCCGAAACCACGAGGCCTCAAAAGCTATCATTCCGTCTGGAAACGTTCATCGGGGACGTTCCACCAACCGACATAGTGTGTTGATTTCGTATATCGTACGCGAACGCGCAGCAAGGCCGTTTAGTACGATGAGCGTATCCAAACGGCCTATTTAATTATCGTTAGAAGTAGATCTTTTCGAAAGAACCCGAACTGCTCGATCTTCCGTAATTGTAATCGTCCATCGAGTCGTAGCCAAAATAAGCCATCCATTCCGTGTCATTAAATTCGAGATACTCGTATTTACGCAAGGACGAACCCTTTTCTAGATCGTAGATCTCTATTAGGTAGCTATTGCCATCAGCCGACCTGCTAATAATATGAAAGGCGTAAGATTCTCCTTGCTTAACGTCCCTGATCCCGTTACGGCCGATCTGGATGATCGGATTTCCCGGGTTGCCGTACCGTCCATAATGGGGCTCCAGCGCCGGCGTGCGGGACGCCATATCGTGTCGCACCGCATCAATAAACATGTAACCCAAGCCGCGAATGCCGCGAGTCGCATCGAACGGAGCGATGTAAATACCGATTAAAAGCGTGATGATAATGACGGGAATTGATAGGAGTTGTCGTCGCATAAATCTGTACCAATCAAAATATAATCCCGTTTTCGACAGAAATCAACAGAATCCCGCGCTTCTCTTAAAAAGCCTTCGCACCGGCCTCGGCAACCGAGTGGTCCTGCTCGCCGGAGCCGCCGCTTACGCCGATCG
>JBDTZW010000304.1:0-1767 GCA_040004905.1 Acidobacteriota bacterium
GCTGATTGACGGCCAACTGCTGTCCGCCGAGGCTCGTTTCGATGTCGGTCGAGACGAGTGCGATCGATTCGCGGCTGATCGATTCGGCCCGAAAAACTGAGAGCGACTCTCCTCCTGCGGGCTTTACATTTAGGGCAAGAAGATCCGGATTCTGCTTGAGAATGTCACCGAGCTTTTTTTCAGTATCGGGAGAAGAGAGGATCGAAAGATGATCAGAGAGTTCAAGAGCGATCGAAATGCTCGATACAAGATCCCCGTAGCGCTTACCGAACATTTCCATCTGCCGGGCTTTCTCCTGAACGAGCTGGGTTTGATAGCGATTCTCAGCAGATGTCAATTCGCGGCCGCTTTTATTTGAGAGCATCCAGCCTGTCAGGACAAGCGGTACCAACCCGACCAGCAGAAGGGTAATAATAATAAAGTAAATGAGACTGACCTTACGTCTTTTAGGCGGCATTCGGAGGAGTTGGGCGTGGGGGAACGCCGTTATTATTCTACGACAGGTGTTGGCGGTGGTCAACAATAATAAACAGCATTTTGACTTGTTTATCTGTCAAAATAACACAATTACCATTAATACCGTCAATTATCCGACCTAAACCGAAGTTATAAGACAGGAAATTACACGCGTTTAACTATTACAAGAGTGATGTCGTCGTTCGCGGGCGCGGTTTGCGTAAAGCTCGAAAGGGCGGACTCGACCTTGTCCCGCATGCCCGCCGCCGAGCTTGTCAGGTTCGATCTAACGACCTCGCAGAGGCGGTCCATGCCGAATTCTTCTTCGGCCAGGTTGTTTGCCTCGGATACGCCATCCGAATATACAACCAGGACCTCGCCAGGAGCTAGGGATGTGGTACCAACCTCAAACTCAGCCGTTGGCAAGATGCCGAGCGGAAAACCGCCGGACGATAATTGCTCGATGGTCCCATCAACGCGGCCGATAAGGGGCGGATTGTGTCCGGCGTTGATGTAACGAAGATTTCCGGTGGCGGGGTCAAGTTCGGCGGCAAAAAGCGTAACAAACCGGTTGGTCGGCGTATTCTCGGCCAGATAACGATTAACCGAGTTGATTATTACCGGGAGAGGGCTTCGTGCTGAAACCTGTGCATGAATTGCCGCATGGACGCTCGACATCAGCAGGGCGGCGGCCGTTCCTTTACCGGATACGTCACCCAAAGCGATCAACATCGAACCGTCAGCTTCTTCAATAAAATCGTAGTAGTCGCCCCCGATCTCATAGCAAGAGAACGAGATGCCTTGAAACTCGTACCCCTCGACCTTAGGCGGCGCGGACGGCTGGAAACGCTGCTGGATCTCGGTCGCGAGTTCCAGTTCGCGCTCCATACGCTCGCGCTGAAGACGCTCGTCAAGCAGCGTCGCGTTCTCGACCCGGATCGATGCGACCGACGCCAGGGTTGTAAGAATGTCGAGGTGCTCTTCTGAGAATGAAGCCTCCCAGGTCGGCGAATCTGCGTATATCAATCCGAAGACGTCGCGTTCATCCACACTGAGCGGGACCGCAAGCACGGATCGAATGCCTAGAAGTGCCATTGTCTGGCTGGCGAATTTAGGATCGTGCTGAGCGTCCGACGTTAGCACCGATTTGCCGTTCTTGAGGACCTCGTCCATCACGGTTCGGCTGATCCGCACTTCTTCGATCGATTCATCTTTGCCGCGAACGCGGGCGACCATGATCTTCATGCCGCCTTCGGCGGTCTCGTCGCGAAGCATGATCACGCATCTCTCGGCGGGGACGGCTTCGAATAC
>JBDTZW010000452.1:0-19694 GCA_040004905.1 Acidobacteriota bacterium
TCCCTCGCCGAAGATATCTGCAAGACCCGCATAACAACCCAAGAATTCTAACCTTAACCTTCCGATTCAAACAAAAAGGCACGCTCCCCGAAAGAAGCGTGCCATACACAAGTTTTCCTCGTGAGAGAAAAACTAAAACTGGAACCGAGCCGCAAACTGTATCTGGCGTTCCTTATACAGATTACTGTCCGTGGCATTGATCTGTCCGAAAGCGGTGTTGAAATTCAAAACTGTTCCGGTCCGGTTATAGAGTGTACTGTTCTCTGTAAACACCTGCGTTCGATTTTGAACGTTAAACGCTTCTGCCAATAGTTCGAGATTCATCGAATCCGTCAGACGGAACCGCTTTGAAAGTCGAGCATCTAAATTAGACAAATTCGGAAGCCGATATGCATTGCGCGGATTGAGGGGGAATCGAGCATCTCCGAATGAGTTATTCAAACTTGTGCCAGAAACAGTTCCATCAAAAGGCTTGCCCGAAAAGAAGGCGTAGATCGGCGCAAACGACCAACCGTTGACCACATAATTGTAGAAGGACTTCCTAGATCCCTTGTAAAAATTAGGAGACCAGACCGCGCTGACAATAACCTTATGCCTAACGTCAAAATTGCTTGAACCAGCATCGTAGGTTCGATCGAAGAGATCGTAGGGGCTATTTCCCTGCGTAAAGGTTGCCGAATTCTGATTGGTGTCAGTCGCCTTAGCTAGGGTATAGCTTGCCTGAAATTGCAGTCCATCGCTAAACCGTCGGTTAATCTGTAGCGCTAAGCCATTGTATTCAGATTTCACCGTACTTTGAATTTGCGTCATATTCTGGCTTCCGGCTCCCGGAACGCGGCTGTAAAACGGCAGCGTGAAAGTTTGTCCACCGAACGGCCCCCCCACAACACTGTATGTCGTTGATCCGGTGCGCACATTATTCACGTCGACGAATGTCGGTAAGTTCCGCCCCAGACTTCCGATGTACGAGATCGAAACGACGGTGTTCTTCATGATCTGCCGCTCAAGAACGAGATCGTACTGGTTAATAAGAGGAGCCTGGAAATTGCGGGAAAAGAACTGAATAGCTCCACCGACCGATATTGGTGTGTTTGCAGGCAGAACATTCGGGAAAATCGGACCACACAGCGTGGTTGCGGTGGGTACGACGGGAAAGCAATTTGTTGTGGTTGCGGCACTAGCCGTGACCTGAAATTGCGCTCCCGGATTGCCCGTATTGATCAGCGCGTTATAGATCGTCGAGCTTTGAACGCGGCCATAATAGATGCCATATCCACCACGGAGACTTGTTTTGCCGTCGCCGAAAACATCGTAGGCAAAACCGATACGGGGGCCGAAGTTGTTCTTATCGTCCGGCAGCGTGGAAGTGGCTTCGTTTATAGTTCGACCGTCAAGAGGAATGATGGCTGTACTTGAGTTAGGCAGTTGCGCCTTGGGCATCTGAATGTATTCCCAACGCAATCCTAGGTTGACAGTTAACCGGGGCGTTATCCGAAAATCATCCTGGGCAAAGAAGTCGTAATCCCAGGTTCTGAGTTTCAGACCTATCAGGCCAAGGCCTTGTTGGTACAAACTCGTGTAACATCTGCCGACAAGTCGGGTACTTGTAGCACAGGTAGTAGTGGGGGCGACGGTGCCCTGCCAGCCTAGATAGTCAACGATAAAATCAGGAATGTTGTTCCATGAGTAGGAGCCAGCTCCCGTGAACAGATTAGAAAGTCTGTCCGTGACGCGATTTACGTCGCCGCCGAATTTTAACGTATGACGTCCCGCAGTCAGCGTTATCGTATCGGCAAACTGAGTACGACGTTCATCGGGATACGAGGCGCGATCTAGGAAATTCGGAGTACCGAAACCTAGTCCGTTTGTAATAAACATCCCTGGGGCTCGCGTACCGCCAAGAGCGGTCGACGGTTCGCCAGGTGCGGGAGGCTTGCTGACCTGTCGCTCAAAATCTTTGCTGTACTGAAATCGTGCTTCGTTCAGCATTGTAGACGAAATTGACGACTGCAGTCGAGCGTTCAAGGTATCTACGTTCACTAGGTCGTCACCATAAGTCGCTCGACCACTTGTAACGGTCGTAGTCGTCTGAACCCCATTGGGTGACTTCCATTGCAAGCGATTGTAAGTAACCGTGAAAAGATTCTTGTCGGTGATCTGCCAATCGATCTTAGGCAGATAAAGAACCTGGTCTCCCTTTCGGGGCACCTCGCCTGCCAGTGAATTCAGAAAGCCGAGTGTATTGTTGATTTGCGTAGGCGTTATTCCCTTGCCGGTCAAAGTTGTAATCTGAGCGGGCGTGAGGTTTAGAAATGTTGGGCTAACAAAAACGCTAACGCCGGGAAAATTACGTTTTTGTTGATCGTAACTAAAGAAAAAGAAAAGCTTGTTTTTTATGATCGGGCCACCGACCGCGGCACCCCACTGTTGGCGGAGATCGACAGGTTTGGCTGCGATAAGGGTCGAAACGCCGCCAACCAAGATAGTTTGAGTCGATCGCGGATTACGCGCACCGTTTCGATTGTTGCGGTTGTAATAAAAAAGATCACCGTGAAAATCATTTGTACCACTTTTCGTAACAGCGTTGGTCACGCCGCCGGCTGAACGTCCGTATTCAGCGGAATAATTCGAAGTGTTCACCTGAAATTCACGAATCGCTGCCTGGCTGATCGAATAATTGACACGAGTGCGACCGCGTTCTTCTGAAAAGAAGGCCTGATTGTTGTCGCCACCGTCGATAGTGTTGTTGTTGAGCAGGCCTGAGATGCCCCGAAAGCTGATCAATCCAAACTGCCCGTCAGGCACTGTGCTTGGGGTTAGCAACGCGAAATTCGACCATCGGCGTCCGTTGATCGGAAGCTCGTTGATCGACGTTTGATTAATGTTATTGGCATTTGCGTTGTCGTTGGTGTTTATCACCGGAGCTTCCGAATTCACCTGAACTTCGGCGGTTGCCGTTCCCAAAGCGAGGGGAATATCGATGGTCGTCGAGCGGCCGACCTCGACGATGATATTTTCAGCCTTTGCCGGGCCAAAGCCGCTGGCATTGACCTCGATTGTATAGGTGCCTGGCTGAAGGTTCGTCACCCGGTACCCGCCGTCGGAGTCGCTCGTAACTGTCGACGAAGCATTGGTGCCGATATTCGTGACTTTAACGGTGGCATTCGGGACGCTCGCCGACTGCGGGTCCTTTACCTGGCCGTTGATACCGCCGGTCACGGTCGCCTGAGCGAACGCCTGTCCGATGCCTACCAATAGGCAAAGGGCGATGGCCGCCAGGATCGAGATGGATAGATTCTTTGTCATAGGTTTTGTTGACCTCATCTGGATATTTAACTGAGATTTAATTGCAAAATACCGTTTGCGAATTTGATTTGGAATAAGAACTTTTTTGAATTTCGGATATTTCTATCGTTTTTCGGATTATGGCTTTGTCACTTTATCAATATTTGGCCAATCTAATTGGTTCAACCACTGATAAATAATCCATTAAATTCTGCGTTCACAGACCTTTACCTTGGTCGAACGAGCCTTTCCGCTTATCGAGTGTTGAACACGTCCCAAAGGTGAAAAGATTTCAGTTGTTTTCAAGCAAATTGGGTTCCCGTTTGTAACATTATCCGTGCATCGTTCGCATTCATAAAGCAGCGGCCCCGAGCGCGTAACACTGGGTTAACGCCGATGCGGAAAACTTACGGTCTAATTCACTGACGGGACCAATTTCGAGTGATTTTAACGAATAAAGAATATCCGCAAATTCGCTCGATTGCTACTCGCCAGATGGGTTTGCGAATTTCATCTGTAAGAAAATATGTTACAGAACGCAGCAAACATCGGCCTTCGAAAAAATTATTGATAAATAATGACTTGCGGGCATATTTAATACTTGACTTTTTTGTAAATATGCACTAAATTTTCTGCCGAACAGCCTTTCCGGGTAACTTGGTTTGGATGTTCGAAGGGTAAAAGGTCGAAAAAGGGGGATATATTTGAAAATGGCACACGTAGATTATTCTGAATCATCTTATAAATCGCCATTGCATCACCGCATTTTAGCGAACATGCCTGTTCAGGCTAGCTGGACGGACTCGGAGAGCGGTAAGACGGTACGGGTAGACGGAATGACTGAAAATTTGGGCGAAAACAGCGCCCTGGTCAATCTGGAAACTCTGCCGCCGGTCGGAAGCCACGTGAAACTAAGGATCATGGAAGAAGACAAGCCGATCATCGAGGTCGCAACCCGCGTTATTCGGGTTGAACGCGATCCCAGCAAGCCACTGGCGGCGTTGACTGTTCTTGAAAATATCAAGAAATGGAAACTCACCGCTCTGACGGCTGCTCAAAAATGGGTGACACGCCATTGGCAATTAAATTACGAGGAAGAATGGGTCAACTAACGTTGGCGTATTCTATAGATCAAAAAAGCGGGGATCGCATCTCCGCTTTTTTACAGAGATCCATGTTTCACAAACCAAACACATTCTTATTTATGCAATCGGGTTTGTCCTACAAAATGTGCGAAAACCGTGGAACATGGGTCAAAAAGGGAGGAAAACGAAGGAGTTCAACTCTCAGACGATAAAAACTTGCTCAAACCGTGGAACACGTTCAAAGGAACAATAAGCGAATGGTCTTACGGTTAGAAGCCATCTAAAATACCCTGGTCGGCATCTATTATTTCTTCCGGCACCAGCATGAAAAAAGCCTTTTTACTACTAGTTTCCGCCTTTTTGATCACGCACTTCACCTTTGCCCAAGGCGTTCCGATAACGCAGGCCGAGTACGTCAAGATGCTCTATGCCCTAGACGCGAACCCGTCGACCAAGGGCGACGTCATAGACGCCCTGCGAAAACGCGGCATCGCCTTCACCCTGACGGACGGCGTCCGGAGCCTCACCCGCACAAAGGGCCGAAATGACGATGAGCTAAAAAGAACTCTTGAGGAAGCCGACCGCCGCCGCCAAAACCCGACCGCTTACAAGTTGCCGTCCGAACAAGAGGCCGCTGAGGTCCTCGCCAAGGCAAAGGCGGCAACCCGGGACGCTCTGGACGCGATGCCGGATTTCGTCGTCAAACAAATAATCGCCCGTTCGGCGGCATATGCCGGAACGGGAAACTGGAAACCGCTCGACAGCGTGATCATCGCGGTCAGCTACAGCACCGAAAAAGGCGAGCAGTACCGGGTCTTGGCAAAGGATGGAGCACCGGTGCAGACCGAGACCTCGAACAACTATTCCAACCTCGAAGGCAGCACGACCGGTGGCGAATTTGTCGAGGACCTCGCGCGGCTCTTCAAACCCGAAAGCAAGACCGAGTTCAAGGTGCTAACGACCGATGTCGTCCGCAATCAGCCCGCGATCGTTTACGACTACGAGATCCTGCTCGAAAACAATAAGGGCGGTGGTGTGGGCTTTAAAACTTCGAACGGGCAGAGTGGCTTTAGCTTTACCAGCGTTCCCGCCGGCGAAAAGGGCAAGGTTTGGATCGACCGTAAAACTGGCCGTGTCTTGCGGATAGAGTTTACGGCGACTGACATCCCGTCCGATTTTAAGGTCAGGGCATTCGACAGCTCGATCGATTACGATTGGGTCGAGATCGCCGGCGACAAATATCTGCTGCCTGTGCTTTCGGACAACAAATTTACCTCACGCGAAGGTTCGCAGCTTTTCCAGGACCGCAACCTGATCCGCTTCAAGAACTACCAGCGTTACGGAACCGACGTTAAGATCCTGGACGAGGATACTGCTCCGGTACCGGCCGCACAATCGACTCCGGAAGCGAAGCCGACACCTTACTAGTTGAGTGTGTAATAGGCTCCCAGAACGAGGGCGCCGAGCCAGAGAAGGCCTTTGCCGAGGAAGAATATGAACGCGATGACGCCGGCACGTTTTGTCCACCTGCGGGCGGGGCAAGTCATTTTTTTCGGGCCTTCCTGCATCAGGATTTAAAAATAGCTTTTCCCATCGCACATATCAATCTATTTACAGATAAATTTGCTTCTCGCCAATCCCCGACCCATTGTTTAAACTAGATCTCGAGATGAGGTTTGTAAGCGTTAAAACACGATACTTAGCGTTGCTGCTTACCGTCCTCGCCCTATTCTCTTCCGTCGGTGCCCAGAGCGGGCCGCCCAAGGAAGCCAACAAACGCGAGGCCGATCTGATAGAACTTACAAAATTAAGCAAGTCGATAAAACTCGATATCCGCTACGCAACTGCGAACAATTTCGTAGGCAAAGCCGTTTACCCCGAGGCTCGCGCGTTCCTGCAAAGGCCCGCCGCCGAGGCGCTCGTTCGGGTGCATAAAAAACTCAAGGAACAAGGGCTGGGAATCGTGATCTTCGACGGATATCGTCCGTGGACGATCACGAAATTATTCTGGGAAGTCGTGCCCGAGGACAAACGGAAATTCGTGGCAGACCCAGCCAAAGGCTCCAAACATAACCGCGGTTGCGCGGTCGATCTGAGCATCTACGATCTCAAGACGGGCGAGCTGATCCCGATGCCCTCGGGCTTCGACGAATTTACCGAGCGGGCCTCGCCGGATTACAAGGGCGGAACGGAACAAGAGCGGGCGAATCGCGATACGCTAAGGAAACTGATGGAAGCCGAAGGCTTCACCGTCAATCCAAACGAATGGTGGCACTTCGATTTCAAGGATTGGGAAAAGTATGGGATCTACGACATTGCGTTCACGGAGATCGGAGCTGAAAAGAGGCAGAAAGGTAAAGAGTGAAACGGGGGAAAAGTTAAAGAGCAGGCTCAATATCAGGCGAGTTCAAGTTTCCCTTTTTACTCTTTCCTTTTCCACCTTTGAGCTTTACTCAGCCTTAGGAGCCGCATCCTTCTTCTTACCGGCGTCGATCTGTAGTGAGATCTTGACGATATCCGACACGGCGGCAATTCCACCCGGAAGATTGCTTCCCCAGCTCACGCCATAGTCGCGGCGGTTTATCGAGGTTTCTGCCGCGATGCCCATTTTACCACCGCTGCGGTCATCCGCCGGGAGCCATCCGACGATCTGAAATGGGAATGTGATCGATTTGGTCACTCCCTTCATCGTAAAGTCGCCCGTCAGCAAGTAGCCTTTACCCTTCTTTTCGACCTTCGTGCTTTTGAAAATGATGTCGGGATACTTTTCAACCTCAAAGAAATCCTTGGTCCGCAAATGGTTGTCGCGAGCACCGATGCCCGTGTCGATGCTTGTTGCCTTAGCCGTAAATTCGACGATCGATTTCGTGATGTCTTTCGAGTCGAAGTTGATCGAGCCCGTGAAATCACGAAAGAACCCCGGAACCTCGGTCAGTCCACTGTGATTGACCGTGAACTGGATAAAGCTGTGAGCCTTGTCGAATGTATAGACGCCCGAATCACCGACCCGTGCAACGGCGTTGAACCGCTCTGCGAAGGTATTATTAATAGCTTGAGTGCCCGATTGTGAAAGGATAGTGAAGGCCAGCAGGGCAAAGGCCGAAAGGAAAAAAGCTCTTTTCATTTTTTATCTAAATCTCCAGGAATGAAATTGTGTCCGTGAAATTATCCGACAAAATGTGGGCCTTAGCAAAATTACCGAATCTCCAGGATTATGCGAAACCTTGCTCTGCGAGGCGTCTTTACCATCTTTTTCCTGACGAAGAACTGATAGTCGCCCATTGCCGGGATCTCGAATGTATATTTTCTTGAGCTGTCGAACTCGGTTTCCATATCATTCTCGTCACTAAACAAGCGAAAATCGAAAAGGCCTGTAGACGGATTGGTCACCGTTACTTTTTGGCCTTTCTTCGCAGCAAAGACATATTCCATCTCGCTGCCGTTGCTCAACGATTCGCTGAGGACGACGGAGGAACTGCCTCGCGCAAATTCGATCCGTTTCGGGTCAGCCTTGCCACCATTTTGGCTAAAGTCCGAAGATGCCGCGAATGCCAAGAGAAAGAGGGCGGATATCATTTTCATTTTTTACAAATGCTCCTATGTTTCTATTCGGATTTTGATAATATTACTCAAATCACGGTTGGTCCGCGAAATTATGAATAAGGAACTATAGAAATGCTGAGACCCGAAGGCTCTGAATACGCTCCCTACTACGAAAAATACGTGTCCCTTGTCACCGAACCCGACCTGCTGAGGGTGCTTGAACAGCAGCCAGCCGAACTCGATTCGCTGCTTGGCGGACTTGACGAGGAAAAAGGTAAATTTACCTACGCCGAGGGGAAATGGACCGTTAAGGAAGCGATCAGCCACCTGATAGACGGCGAGCGCATTTTTGCGTATCGTGCCTTGCGGATCTCGCGCGGCGACGAAACTCCTATGGAAGGTTTCGAGCAGGATGGCTATATTGAAAATTCCTACGCGAATGAGCGGACGTTTCGCGACCTGCTAGACGAACTAACGGAGTCGCGACGAGCCAATCTGCGGATGCTCAGGAATCTTCGCGAAGACGGGTGGAAAAGAACGGGCACCGCCAGCGGCACCCCGATCTCCGTCCGAGGCCTCGGCTACATCATGGCAGGCCATGTTCGGCATCACATCAATATTCTCCGCGACCAATATCTGCTCAAATAACGATCGTGACGGAGGACATTTACGACGTGGTCATTATCGGCGGCGGGGCAGCCGGACTTTTCTGTGCGATCGAGGCAGGTAAACGTGGGAAGAAAGTGCTCGTGATCGAGCACAACGCCGCGGTCGGACGTAAGATAGTCATCTCGGGCGGCGGCCGCTGCAACTTCACGAACATAAATACATCGCCCGAAAACTTCATCTCAAAAAATTCGCACTTTTGTAAATCGGCCTTGGCGGGATATACGGCGAACGATTTTATCTCCCTCGTCCGCAAGCACAAGATCGAATACTACGAAAAGAAACTTGGCCAACTCTTCTGCAGGGAAAGCTCGCGAGCTATCGTGGGTATGCTTCTCACGGAATGCGAGCAAGCTCGAGTGACGATCCGCACTACGTGTTCCGTAAAACACGTACGAAAGAACGAGTTGTTCCATGTCGAAACTAGCAGCGGCAATTTCATCTCCCGTAATTTGGTGGTCGCGAGCGGCGGGCTCTCGTTCGCAAAGATCGGCGCAAGCGATCTCGGCTATAGGATCGCAAGCCAATTTGGTCTTAAGATCGAGCAAACACGGCCGTCGCTGGTAGCGCTTCAATTCAAGGATAAGAATCCACTGGTCCGGATCTCCGGCTCATCGATCGACGCGGCCGTGTCTGTTGGGAAACACACCTTTCGCGAAAATATCTTGTTCACGCATCGTGGCTTGTCCGGCCCCGCGATCCTTCAAATTTCCAACTACTGGAAAAAAGGCGAGACCGTTACGTTCGATCTCTTGCCGCAAAGTGATCTGGTCGAATTGCTCGTCGAAAATCGCGAAAGGCACATCGCTCTCGATAATTTTCTTTCTCACTATCTCCCGCGCAGATTTGTCGAGATCTTTGCCGCCGAAAATCTGGCTCACAAACCACTGGATCAATTGAGTCGTAAAGACATGGAAGATACGGGTGCTAAACTGAATAATTGGAGAATGGAGTTTGCCGATACCGAAGGATACGATCGAGCCGAGGTAACGCTCGGAGGCGTTTCGACCGACGAGCTTTCGTCAAAAACAATGGAAGCAAAAAAAGTTCCCGGACTCTTTTTTATTGGAGAGGTCGTTGACGTTACGGGCTGGTTAGGTGGCTATAACTTTCAATGGGCGTGGTCGTCGGGCTTTGCCGCGGGTCATGCTTTTTAAACAAAAAGAAAGGGAGACGTCTCCCACACCGTCTCCCCCTTATTTCGCGCTAGCTACGTGGAGTAGCCGGCAACGAAAGCTTTTATAACTTTTCTTTCGGTCAGGGAAGCTCTTTTGCGAGAAACCACCCTTATTCAAGGTCAAATAGAAAGTGCCATATCGGCGAATTGATGTCAAGGGTAAAAGTAACCGGAAACCCCCAATGTTTACAATGGTTTGTAGGAAGTCGTCCTACGCGATTCTTACACGGTTCGGATCCCATCAATTCCGCGAGATCCGATCATCGGAGTGATGAAATATCGAGTTCATGTAGGATGTTGCGTTCCACTTGCCCTGCTTCATGTACCTGCCTTAAATTCGAGAGGCGTCGGTGGGCCTTTTTTATATGGGCCTGCGTCCGTTGCGCCATCTGTCTTAAGAGGTTTCGGCCTTCACGCATCTCCTCTTCGACCTTGCGTTGTAGGACAAAAAGCTCCGACAGTTCGATAATATTTTTTTCTTTTTTTAATTCCGAGACACGATTTCTTACCTGAGCGATCTGGCGTATCGCCCGAACTATTTCATCACCGATCGAGTCCCCTTTGATCAAATCGGGGCTGTCGCGATATTCTTCGACGAGTTTGTTCAAGAGGTTTTGATCTCCGGCTGAATACGCATCATTCAGCTGGGCCATGAGATCATGACGGCGGTCGCGTTCTTCTTGATCAAGCGCAAGATCGGGGTGAATAAGGCGAGCAAGCTTATGGTACGCCTTTTTCGCTTCAATGGTCGGCTGCCAGCGGAATGTGCAGCCTTCCCAATTTTCTTCGGCGGCCTGGGCCGCGGATTCTTCGGCACGTAGGCGTGCGTCGTCGGCCTTTCGTTTTATCTCCTCATCGCTTGGATGAATTCGAACCTCTTCTTCGGCGATCTCGGCCTCAACCTCGTCAAGCTCCGCATAAAGGCGGCCAACCTCCATCGTGTACTTCGCCTCGAACTGCTCAAGCTCCGCACGCAGATCCGCCATCTCTTCTTCCTTATCGGCCAAACGGTCCTTTAACCGCTCGAGCAATGCGCGCTTGCGATTAAGTTCGATCCCTTCGGGTGCAAGGATATTCATACTACGAGTACAAATTCATCGGCCTGGCGAGAAGAGCGACCGGATCGTCGATGTTAAGTGCTTCGCGGACAAAATATGGTTCGCCCGCTTCGACACCGATGAGCGATCCGAAATATCTTGAGCGGTTCTCGAGTTCGGTCAGGAACGTTTTCGCGGTAAGGCGCGTCTCTGGTTCGCCGGACGCGGGATCGTAGAATTGCGAGCCGTGTGCCCGGATCGCGGCCATCTTTTCTTCGAGAAATTCCGAAATATCGACAACGAAAGAAATGTCAGTCCGCCGCGAGAAAACATTATGAGCGACCATCGGCACAGCGATCTTTTCATCGCCGGTTTCGGGATCGTAATTTTTCATGCTCGACAGTCGGGCGGACTCGCGAACCAGAAGGGCGATATGGTCGTGATCTGGGTGCGGATCGCCGATCTGATGGGTAAGCAGAAGACGGGGTTTTAATCGTCGAAGAACACGCACCAGAGCGGTTCGCGACGCATCGTCAACAAAAACACGGCCGTCCGCAAGGCGAAGGTTTTCCCGAAGATCAAGTCTGAGAATTTTCGCGGCTGCTGCAGCTTCGTCACCTCGTCCTTCGACCGTGCCGCGCGTGCCCATCTCGCCTCGGGTAACATCGAGCGCACCGGTGGCGTAATCGAGACTCTTCATTTTCAGAAGCGTTCCGCCGACCGTCAGTTCGACGTCGTCCGGGTGAGCGAAAATAGCTAAAATATCGACATTCATGAGTTCGAGATCCCAGATGGAGCATTATACTTGAATTTAAGAAGATACGTTGAGAACGGGAATCGAGGTTGAACCTGGATATGAAATTGACGGTGCTTGGTTCGGGAACGGGGCAGCCTCACGCGACGCGGGGAAGTTCTGGGTATTGGGTCGAAACAAATAGTGGAACGCTGATGCTGGATTGCTCGGCGTCGTCACTTCGACGTATGGCGGAATACAAGCTCGACTGGCCGAACCTCGACGCTATCTGGATCTCGCATTTTCATCTCGATCATGTCGGCGGCGTTGCACCATTTCTCGCGGCCACAAAACATGCCGAGGAAACGAAAGGCCGAACCAAACCTCTTCGAATTTTCGGGCCGACGGGAACTCGCAACCTACTCAACGCATTCAACGATGCGAATGATTACCGATTGTTCAAACAGCTATTCCCGATCGAGATAGAAGAAATAGAGGAGTTGGAAAAATTTGAGATGCTTCCGGGGCTAGAGGCTGTCGCTCTGTCCACGCCGCACACACCTGAAAGCCACGCTATACATCTTCGCGAAAACGATAAGGTGCTCGTCTATACATCGGATACAGGATTTACAAAAACGCTTGGGGCTTTCGGGAAGGATGCCGATCTTTTCGTTGCCGAATGCTCGTACCTGCAGGATAAACCCGTTGAGAAGCACCTCGAACTTGCCGAGGCTATCCACATAGTCCGCCGGGCTGACCCAAAACGGGCGATGCTCACCCATTTCTATCCAGATTGGGACAGCGTCGATTTTGAAAAAGAGGTCGCGAAATTCTCGACAGGTATCGAAATAATCGAGGCGAACGATGGTTTGCAGTTAAGTCTCTAGTTCGAATTCTGTCATGCCGTCCGGCTGGGTCGGCGTTTCGCCATCGATCTCCAAACGTTTTCGGGCGGAAAACATCGATCCCTTCGCGTCAACGCATTCAGCAAGGCTGAAAAGCCGAGCGGCTTATTGAGATCGTCATAGATCGCCTCCATTCCGCCTCGCTTAAAATAAGTTTCGTGCCAAAATCCCGTGCCCCCCGCATCTTGCAGAAAATCCTTCCACCACGTCCGATGTGGTTCGGAACGGGTCCATTTTTCGAGCGATTCGAAATCTCACCAGTACCAACGCATCCCGAAAGAAGGGGGAGCAAGCTAAAAATAATGTTGTTTTCGAAATGAAGGAGCCCGTCAGGCCGCGCATTGCCAGCCTTTTGAATTTGAGGGCCGAGACCAAAGAGGGTCTTAAGTCCGCGAAATGCTCGGACAGGCATTCCTAGGTAAACGACCACTAGGTCGGGATATTTGGATAGGTCAACTGCCTTTCGATTGACAGGCGTTTTCATCACGGGTCGGCCTAGCTCTTGATGCTGCGTTTCGCCATCGCCATTAGCTCGTCCGGCATCCATTTACCTAGTACCTTCGCTTCGGCTTCTTCAATGCCCTTGTTGCGGTTACGCCAATCTTTTGTGGGATCATCTTCACGGCCGGACTGTTTGGGGTAGTTTTCGATCTGCTCAAGGCTGATAATTATCCCCTGAACAACGTCCTTCCAATCCTCGTTCTGAATACCGCGCAATACGACCGGAAGTCCGGCAGTCCAATCCTCTTCCGGTACAATGTTGTCGTATTCCGGGATCGTGAGCTGGGCGGCTGAGGGAAATGCGTTACCGCTAAATTCGCTAAGCAATGTCGCCTTGACGTCATTGTAGGTGCCGTTCGGATTCGCCCGGCGAATATCCAATGCACGGCGGAAAATATCGGAAACTGTCGCTTGGTCGCTCATTTTATTTGCAATTGGGTCCAGGAAACTGTGACAACAGATTAGCACAGGTGGCGTGGAACTTTAACCGGCCCCGCTGCGTTGATTCCAACTTTCTCCTTGATGTTTAGCATCTCAAGCGATAGCCTTTCATCAACCGAGGAGTTTCTAATGAAGACAGTTTTTAGCATTTTATTGGTTCTGTTTGCCGCTACGGCGGGAGCCGCTCAGAACGAGCAGTCACCGATCGTTGAAAAAGAGATCGCCTACAAGAATTGGAAGCTCAAGAATGTCAGAGGTGAGGGCGAGACTGATGTTCGCGATCTGGCTAAGGGCAAGAAATTGTTGGTCGTTGTATATTTTGCTCCTTGGTGCCCGAATTGGCGGCATGATGCCCCGATGCTTGAGCGGTTTTATGAGAAATACAAAGCCAGCGGTTTAGAGATCGTCGGCGTGAGCGAATACGATACGGTCGAGGCGGCGAAGACGAATATGGATGCTTTGAAGATCACGTTTCCGGTCGTCAGCGAATCGCTCGCTCGAACCGAAAAGCAGAACACTACACACTATACATATCGCAGATCGACGGGCGACAACCGAAATTGGGGTTCTCCGTGGTACATCTTTTTAGACTCGGCGTTACTTGAACAAGACGGCGATACTTTGGTAAAGAAGACGAGCGTAATTAATGGTGAGATGATCGAAACTGAGGGCGAGAAATTTATCCGCCAAAAACTTGGCCTACCGGCAGAGGAGTCTAAAGCAGCAGCTAAAGCCGATGAGATCGACGCATGTGATCCGGAAAAGAAGACGGTTGAATTGAAAAAGCCTTAAAGCTTGTGATCAGAGATAAAATGAAAAGCCCGGGGTAAACCGGGCTTTTTTCTATTTGTTTACATCGACTACGAAGGCATGGCAGCAACAGTGTCAGACAAGCGCTGGACAATTCCTTTGAGCGATTCACGCACGCCGTCAAATCTGCCTAAATTGGCCGAATCCTGAGCCGAGGCCGATAGGTCGGCTATGCCCTGGATCTTGAGCAAGTATTTGGTCAGCGAAGGCTTCGTTTTGAAATCGGTTTCAAGCGTTGTAAGACCCAGCTTGAAATCATTAAGCTGGAGCAAAAGCTTTCGTTTCGCACTGTTGAAATCGGTCGATGCGCGTTTGGAGAGCTTACGGGCCTTATCATCCCTCGCGAGATCGTTCATTGTTTGTACCAACGGCGTGAATCGGTCCAAATAGGCGCTCACATTCGATAGCTGGTTTGACGCTGTCTGCTTGGCGACTCTCTCGTCGACACTTACAAAAGGCCGGGCAGGGGTCGACGTCGGACGGGGCACCGCGCGCTTTGATTTTTGGCCGAGAGCAGAAACGCTCAAGGCGGCGATGCAAGCCAGTAAAATGGCCGGAAAAACCGAAATTCTCATAAGTTGTCTCCCCTGTTCAAAATATCCTAAAAATCTTATCATAAAAGTAATGCGGGAACGGGAATTAGAGGTGCGGAAACTAGGGCGAGTTGCCTATTTTGATGCCCTTAGCCTACAAAAGGAGCTTGAGGAGCAAGTTATCACGGAACGCGAGCGCGACTACCTATTGTTGCTCGAACATCCGCACACATTCACGCTCGGTCGCCGCGCACAAGACAGCGGAGTGCTTGCTACCGCCGAGGTGTTGAAAAGGCTCGGCGCCGAGGTTTTCGCGAGCAACCGCGGCGGCAAGGTGACCTATCATGGTTTGGGGCAGCTCGTCGGCTATCCGATAATTAGCTTGTCGCCGAACCGCGAAGATGTACATAAATATGTTCGCGATCTAGAAGAGGTCCTCATCCGCACTATGCGTAATTTCGAGATCGATGCGTTCCAGATCGATGGGCTAACCGGCGTGCACACCGCCGAAGGCAAGGTTGCGGCGATCGGGGTCCATCTTAAACGCTGGGTGACGACCCACGGGTTAGCTTTGAATGTGAACACGGATCTCAGTTATTACAACTGGATCATCGCGTGCGAAGGCGAGCCGGTTACGTCAATGGTCCAAATCCTCGGGCGTGAGGTCGACATGGCGGACGTTGAAACAAGATTGGCCGTGAATTTCAGAGAAGTTTTCGGCTACGGCACAAGCGAAAGATCGGCTTCATACGAGAGGGCCGTTCTAGCACGGCATTTATAAATTAGAAGGGGGGATCTGCATGAACAAGAAAAATATATTGGCACTGATATTTACGGGCCTTTTTTTATCGGCCTGTGGCAACGCTCCGACGAATAACGCAAATGGGCCGACGAACGCGAACACGGGAACGTCTCCCGTTCAGACGCTGACCGTCGTCCAACGGCCGCAAGGCGTAAAGGACAAGATGGCCGCTCGGGGCGAACAGGATGAGGCGAAGCCGATATTGAAGATCGTCGAACCAAAGGCCGATACCACCATTGCCAGCTCGACCGTCAAAGTCAAACTCGAGCTTTCCGGTGATCTCAAGGGGTACAAGCCGATGATGGACGAGGCTACCCACACCGGTAATCACATTCACATAATTCTCGACAATCAGCCATATGAAGCCTATTACAACCTCGATCAGGAATTCGAGCTTCGGAACGTGGCTGACGGCGATCATACCTTGCGCGTCTTCCCCTCGCGGCCGTGGCATGAAAGCTTTAAGAACGAAGGCGCTTTTCAGATCGTGAAATTCAAGGTGAAGAACGGAGGAGGAGATACGGCCAAGCCGGCCACCACGAGCGCGGGCAACACGATGGCAAATGCCAACGCCAATACGGCTACTAAACCCACGCCGGAAGGCAAGGACATGCCCGGCACCATGGCCGGCGAAGTCGACTTGAAGAAGCCGATTCTTTCCTACAGTCGTCCGAAGGGAGAATACAAAGGCGATGACACGAACGCTGTAATGATCGATTTTTGGCTTGAGAACGCAAAGCTAACCGGAGACGGCGGAGAATACCGCGTTCGCTATTCGGTCGATGGCGGCGAGCAGAAATTTATCGAAAAATGGGACCCGATCTGGCTAACCGGCTGGACCGCGGGCAAGCACACGATCCTGTTGGAACTTGTTGACAAGGACGGCAAACTGGTCGATAACGGCGGTTATGATTCAACCACCCGCGAGATCACGATCACGAAATAGACCGACGTTAATAAAAGCGCCCGTTTTCGCTGTTGCTTGCGGAAGCGGGCGTTTTCTTTTACCCTCATTTATTCGACAACCGGGAGAATTTTATGCGACGCGATATTACCTCGTGGTACAGCCACAATCTCAACATGGACATGCCGCTCGTGGCCTATGGACACGCGGGTTATCCGCTGTTGATGTTTCCGACGGCAGCGGCAGATTATCTGGAATACGAGCGTTTCTATTTGATAGATGCCATAAAGGAGTTCATCGAGAAAGGGCTCATCCGGGCTTACTCGATCAATTCGGTCAATCGATATAGCTTGCTTAATAAGGAAGCTCATGCCGGCTGGAAGGTGGAGATGCTGACGCGTTACGACCGGTACATCATGGACGAGGTTTTGCCGCTTATCCGCAATGAATGTGGCCAAGATGCTAGGCCTCTTACGACAGGAGCGTCGCTAGGAGCTCTTCTCGCTGCGAATACGTATTTCAAGCACTCCGACAATTTTCGCGGAACGATCGCCATGAGCGGAAGCTACGATATTTACAATTATCTTGAGAATCATTACGACGACAACGTCTACTTCAACAATCCGACGATGTATCTCAAGAATCTCAACGATGACTACCACTTGCCGCGATTACGCGAGGCCGATTCAATTATCATCACAACCGGACAGGGATCGTTCGAGGCTCCGGATCAAAGCCGCGAATTCTCCGCACTTCTGCATTCCAAAGGCATACCGCACTGGCTAGACGTTTGGGGTTATGACGTTAATCACGATTGGGTCTGGTGGCGGAAGATGCTGCCGTATTATTTGGGCAAGCTCGTCGGTCAATGTTAGCGTAAATGAAAAAGGACAGGCATTGCCTGTCCTTTTTCATTTACGACCGTCTCCCTTACGGCCCTTACGCTTTGTGCCCTCGGGCTTTTCGGCCGGGGGATTGTCAGGTTTTTTCGGAGCAGGAGTTGCTGCCGGTTTTATTTTCGGCTCATCCTCGCCCGAGGGCTTGTTGTTATCGGTTTTGGTTGTGTCGGTCCCGTTACCCTGATCGCCGGTTACAAACGCGGGATCCGGGGTCGGTTTGGGACCGGAATCAAACGTTACGCCCGTTTTCTTTCCGGCTTGGTCGGCCTCATCGAGTGCCTCGAGTTCCTCACGTTTGCTGCGGGCGATCAAGGCCTTGATATCGGAGGGGACCGGAGGGGGACCGGGGAATGTCTCGCGCGGTTTTCCCTTCATGAAGGGATTCATGAAATCATTAAAAAGCGGGACGGCCGCATGACCGGTCCAGCTATTCCCTAGGTTCTCCTTCTTTAGCGGATTTCCCATCCAAACACCGGTTGCGTAGGTCGGGGTGTATCCGATGAACCATACGTCGGTATGATCGTTGACCGTACCTGTCTTGCCGGCGACGGGTAGGCCGCCGGCACTAGCGTTCGACGCGGTTCCTCCACCGCTTGTCACGCCGCGCATCATTTGGACCATCGTGAGGGCTACGTATTCGCTGGTGACCTTCGAACTTGAATTATCTGCTTCCTCAAGAACGGTACCGTCACGGCTGAAAACCTTGCGGATCAAATGAGGCGTCATGCGGACGCCCTTGTTCGGGAATGAAGAATATGCCGACACCATTTCGATCAAGGCGGCTTCGCTCGCTCCTAATACCGAAGGAAGGCTTGGCGCCATTGGATTTGTGATCCCAAACCGTCGCACCATTTGCGCCGCGGGCTGGATACCGACCTGCTCCATGATGTGTACGGCCGAGATATTCAGCGATTTCATCAGGGCAACCTTCATCGGCACATTCGGATTGCTCAGGCTGCCGTCATAGTTATGAGGCATCCAGCCGCCTTTTTTGATGGGCGCACCGCTGATGATGGTATCCGGGGTCATGCCTGACTCGACTCCGGCCGTGTAGATGAACGGTTTATATGAGGATCCCGTCTGCCGTAGGCCCTGTGTTGCATTATTGAACTGGCTGGTATGGTAATCGTATCCGCCCACCATACATACGATCTCTCCGTTGTGCGAGTTGATCGATACCAGAGCGGCTTGGACCTCGGGAACCTGGGAAAGCTCAACGTCGAGCGTCTTCTTGGCCTCGTCAACCTTCTTAACGAGAAACTCGGCTAGATAGCCGGCCTTCAATTCATCCTTCGGACGTTTGTGACTGCGGCCCATATTGGCTGCTGTAACCACGGCTTTATACTTGCCGAATCGTACGGTCACGTCGTCAGCGGCGTTGCTGGAACGCATTACAAGGCCCTTTATAAACTCGCCTTCGGTATACTCATCGCCATACCAGTCAGCGTGCTTGTAGGAATTGAGCGTCCGGTCCACCTCTTTTTCATCGGTGATAGGATTGTTGTCGGCGTCGATCAATATATTCTTGTAATCAGAGCGCCATGCCCGTCCGCGGTCATAAGCCCGAAGCTTTTCGCGGATCTCTTTTGTCGCGATCTTTTGAGCTTCGACATTGATCGTCGTGTAAACTTTAAGCCCACCCTGGGCCACGCGGGTAGTGTATTTTTCCTCGAGATATTTGCGGATCTCTTCTACCGGATAATCCCACACCGTCGATTTTGGAAGTGATTGATAGTACGCCGTATCGGCAAGCTTGATCGGCTTCGCTTTGGCGGCGTCGACCTGGGCCTGCGAATAGCGCTCGGGAAAATATTTCGCCATCTGATCGAGCACGATGTCACGGCGGATCTTGGCCTTTTCAATATTTCGCGTCGGCGAATATTCGGGCGATTTTGGAATGGCTGCTAGCAAAGCGGCTTCTTCCAGATTCAGTTCGTTCAGATGCTTTCCAAAATAGGTTTGGGAACCCGCCTCAAATCCATAAGCTCCCGCCCCGAGAAACACATAGTTCATGTACATCTCGAGGATCTGCCGCTTTGTATAGAACCGCTCGATTTGCAGGGCTACGGCCCATTCGTTCACTTTTCTAGTGTAGGTCTGGTCCTTGTAAAGAAAGAGATTTTTGGCGAGCTGCTGAGTGATGGTCGAAGCGCCTTCCATCTTGCCCGTAACGACATTTTTGAAAACGACGCCGGCAATTCGATAAGGATCAATTCCAATATGGTCGTAGAATCGGTAATCCTCGATCGCGAGCAGCGCATCCTCGACATTCTTTGGGATGTCTTGTTCCTTGATAGGAATGCGCTTCTCGATAGCGAATTCGGCAAGGACCGTTTCTCCGTCGTCAGCGTAGATGGTCGTCACTTGTGGCGG
>JBDTZW010000193.1:0-5837 GCA_040004905.1 Acidobacteriota bacterium
ATTGCCGCCGGACTTTGTGAGCACATTTACTTGTGTGCTTTGATGCCCGAACTCCGCCGGATAGACACCAACTTGAACCTTAAATTCCTGAATTGCATCAATCGAGGGAAGTGCGACATAACTATTGAAGTTAACGTCCATATTGTTGACACCATCAAGCGTGTAATAATCGTAAAAGATGCGCTGCCCGCCTGCGGAAATTGCTTGCTGGGCGCGATCACCGCCTTGTCTCGAAGCAGCCTGCCCAGCCGCCGGGGCAAGAACATTCACGTTCGGTGATAACGCGACGAGATTCAGGTATTGTCTGCCGTTTAATGGCAATTCGGTTACAACCCTGTTCTCTATTACTGTGCCGAGAGTCGCATTTTCGCTGTTGAGAAGTGCCTCACTGCTTTCAATTGTCACGGTTTCGCCGACCTGCCCGACTTCTAGTGTCACATCGAGTCTCGCTGCCTGTTGAACATCAAGCTTGATGTTATCTACCAGAGAGGTTTTAAAGCTACTTTGCTCGACTTTTAATACATAAGCGCCCGGAGGCAATGAGGGAAACGCGTAAAGACCATCGCCATTTGTAGAAACCTTGCGCGTAGCACCGGTCGCCTTGTTCGTGACGGTCACACTGGCACCCGGTATTACCGCGCCTTTTGCGTCAGTTACCAGACCTGTGATCTCACCTTGAGTTTGCGCCTGAATGGCAATGGCAAATGCAGTAAATAATATTGCAGCAACACCTGCACATATCGCGGAACGAAACAAATCTTTCATTTTTCCTCCTAGAATTTTGTTAAAATACAAAACATGCCGCGGGAAGCTTGGTTAACGGAACTTAACTTCCTGATTGCGTTCTTGTAGTGCTGCAACAGGTGTCTCCCCTTACTGCATATGAGCGATCAATTTGTTACATGAACGAACAACTGGCAACTAAGAAACGTTGTGTAAACTAACTTACTAATTGAGCAAACCAAGACTCAAGAACTGGTGAACTTGCCACGCTCACGTTTTAGTTCACATTTTCAAAATTGGACAAACCAATTAATCAACGTAAAATCATTCCACCAACCTTGGGCTATATAAATAAAGAATCTCGAATTGGTGGATTTAGTTGAACAGACTGTTTACTTACTGTTACTTACTAGTGACGTGATTGAACTAGATCATGGGTTGGGAAGTCTTTTGGTTTAATGAAATTTCTTGAAACTTCTTGAAAATTTTTGAAAACGCGTGCTGCAAAAGCAACTTAGAGGTCCTTGATACATTTCTTGAAGCGATATGAAAGTGATTAATGGTCAATATTCCCCGCATTTTTATGCCTTTGACTCTTTCCTTATCGATTCCGCCAAAAGTGTTTTGCTTGATGGCGAGCGGATGGTATCGCTGACGCCAAAAGCATTTGAACTTCTGCTTGTGTTGGTTCGTCACTCCGGTAGCCTAATGAAAAAGGAAGAGTTGTTAGAAATGGTTTGGGCTAACACTTTTGTGGATGAAAATAACCTGCCGAGAACCATTTCCGCTCTTCGTAAGGCCTTGGGTGAGGAGCCGGCGCAGCATAAATATATTGTGACAGTTCCTGGACAAGGCTATCGTTTTGTAGCCGAGGTAAGAGAGGTAGAAAATTATGATGCACGACTCAACAAACCTCCTACGGAGATTACTGATCCTGAGATCTCAGAAATAAGTCAAACTTTCGACGTGAATCAAACCAGTCAAGACGGCGCGCGCTCAATTTCTTCAAAAATTCGATATTATATGATTGGTCTGACAGCACTCTCGATAGTCTTAGCCCTTGGCTTTGCGATTGGTGCTTATTTGGTCTTTCGGCAGTCATCACAACTCCCACCACAACGCAAACTATCGCAGTTAACCTTTGAGCCTGGCTTGGAAATTGAGCCTGCTTGGTCTCCTGACGGTCGCTTCATAGCTTATAGTTCTGACCAGAGCGGGAATTTCGACATCTGGGTACGTTCATTGGGTGAGGGCAATTCCGTTCAGGTGACGAATTCTGCTGCACACGATTGGCAACCGGACTGGTCGCCGGATGGGTTAACTTTGGTTTTTCGTTCAGAACGAGACGGCGGCGGGTTGTTCTTAGTTCCCGCGCTTGGTGGGAGCGCACGTAAACTTTGTGGATTCGGCTATCGTCCGCGCTGGTCACCTGATGGCTCTCAGATACTCTTTTACAACTCGGCATTCCCGGGAGTAGCCAAATCAAAGATCTATCTCATAGGTGCTAATGGTGGAAGTCCGCAGGAGGTGTTAACTGATTTTGCTTCTGAATTCGCTTTTCCGCTTCGCGTGGCTTGGCATCCAGATGGGCATCATATCTCTGTTTGGGGAAATCACCTACGACTCGGCTGGAGCTTTTGGACTGTTTCGTTGACAGACGGCGGGGCATTGCAATCACAGATAGATTCTAAGGTGACGGCGCAACTTAGAGAAGCGGCTATCACATTTACAGATTTCGTCTGGTTGCCCTCCGGACAAGGGGTAATTTTCGAAGGCGAAGCACAGGGCGTGAGAAATCTTTGGAAAATTAATGTTGATCCAAAGTCAATGCGTTGGACTGATGGACCAGAACGCTTAACAATTGGTGCAGGCAAGGACACCGACATAGTGGTGTCACCAGACGGACGGAAAATGGCATTTAGCATTTCCAACGAAAGAAGTCGCCTCTGGACATTACCGTTTGACCCCGTTAGCGGTCAAGTTACAGGAACTGGACAACCTATCACAGTATCTGGAATAAGTGCTTTGCAGCCGGGATTGTCGAGAGATGGCAACTTGCTGGTATTTCGTAAGCAGCGAGGTAGCAAAGAAGAATTATGGGCAAAATCATTGGATGACGGACAGGAGACGTTGCTCGCGCCTGCAGATGATTTCAGCCGCACGAACCCTATCTGGTCGCACAGTGGTTCACAACTAATCTATATTCGCACAAATCCGTCAAAACTCGAACAAACGGAAATTGCCCCTCAGTTGGATCGTGCTCTAACATTAAGAACCTTTGGCGGCAGTGACGAACAGGTTATTACATCGCCTATGCATGGGAAATTGTCACCAAGCGATTGGACGCCGGATGGAAAATTTATTCTCGCAAGTTCGGACTGGAGAACGCCCGAGCGGGTGGCTCTCTGCTTATTCTCGTTAGATGCGGCTCCGAATGCCGAGACGCAAATGCGGGTCATAGCATCTCATCCGGATTATAACCTCTGGCAAGGTCGCTTCTCTCCTGATGGACGTTGGATCAGCTTCAACGCATATAAGGCTACGGATGGGGCAGTTTCCACAATCTACGTAGTCCCTCCATCCGGTGGTTCATGGATTCCTATCACGGAAGGACAGTATTGGGATGATAAACCTCGTTGGTCACCCGATGGCAAGACTATCTACTTCGTTTCCAACCGGACGGGATTTTTCAATGTGTGGAAAGTACCTTTTGATCCTTTGAGCGGAAAACCCCTTGATAAGCCTGTGCGCGTGACCGACTTTGAAAGCCCAACGCAGATGATCATGCCGAATATCGTTCCGATGGAAATGGTGTTGACACATGACAAGATCGTTCTGCCTATGATGGAAGCTTCTGGAGGTATCTGGATTTTGGAGAATATTGACTGATAGAAATGCTCCGGCGTGTGAGGCTTTCGGTTTTGAAGAATCAGAAAAGACTGACGGATTGCCGAATTCGTCAGGGACAGATACAGTTCTTGGGATGGCGATCTTGGTGAAAAAATAGAAGAGGGGAGGGTTAATTTCGCAGATTTAGAAAAAATCGCTTTGGAGATGGAGAAGTTAACACCGACAAGAGTGGCAAACAGGAATATCTTGAGACTACCTTTAATGAGTCAATTTGAAAGATCCTAAGATGGGGAAACACAAAATTTCTGTGAGTCTCACATCTAAAATGATCCTCGAATTCAAAGCTCAACCAAGTCCATCAGTAAAAATCTTTTGAGTTTTCTGGATTCTCCCAATTTCCGCTTTTAGCCGAGCGAAAAACCGCATCAATGACCGCCATATTTTTGAAAGAGTCTTCAAGTGGGATTAATTGTTCTGCTTCATTCAAAATAGCTTTGGAAAACTCATCGCCTTGCAACGTGTATTGGTCTACGGCTGCAAATTCAATAGTTTCCAAGTTTCGCCGATATAAATCCGAGCCATCGTCAATAACAATTTGAGTTGGCGTATCGGGCGGAAGGTTGAAAGGAATTTGCACTTCAAGTCTGCCCTTGTCACCGAAAAACTGCATCCTTTGAAAAGATACAAGCCTTGCGGCAACGGTGAAAGTCGCCTGTGCGTTTGGAAAATCAAGTATTGCGGAAGTCAATGTATCAATTCCCGTTTCCTCATCTCTTTTAATCAACCCTGAAACTCTTTTCGGCTCGGCTTTTAAAACAAAACGTGAGAGATTAATGCAATAAGAACCAATGTCTAGCAGACATCCGCCGCCCCAATTTGCATGATTGCGGACATTTTTTGGATCAGGAATGTTGTAACTGAAAAAGCCGGTAATTGACCGAATTTTGCCTAGTTTTTCAGATTGAATTAGTTCACGAACTTTCACCCACTGCGGATGGTGGCGAACCATAAATGCTTCTTGAATCTTTACACCCGTTTGATCTCTGATTTCGATAAGTTCTTTTACTTCTTGAGCATTGAGTGTAATTGGCTTCTCACACAAAACATGCTTTCCTGCTTCGGCGGCTTTTTTCGACCACTCTAAATGCAAATGATTTGGCAGAGGAATATAAACTGCTTCAATTTCTGAATCGTTCAGCAATCCTTCATAAGAGCCGTAAAATTTTGGAATATTCAAACTTTCCGCAGCATGTCTCGCTTTTTCCAAATTTCGTGAGGCAATTGCCGAAATCTCACAAAATTTGCCTTTTTGCATTGCCGGAATTACTTTTTTAATGGCAATATTCGCCGATCCTAAAATTCCCCATTCTATTTCGTTACTCATAATTAGTCCGTTAATTGAAATTTCACCAATTGCGGCAATTATTTGTTTTCCTTTGGTTATAAATATCGATCACGATGGTTTGTAGAACAAAATCGCCGACCTTTATTGCTTCACCTAGACTCAATGCTTCCGCAAACTATCTAACTCTTAATTACAATCACTTCCAATTTCGCGTTAATTAGATCAGATGAACTGCCGCCGCCCATATTTGAAATCTTCCGGGTTCGACAACACGCTTCATCTCACGATTGTCGAACGCGAGCTTTACCGGCGTGATGCTGAACATTACCGTTTCAGTTTCGCCGGGATAATAAATTTCGAAAGTTTCATGTGATAAATTGAAAACAAAATCTCCGATAACAAACGTCACAATTTTGTTTTCGACAAAATCTTAACACAGTTTTTTCCGCTTTTTCTGAGGCGTGTTTTGAGTACTTTACAAACGTATTGGACTGTTTATAAGCATTTGTAATAAAAAATAACTCAAAGCAAATTTCGCCCACCCGCGCAATATCTTCAAAACCGAAAGAAAAGAGCACCAAGATTTGAGACAGCAATCAGCCGGGAACCAACAAAGAAAAAATAAGGCTTCCGAAATTCATCGGAAACCCCGTTGTTGGCGTCTTTTTCAAGAGGAACTTGGAACGCCAATGCGACGGACTGAACATAACGAAAGATTCCCTGTAGATGATTGCAGGATGGTGGCAGTTTTGAAAACGTATAAGCACGATAAACCGTTGCTTTACAGTGCTATGGTTCTTCATGAAAGTTTAATGACCTATTTACGAGGGCATAGTTCTTGCTATCCGATGTAGAGAATGTAGAGGAAATGGGAACTATGAACCGTGACATAATCGACAGCGAACAACTCGCGCAAAGA
>JBDTZW010000361.1:0-19668 GCA_040004905.1 Acidobacteriota bacterium
TTTACATTCGATCAAACGGCAATCGGGAGTAAGGTGTGGGCGATTCAATGGACATGGGAATCTGTCACGGCTGATGAGCTAAACCGGTTTCAATTCGGGAAAGGTGGCCCAGAATCGTTGGCCGTCGGTTTTTCGGACCCAGTACTGGGTGATCTCATTTGCCGGCGAGCATCGCGCTTCGACGACGGTTCCTTCGCCTTTATCACCGCGCACGCGAGCACCGATCTTCAGTGCGAAACAGTCCGCCGGGCTTGTCGCGGTCGGAGCTCCGGGACGAAGCAGGTAGGTCATGACAAACGTGCCTTTATCGTTTAATTGATAGACCGGGTCGACAAGCTTGGACGAAAAGGGGCCGATGCCATGGACCTGAACGATCGATTCCGTTTTAGAATACGCGAAATGCGCCATGTTCTTTGGCCCGAATCCGAAGCCGCCGACCTCAATTAGCTGGAGCGCTGACATATCGAAACGGCTGCCCATCGCGAACGCCCACGATCCTTGGACGATCGTAATATTCTCGTCAAACGGATGGACGTGCGGCATTATCATGTAGCCCGCGTCAGCGTGGATGCGAATGATGAAAGGCTGCCCCGCCACATCCATGTCGCCCCATACCTTTTCGACGCCTTTCTCGGACGTCATCTTGTCCAGCGGCACAATGCTAAAGCCGTCCGTATTCTTTAACTGGGCTTTGACAGGAACGAAACAAAAGGCCAAAAACAGGGTCAGCAAAAAGGCATTAAGCGAGAAACTACGACCTTCTACCATTTGATCCATCTGTCGCTCCTTATTCTTCCCGATATCTACTTTTATGTCGTGGGCGTCTCGCTCTCGGTGAAACGAGCATCTTAATTAAAAAAAATCACCCACACAATAGCATCAGGCGCGATCACTGGCAAGCGGTCGGATGTCGGCGGATATTAGGGTCTCGGTCAGTGGCGGGGCCGAGCAAATGACGGTTCCATCGGGGGCGGTGATGGCGGATGAGCCGAGAGACGTTTGGCCTTCGGTGCTGCCGGCGACGTCCGCCCGTATTACGAAAACCCGATTCTCGGTGGCGACAGCGATGTCGGTCTTTCGCGCGTCGGCACTGAGATCGGCACGTTCGGCAGGAAGCGCGTTGTTGGTGGGAATAAAGATGGCCGCGGCACCCTGATCGGATAGTTTTTCGGCGAGCTCGGGAAAGTTGGAATCGTTACATATAAGTATGCCGAACGTCAGCTCGCCGATCTGAAATACCGGAAGTTCTTCGCCAGCGGTGTAAACCGATCGCCTGATGGCCGGATGCAGCTTGCGATAGAGACCGGCGACAGAGCCTCGATGGAAAATGGCGGCGGTGTTGTATAAAGCTCCGTCTTCACCCCGTTCGGTAAATCCGAGAATGGTCGTTACCGTCTCGCTTGTAAGTGGAGCGAGATAGCGATCGAGACGCGTGGCTCCGATCGCGATCTCGGCAGGACGAGAAGCATGGTCGGCCAGACCTCCGAGGATAGCTTCAGGACAACACAGAATTTCAACTCCCTCAGATTCGCACCGGTCAATTTGTTTGCGAATTAGTCCCAGCGCCGCCTGTGATCCGGACGGAAGCAAAGGAGCCTGATACGCAGCGATCTTCATTTAAACAGCAGTAACCGGACATCTCTTGCGATCTCGGCTTTATGGGTGAGACTCAGCCTGCAACTTTTGAGAAACCTCCCAGGAAACCGGCGAAGAAGACGACGCTTGCAGAGAAGCGAAAATGCCCGTCGGTTTTGAGGCCAACGAGCATTTTCTGATCCGGTTGAAGACTAACTAACTAACGATCTAACTAACCAAGTAACTACCGAAGTAGCCACCAAACTAACTATCTAACTAACTAACTAACGATCAACCGAACTAGACCTAGGCTACCAAACGGACCGGAGTGTGTCAAAAACAATTTGGATTTTGCAGCCAAAAAACCTCCTGCGATCGCTAAAGGAGAAATGTAGCTCCAACCCTTTTTAATGTCGTAAGAAAGGCTCCGTATCCTTTGTAAGAGAAAGGCCTCGCCGAATAGCGAGGCCAGGGATATTGAAAGAATTCCTAGTTCGGCTCGTGCCGACGGGTTATTTCATCTCTGTCGCGACGCTTTCCTTGACCGCCTTCATCGCTTGGGCAGGAGTGATCTCGTCACCTTTGGTGTTCACATAGTGGATGTCGAACGCAGCATCGGAATAGACGTAGAATTGGCAGGCCTGAACGCAATGAAACTGGTGGGTGTGTTGCGGCGGCACAAGCGAAAAACCACCAGCCCGGAGCGTTACCCCTTTTCCGTCCTTCATATCCATCCGGGCAACCCCGCTGACGATCATCACCTGCTCGGTCGGAGTATGCCAGTGCCAGGGAATAGTACAGCCCGCCGTTAATTTGGCAAAAATGACAGAGGCACCTTTTGACGGGTCGCCGCTCTGCACCGATCCGCGTGCGCATGTCGGAAGCGGCGGGATCGTCGTGAGCTTCATCTCGGAAACGTTTCGGGTTCCCATTTCCTGGGCGAACGCGGACGCTGATATCGATAAAATCAGCAGAATTGTGAACAAGCAAAACCTCTCTCGAGTAGACATAATTTTCCTCCTATTTTTGGACCTGTCTTCTATGTTTGTTAGAACGACAGTAAGAAACCGTGGTGGGAATGCGCGAGGGGATGATACTCCAAGCACATGCGGCAAGCAGGTGAAAAATCTAGGCCCGCTTCTGAGCGAAGCCTTTCGGATCACATTCGACTAAACGGCAATCGGGTGCAAGGTGTGGGCGATTCGCCCTCGGTGAAAAAAGCATCTTCTCAAAAAATCACCCACACAAGAGCACCGGACTAGTGAAAAAAGGCGGACTCTGTCGTCCGCGTACGGGCTAGTAGAATTATGCGATGGCTAATCGAACTCCGTCGAGATCGAGCGAATCGGCGTATTCGATATGGAGGACGCGTCGGGGTAGGTCGCTTTCGGATTTGGACGAAGCGTGAATCAACAGCGGGCTCATCGCGATAACGCCGCCTCGACCCACGCAGCATTTGATCTCGGGCATTGACCTTTTCACTTTTTCAAACTCGTCGTCCCCAAACCTTCGTGTGTGCGAATTTGGGATCACTCGCAGAGGACCGTTCGAGTGGCCTGAAGGATCGAGGTGAATTCGTATTGCCAGGATCCTCGTGAGCACCGATGTGGGCGCGTGCGAAAATGCGACGCCACTCTTTTGGCTCGTGGGGCCCCAACCCTCCGCGGCCGGGATCGATCGGACCGGAAGAGCCGTGTCCTGATGAAAAGCTACCAGCCAATTGGACTTTCCGGTTTTTTCGAACAGCGTTGCTTTATAAGGGATCAATTCGTTTCCCATTAACTCAGCACCGATATCAAGAAGACGCCGGTCGCATGCGACATCGGCAATTGCAGGGATCGACATTAGATTTCGAACGCCCGCCCGGCTCCGGGCTGAAGATGCGCCGATCGCCGAGAGAATGCTGTCGCATTCTGACCCCGTGAATATCGCGTCTTTTATGCAGAATCCGGGAGATCTCATACGCCCTCGCTCGATGCTTTTCGACCCCTAGGAATCAACAGGCAGGCGAAAATTGCGCTCAAGACCCCTAGGGCAGCGGAGAGGAGGGTGACTACTCGAAAGCCGTCGACGAAGGATTCTTTGAGGGTGCGTTGGAGGTCAGCGCGGGATTGATCGTTGAGCTCCTTGGGTATTTCCAATTGGACGAACTGGCGTTTGTGAGCGACGATCTGCTCGCGGGTCGCTGGGTCGCTACTGAGTTGCCTAACGCGCTGCTCGAGGCCGCGTCCGAAGACGACGACCATCACGACGCCGAAGACGGCTATGGCAAGTAGTCCGGCGGTTCGGGAGACTGCGTTGTTGATGCCGGAGGCGATCCCGGCGTGGCGTTCGTCGACGGCGCCCATGACGGTCGTCGTGAGCGGAGCAACGGCGATCGACATTCCGATGCTCATCACCATTACGGCGGGAAAGAAGCTGGTCCAATAACTTTGTGAATCGGCACCGGGCAGAGCAAACAAAGCGAAACCGGCGGCGGCGATCAGCGGGCCGACGGTCAGCGGCAGGCGCGATCCGTATTGATCGACCAGCCCGCCCGCCCAACGACTGAGGACAAACATCGTGATCACGAACGGCAGCAGGGCCGCTCCAGCAGCCGTCGGAGGATATCCCTGGATCTGGATCAGATCGAAAGGTAGAAAGAACATTAGAGCGCTTAGCCCCGCATATAGGAACAGGGTGAGCAGATTCGCACCCATAAAGACCGGCGAGGCGAAGAGTCCAAGGGGCATCATCGGATGTTTTTCTCTGTATTCGGCAAAGATGAACAAGCCGAGTGCAATGACGCCTATCGCGAGGCTTGCGATCACTAACGCGTCCGAAAATCCGCGACTGTTCGATTCGACCAATCCCAAAACGATCCCGCCCAGACCGACCGTCGCGAGGACCGGCCCGAGCCAATCGAAACGTGACTTTGCCGCCTCGTCATCGAGGCTTTCCGGCACTCGTAACCATGAGATCAGAAGCACGGCCGCGCACATTGGCACGTTGATCCAGAACACTGCCCGCCACGAAACATTCTGGACCAGCCAGCCGCCCAGAACGGGCCCGATGCCGGCAGCGACCGCCGAGATCCCTGACCACGTCCCGATCGCCCGTCCACGCTTTTCTTTCGAGAAATTGGCGCTGATCAGCGCCAGGCTTCCGGGAACCAGCAATGCGGCACCTATTCCCTGCACGCCGCGTGCAATTATGAGTTGAGTAATGTCAGGTGAGATCGCGCACCAGATCGAAGAGGCGCCGAATAGAAAAACTCCGGCGGAAAATATCTTTCTTCTTCCGAGCCTGTCACCGAGGCTCCCGCCGACGAGGATCAAGGCGGACAACATCAGCGCGTACGATTCGACCACCCACTGCGTCTGAGCGACCGTTGCATTGAGCGAGGTTTGCAGGACGGGCAAAGCGACGTTGACGACAGTGCCGTCGATGAACGATACGCTCGAGCCGATGATCGCGGCCGCCAGTACCCAGCGGCCCGCAGTCTCGCCGCTTGATCTCTTGTCGCCTGGTTTTCGGGAGTTGAAGGCCATCAACGGATCACCATTCGGACTGTCTGATCAGTGCGGCGATCGCTTCGCGGTCCGAGCGGCCGATCTCAAGCAGTTCAGGTGCAAATATTTCCGAGAGCGACGCTAGAGCAGACGAGCGGCCGACATCGCTGCGGATCAGAGCGATCGCATCGAGCGTTTTATTGACCGATTCAACCGCCTTTTCGCGCGAGCCGTATTCGAGGTAATGCGCGGCGGCGGAATCGAAAACCGAAGCCCGCGTCATAGGCTGCGGAAGATCGGCGGCGAGATCGACTGCCTGGTCAAGTACCGCTATCGCCTTAACATTATCTTCCCGTGTTGCATTCGCCTGGGCGATGCCGAACAGGGCAAACACCCGCTGCGATTCGTCACCGATCGCGCGGATCGCAAGTTCCGCGGAATTTTCGTCGCCGGCGAGCGTGCAGGTTTGCGCGATCCGAGACAGAGTATTTATTCGCTCGTTCTCATCGCGGTTTTCCTGTGCGATCTCGATCGCACGCTCAGGTTTGTCGAACAATGCGTATTGTGCAGCGATCAAGCCGATCAAGACATTCGCCGCTCGGGTGTCGCGGACCTCGTTTTCCTTTTGCGACTTTGCCATCGAATAGGCTTCCTCGAGCGCCTCTATCGCGTCGTCCCTGTCACCCGTGTCCCAGAGCTCACGCGCAAACCCGAGCAGGCCCGATGCTATCTGCGTTCGGTCACCGACCAGGTCGAGAGCAGCGTCGGCAAGATCGACGTCGCCCGCTCGAGCAAACCCGATCGCTATCGCCGAAAGAAAAGTGTCGCGGTGCACGCCGCCGAGCGCTTCGGCAAATTCCTGCGAGGTCTGAAATGTCTGAATAGCTCGGTCTTTTCGGCCGGCATCGATAAAGGCGTTCCCGATCTCGCCGAGCGTTCGCACCATTTCTTCGTTATGTTCGATCTCGCTCGCGGATTGCACGGCCTTATCAAGTGCGGCGGTCGCGGCCTCGGCATTTCCTGCCTCCAGATTCCATGCGGCGATCGCCTGCAACGCCGACGCTCGTGCCACGGGAAGCTCAATTTTCGCAATCGTTTCCGCTGATTCGACATCGCGACCCGTCTTCGAAAGCGCCGCTGCTATCTCCGCATAAAGATAGTCCGGATGAATTATTTCCTGTGCGATCCTCGCGGCCTTTTCGAGGTCACCGGCGATGGCTTTTCGGATAGCGACCCGCTCGCGCGCCTGCGACTGCATGCCTACATCTTCGATCGCGTCGGCGAGCTGGAGCCCGTATTCCTCGTCGCCGAGCTCGGAGCATTTTTCCGCAACCTGGATCAGAAGCCGGTCGCGCGTGTAAGGGTCAACGATCGTGTTCGCGAGCTCCGCCGCAAGATCGACGGAACCGCGGGCGACATACCGCGGTACGATCGACTTCATCGCGTCGGCGTGGCCTTCGCTGCTTTTTATTCGCTGCGCAAGATATGCGGCCGCGGCAAGCATGTCGCCGGCAGCTTGTTCATGTGAGATCAATTGTTCCGACATAGATAGATCTTTTCGCGAGAAGGGCGGGCTAAAACCCGTTAGACAAAAACACGGCGGATCGATTCCGGCATCCAGTCGTCAAGCCTGACCGCGACTGCATCCGCTCCTGCCGCCCGCATCTCGTCGGCCGAGACGGTGTTCGTAACGCCGAGCGTCGCCAAGCCCACTTTCCGGGCCGCGACAATACCCGGCGGAGCGTCCTCGATCGCGAGGCACTCGCCGCGAGTCATGGGTAGATGGCCGTTGGCAGTGCGAAAAGCGTCGAGGCGTCGAAATCCTTCGCGGTAGCATTGGGGATCGGGTTTGCAGGCCGTAACGTCCGCCGCACTAATGATGATCGAAAAGAATTTTGCGAGCCCGGCACGCGAGATGACGTGATCGATCTCCTCGAGCTTTGCCATGCTGACGATTCCAAGCGAAAACTCCCGCGACATTTTTTCGACGAAATCCCTGATCCCGTCAAACAGCGGCAGATCCTGATCGATCATCTCGCGCCATTTTGCAGTCTTCGCCCGCGTGATATCGGCGATCTTTTCGCCATCAACAGTTTTGTCGGCTCGGTCGAATGCGGCCTCGACGAATCGCTTGTCGTCCATACCCAACGACGAGTAGTAAGCATCTTCGGTCAGGTCGATCCCTTCGTTTTTCAGGATCTCCTGATATGCCCGCATTTGTACGGGTTCGTCGTTAATAATGACGCCGTTAAAATCAAAAAGAATTCCTTTGATCATAGATATTTTTCGTCGAATATATTGCCGCGGCCGAGAATGCCGTTCGGGTCAAAGGCGCGTTTTAGCTCGGCCATTTCGTTCAGGTACCGCTCGCCCATCATTGCCGCGAGATATTTACGCTTGAGTTTTCCGATCCCGTGTTCGGCCGAAACCGTACCGCCCAGCAGGATCGCCTGAGCTATGCAGCGGCCGTAAATATGCCTTGCCGTTTCGGCTTCGCCCGCATTTTTCGGAAGCATGTTCGCATGCAAATGGCAGTCGCCGATATGTCCGAAGATAACGTATTCCAACCCGCTCGCGTCCAGCGTTTCCTTATAGAATCGCAGGAATCCGGGAAATACTTCGTCCGGCACAGCCATATCGGTCCCGATCTTTCGCTGCTTGTATTTCGTGATGCGTTCGTTCACCGAAGCCGGCAAGGCGTGACGAAACTCGCGCATCTTTTCGCGGTCCTGATCGTTCGTGGTGAACCAGGAGCTATCAAGATCGGCTCCGTGCTTTTCGAGAAGAGCATTCCACGATTCGAGCAGATCTTCTTCATTCTCAACCGTCGTTTCCTGCTCGAAATAGACCGCCCCTGCCTCGTCGGCCGGCGTTTCAGGAAATTTCTTCGAGATGAATTTCAAAGCTCGGTCGTCGAAGTATTCGATAAGCGAAGCGTTAAGGGAATTCGCGGTCTTTGAACTCCGACTGGCAAATGAAAGATCTCGGGCGGCATTTACAAAATTTAGAAGGTCTACCTGCTTGCCGAAAAAAACGATCCCACTGAAAAAGCTTTCCGGTTTCGGCAGCAGCGACAATTCGATCTCGGTAATAACACCGAGTGCGCCTTCGCTGCCAATAAAAAGATCGATCGCGTCAAGCGGGTTTGTGTTGTAAAAACCACTGACATTTTTTCTAACATCCGGACGCTCGTAGGTTGGCGGCTTCACCTCTAAGATGCGACCTGAAACGGTGGTAAGAGAAATTGGTTCGCCCCTCTCGGAAACCGCGAGGCCGCGGCCGATCTCCAACTGATCTCCGTCCGCCAAAGCGATCTTCAGGCCCTGAACAAAACCTCGTGTCGCTCCATACTTAAAGCTCCGCGAACCCGATGCATTCGTTGCTACCGTACCGCCGATCTGGCAGCTCCATTCGGTCGGGTCGGGCGGATAAAACAATACCTCGGCATCAACAGCCTTTTGAAGGTCGGCGAGGATAACGCCCGGTTCGACTATCGCCGTCTGAGCATGTTTATCAATGCTCTTTATCCTGTTCAATTTCTCCAGCGAAATAACGATGCCGCCGAACGGAATCGCGCCGCCGACGGTTCCCGTCCGTGCACCCGAGAGGGTGACCGGAGTCTTGCTTTCATTCGCTTCTTTTAATATCTGCGAGATCTCGGCCGCAGACTCGGGCAAGTAAAGCTTTGCGGCATGGCCGCCCTGCATATTGCTGGCGTCCGTAAGGTAATTTTGCAGATCGTCGAGCTGAGTTTTTACCTGCATAAAAGCGGATCGGATCAAAAGGAGCGCGAAATTAAAATTCTACCTTAATCGCCCGAATCCGCCGAATGGGTCGGCAAAAACAAAAAAAGAGCGGGTACTCGGCCCGCTCAAAATATTTTAGGCCTATTTGGTTTCTAGTTGTAGACCACAAACCAGTCGCCGGTCGACGGACGCCAGACCGCAAAGTCGGCCCGGCCATTTCCGTTGAAATCTCTTGCCTGCGGAATGTCTCCGGTGGCTCCCCAACTTGCAGACGTTACCGATCCGGAGCCGCTCGCCAGAACATACCAATTTCCCGTTTCCGGCCGCCAGATCGCCACGTCCGCTTTTCCATCGCCGTCATAATCGGCGGGTACAGTCACGTCACCCGATGCACCGAAACCTGTGATCGATACGGAAGAATTCGAGCTGTTGAGGGCGTACCAAACGCCGGTCGCGGGGCGAAAAACCGCAATATCCGTGCGTCCGTCGCCGTCGAAATCGGCCGCGACCGGCTGGTCGCCGTCGTTGCCCCACTGAGCCATCGTTACTGCCTGATTCGAGCTGTTAACGACGAACCACACTCCGGTGCCTGGTCGATACACAGCAATGTCAGCGGATCCGTCGCCATCAAAATCTCCTGCAACAGGCAGGTCGCCATCAGCGCCGAAAGGCATCTGAAAATTCGCGTCAGTCTCGGTCCTATGAATGAACCATGTACCGGTCGATGGTCGATAAACGACATGATCGCCGCGCCCGTCGCCGTCGTAGTCGCCCGCAACAGGAATGTCGCCATTTACTCCGATCTGGAACATGTTTGATTCTTTGCTTTGCAGGTCACTGCTGTACCAGGCTCCGGTGGTTGGCCGCCACACGGCGACATCCGCGGTGCCGTTCTGAGTGTAATCACGTGCGACCGGCACATCACCATTTACTCCAAGATTCGCCTGGCCGACGCGGTTGCAATTGCCGTTGCTTGTGATCTGATAGGACGAACTTGGCGTGACGTCCGCCTGGCCCGAACCATTGTAGCTTCGCGCCTCGATGGTGAGCACCACTCCGATCGATGGTTTACCGACCCACAGCTTGTTTACGCGAATTGTTATCAAACCGCCTGAGTTAAATGTTCCAGCGGCAGATCCCTGCGGCTTGTAGGTTTTCAGGCCTATCGATTTCCCGACGGTTCCATAGGTAAAGATCGGCGTTCCGGTAAGGGTGCTCATCTGTACATACCGGCTGATACCTGAAGGGTCCGTAAAGACAACATTCCACGTTCCGGAAGGCAGCGTGCCGGGCACCTTAGCGTGAAGGCTTTTTACCTTCATTGTAAACAGCAAGGTTTGTTCGTCACTCCCATTCAACGGCTCGGCTACAAATACTTGATCTATGTTGTAGGCATCCGGGATGTTTTCGCCCTTGGCGTCGGTCACGACCAGCTCACCTGGAGCGTAGCAGGCAGGGTTTTGGGCGTTTGTGAAAGCGGCCGCGAATATTAGTAGCCAGGATAATATTAAAGCTGATCTCAGATTAATGGGAAATTGCATAAACGGACTCCTCGTTGAATTGCAGTCGGGGCAATTTGGATTTTGGACGGTCGGACAGGCGGACAGCGGAAGGACGCCCTCGTCAAATGAGGCATGGATCTGTGGACCTATGGCTACTCATCGCCGATCTTCCTATCGGCCGGCCTGACGAAAACTTTAGCGAAAAATTTTGAAGTGAGAATTTTTATCGCGAATAGCGAATACTATTGGAATTCGATCTGGCGTTCCTTAAGATATTTGAGCTTGTCGCGAAGTTCTGCCGCATGCTCGAATTTCATTTCCTTTGCCGCGTGCCGCATGTCGGCTTCGAGCTGCTGAATCGTTTCTTTTAGCTGCTTTGGCGAATACTCCTCGAATTTGTCGAGATCCAGCGGGACCTTGAAGTAATCGGCTTCGTAGGCAGTAACAAGCGTCGCGTCGATCGATTTCACTATCGTCGTCGGTGTGATGCCGTGCTCGGTGTTATATTCTTCCTGGATTTTTCGGCGTCGCTCGGTTTCGCCGATAGCGTTTCGCATCGAATCGGTTATCTTGTCCGCGTAAAGTATCGCTTTGCCGTCCGAGTTTCGTGCCGCTCGGCCCATCGTCTGGATCAGCGAACGCTCCGATCGCAAGAAACCTTCCTTATCCGCATCAAGTATCGCTACAAGCGATACCTCTGGCAGATCGAGACCCTCGCGAAGCAAGTTGATCCCGACCAGCACATCGAATTCACCCCTGCGGAGATCGCGAAGAATTCGAATCCGTTCGAGCGTTACGATATCGCTGTGCAGATATCGCACTTTTACGCCGACCTCGGCGAAATACTCGGTCAGATTCTCCGACATTCGTTTCGTCAGCGTCGTTACCAAAACTCGCTCGTTTCGTTCGGCACGCAGGCGACACTCTTCAAGAAGATCGTCGATCTGGCCTTTTACGGGACGCACTTCGACTATCGGATCAAGCAAGCCTGTCGGCCGAATGATCTGTTCAATAACTTCGCCTTGAGTCTGATTCAACTCATACGGTCCCGGCGTTGCGGAAACGTAAATGGTCTGGCCCCGGCGGGCTTCGAATTCATCAAAGTTCAGCGGCCGATTATCCTTGGCACTGGGCAGGCGAAAACCGTACTCGACTAGAGTTCCCTTTCGCGACTGGTCGCCTTTGAACATCGCACCTAACTGCGGCACGGTCTGATGGGATTCGTCGATCACCATCAGCATGTCTGACGGCATGTAATCGAGCAGCGTCGGCGGCGGTTCGCCCGCTTTTTTGCCGGTCAGATGTCGCGAGTAGTTCTCGATGCCGCGGCAAAACCCCATTTCCTTGATCATTTCGAGGTCATACATTGTCCTCTGGTGCAGACGCTGGGCCTCGACAACCTTGCCTTCGTTTACGAGAAATTCTTCGTGTTGATTTAACTCTTCTTTAATGGTCCGGACCGCACTTTTGATCGTTGCCTTCGTCATGACGTAGTGCGTTTTCGGATAGATCGGGATCCGATTTTCGTGTTTGTGCAAAACCTCGCCAAGCAGCGGATCGATCGTCGATACAGAATCGATCTCGTCGCCCCAAAACTCGATACGATACGCCTGGTCCTGATAGCTCGGATAGATCTCGACCACATCGCCGCGTACACGAAACACGCCTCGATCAAAATCGATATTCACGCGTTCGTACTGCAGCTCGACAAGCTTTTGGAGAAACTCGTCCCGCTTGATCTTCATCCCCGGCTCGACAAAGATCAGCATTCCGTAATAAGCGTCCGGATCGCCGAGACCGTAAATGCAGGAAACCGAAGCCACGACGATCACATCGTGACGTTCAAACAGTGCACGCGTGGCCGACAGCCTTAGCCGGTCGATCTCCTCGTTGATCGTCGCTTCTTTTTCAATGTAAAGATCGGCGGCAGGAACGTACGCCTCTGGCTGGTAATAGTCGTAATACGAAACGAAATACTCGACCGAATTCTCGGGGAAAAATGTCTTGAATTCCTGATAAAGCTGCGCCGCCAGCGTCTTGTTATGAGCCAGCACGAGCGTCGGCCGCTGAACCTGCTGGATCACGTTCGCGATCGTAAAGGTTTTTCCGCTGCCGGTAATTCCCAGAAGCACCTGGTTCCTATCACCACCGTTCAGCCCTTTTACCAGCTCCGCTATCGCTTCCGGCTGATCGCCTTTAGGGGTATTTTCAGAAATGAGACGGAATTGCATCGCTTAATCCTAGCCTAAACGAAAACTTCACAGAAATCTAGCTCCTTATCGGCATATTTGTAATTCATAAATTATATAATGTATAAATCCCGTGGAGACTACGATGAATTACAAAGTCCGGTTACTAAAAACGGTTGAATTCCCCAACCTTCTTTAGATCCATTCGTCTTTTCCCGGATTCAACGCGGCCTCGGCAGTTTTGTTAATTGGCTTTCTATTGCGCAATTCACCTTTACGTATTTCGCATTCCATACTAAAGTTATCGAACCGCTGCTCCTCGCGTTACCTATGACCGGAACTTCGACCGTTACCGAGACGAATTTTGCCGACTTGCCGCTGATTTACAGGGGAAAGGTCCGCGACGTGTACGAACCTGCGCCGAATCAATTGCTGCTTGTCGCGACCGATCGGCTCTCGGCTTTCGACTGTATTTTACCGACGCCTATCCGGATGAAGGGGAATGTTTTGACCGCCCTTTCGGTGTTCTGGTTCGGCAAACTAGAGGCCGCAAAAAATAGTCATCTGATCACGACCAGCTTCGACGAAATGCCTGAAACTGTGCGCCGTCACACAGAGCTTCGCGGCCGATGCGTGCTCGTGAAAAAGACAAGAGTATTTCCAGTCGAGTGCGTCGTGCGTGGGTATCTCGAAGGTTCAGGCTGGAAGGATTATCAGGCAACAGGTGAGATCTGCGGTCACAAATTGCCGCCCGGGCTACGGCAGTGCGAACGACTGCCTGAACCGCTTTTTACGCCGGCGACGAAAGCAACGGCCGGACACGACGAAAATATCAGCGAAGAAAACTTCGCGTCGATCATCGGCGAAGAAAATGCGAAACGTTTAAAGGAACTTTCCCTGCAGATCTATAACGAAGCGGCCTCATACGCCTTAACCCGCGGCATCATCATCGCCGATACCAAATTTGAATTCGGGCTGGATGAAAATGGAAACATCATATTGATCGATGAGATCCTGACGCCGGATTCATCTCGTTTTTGGGATGCAGCATCTTACGAGCCTGGCCGGGCCCAAGCCTCGTTCGATAAGCAGTTCGTTCGCGAATATCTCGAGACGCTCGATTGGGACAAACGTCCGCCCGCTCCGGCCCTGCCGCCCGACGTTGCCGATGCGACAACCGAGCGATATCTGCGTGCATATAGCTTGATCACGGGGAAGGAATTGACGTAAACAACGAGAAGTCCAGACCACTGCCATGACGACTCACCAATGAGAAATAGACTCGAAGCCCTGATCTTGGAAATGATCGATGGCCGCATTTTGCTTTCCGAAGCGGTCGCGGAATTTGAAAAGATCTATATTCAAAAAGCTCTCGAGCGGAACAATTCGCACAAATCAAAAACTGCCGACGCGCTCGGCATCCATCGAAACACGCTATCGAAAAGAGTCAACGAATATTCAAAAAAGCCGTCGCGGGCCCCACGCTCGAAACGCAATTCTAATGTTAAGGGGAAAAACGCTTCGGCGAGCTAGAAACCGAGTTTTCCGACGAGCTCCTGGAACCGCGGATCGTCGCGAAGAAAATCGTATTTGGAAATAAATTTGATCTGAGCGATCGTCGGATCGCCATCACTATTTGCTTTCACCAGCCACGTGAGGGCGTTTTCTTTATCTCCCAGTGTCGCGTAAAGCCATGCTATATTTATCGGCGACTCCTTTCCTTCTTTTTCCGCTTTCAATAATTCTTTCAGCCAAAGCTCGTCCGCAGAGCGAACTCCGTTCTTTTCCTTTTCGATTCGCAAGCGGCTTGCGAGATCTTTGGAGCCTTCGATCTCCATCGCTTTTAAGCTGGTGTCAAAAGCCTTTTCCGGGTCGCCCGAGCATTCGTAGCTCGTCGCCAGAAACCAGGCCGGCATCGAAAAATCAGGATTGTCCGCCGAAACCCGCTGAAGCTGATCTATCGCCTCGGGAAATTTCCTTGCATAGAGGTAAGTAAGGCCGATTCCCGTTTGGACGATGGGCGAGAGCGGATCGACCCGGCGAGCCATCGCAAACTTTTCGAGCGCCTGATCGAACTGGCCTATATTCGCCAAAAAATACCCGTATCTGTGGTAAGCATCAGTGTTATTCGGGTTGAGCGATATAGCCTTCTGCAGCGAGGATTCGGCAGACGCCCAGTCATGGTCCGCCAAAAACTGGATCATCGCCAACGAAGTATAGGCGTCTGACAGGTCGGGGCTCAGATCGAGCGCGCGCTTTACCGATCGTCTCGCACCAGATATAACTTCGGACGGCGGGCTGATCCCAAAGTTGTATTTGATCAGGTCAGCGTCCGCGATCCCGGCATAGGCGTCGGCGAAATTCGGGTCCAGCACGATCGCCTGCTGGTACAACTCGAGACTGCGGGCAAGCCCTTCGGGCGTATTTTGCCTTTGGTAGTATCGCCCGCGAAGATATTTCTCGTAGGCTTCGGGATTTCCGGTTCCTTTTCTTGCCAGGCGACGGGTCTCTGCCACGGTTAATTCAAAAGCAAGCGTGTTGGCGATCTTCGCGGCAAGCTTGTCTTCGACATCAAAAAGAGATGCATCGGCTTCATCGTATTTTTCCGCCCAGACCTGTTCTCCGGTTGCGGTTCGCAGCAAACGTGCATTTATCCGCCAACGACCATCCGACTGTTGGAGCGAAGCCTCCAGGACCATATCAACGTTCAGCCGTTTTCCTATTTGAAGCGAATCCTCCTCGGAATCCGCAAATCTGGCGACCGCACTCGTGGGCCTGACGATCAATCCGTGAACGGTCCCGATCTTGGATATCACCGCATCGGTCAGGCCAAGAGCAAGCGAACGGGTCGTATCGTCGGGGCTCATCGACCGCATCGGCAATACAGCTATCGAACCCGCCGCGGGCCCCGTTTTTGCACCATGCTGAAAATACAATACGGCCGCCACCGAAATGATCTCAAGGGCAGCAATACCGAGTATCCATCGGAGATTACGGTGTTTTCTGGCAGGGGGATTCTCGACTGCCGGCGAAGTATCTGCGAATGCCGTAACGCCGTCCGCAAGCTTCGTCTTTCGCAATTCCGCAATGAAGCGATACCCGAGTTTGGGAACGGTTTCGATCACACGCTCGCCATCAAGGTTAATGACTTTGCGAAGGCGGGAAATATATGTGGGCAAATTACCTTCTTCAACAAAAGTCTCTCCCCATAGCGCCGACATCATCTCAGATTTAGTGACAACCGAGCCGTTATGTTCGATCAAAAGAAGTAGGGTATCGAATTCTTTTGGCGGCAATTGCAGATTTCGTCCGGCGAGTAAAACGGTTTTGTCCTTGGGATCGACGACAAAATCGCCGAACTCGTACACAAACCTCCCATTTGCCCCGTTTTCCGCCATGTATAGAAAAAATCCAGAAAAAATCAATGAAAAATCCGATACTTTCTCTCGTCGCTATCCCAGACTTGGTAGCCCGAAGATCGTTAGGTTCGAGTTTAACTCGAATAAACACGGCGTCACAAGACCTTCGAACACGGGACGTAAGAATTACGAGCATTTTCATTAGGAGAAATTTTTATGGGATACGCAGCAGCAGACATAGCGGACTGGTGGGATAAACAAAAAAAGGCGAGTGAAAGAGAACTTGAGCATTGGGTGGACGAAAACCCGCAATGGTGGACCGTGGTCGCGGCGACCGCCGTTCAAACATCGATGGATCTCGGGCAAGGCATGGTTGACGCGTTGCGGTTTGGCGAAGGCGCCGCCGAGGGTGGCGTTAAAGGCTTCGGCAAGGATTTTCTCCGACTCATCACCCTTGCGGGCCCCTTGGGAAAGGCCGGGGGCATGCTGTCAAGAATGGCCAACGCTCGATACATTCGCTTTGCGGTCTCGGCCAAAGGAATGACCGGGCCGTGCACCTTCACGGCTGCCAATAATGCGTTGACCGTCACCAGCCGGAGCGCAAAGAATCTGTTCCTCACCGCAAAAGAGGCAGCCAAGGCCCTGAATAAACCGCTTTCCGGTCTTGCTAAGGTCGGCGGCAAATACAAATTGGGAGCTTGGATCGATGATCTAATTCCTTTTTTAAGAAGTCAGGGAGCAAGGATAAAGACGCTCCAAAATGTTTCGTCGGTCGATGAAGCCGTCAACGCCGCCCGGACGAGCAACGGCGTCGTGGTCTTTGCGATCAAATGCACAACTACCACCGGCAACGTCATCAAGCACAGCGTTATCGCATTTAATGACGGGGTCGGTGTCAAATTTGCGGACTACGGAGGCAAATTTGTTCCAACGCTTGAGCGTCTGGTAGAAAACCTAAAATATGGCGCGGTGGATGCAAAAGGGATCAGCCTCATGACAAAAGCGTCGAACGCAGGGGCCGTTCTGTTCGAGGGTTCCGAGGTGACCGGGCTTTTGGACGACGCTGTTTCGGTTTTCAAGGGCGGCGTCATCGTCCTGGAAGGCATGACCGCGATCGAAACTTACGAGGACGGCGTTGACCTCGCTATGCCCGTCGTGATCGCCGCAGCCCCGGTACCCGCAGAAAAAATGCCGATCCCACCGGAGGTCGTTAAGGAAAGTTTCAATGCCTTTAAGGCGCGTGTTTCGGGGAAGCCCGTCCTGAGAATGCCCGAAATTAGGATCGTTGGAAGTGTAGCTCCACGCGCTGATTGGCTGACCGGCGTGCAATACCGCCTAAACGCCGTAGGGTTCGGAGCCGGGCCCGTCGACGGCGTTCTCGGGCCTCGAACAAGAAAGGCTCTCAGGCAATTTCAAGAAACTTATAGATTTACACACAGTCTCATGGTAGACGAGACACCGGGACCTAAAACGCAGTCAGCGTTGGTAAGCATCTGCGGATACTGAGGGTTTTACTGGCTCCGGAACCAGCATAAAGGAATCGGCCTCCTCGTTCAGTGAATTTGTCTACCTACCGCATAGCCTCGACCGGATCGCCGAGGGCGATGCGACCGGGCGAATCAGGGATCAGATTTTCGCCGAATAGGACTCCATTTGCGCTCAAACCCATTGATTCGTATGACGATGGCAAAACGTCCTTGGCCATCCTGTACGAGGCAAGGGTTTTGAGCGGTTCTTTTCCGTCAAACTCGCCGGTGGCCTGATCGACGGTAGTCATCACGCATCGGACACAGGGCTTTACGACCCGAAAGGTCACATCGCCGATCCTGATCCGGTTCCATGTGCCTTCGGCAAATGCATCCGATCCTGAAACAACCAGATTCGGCCGAAATCGGTTCATCGGAAGCCGCTCCGGCAGCCGGGAGTTCAACTCGGCCACGGAATTCTCGCCTAGCAGCATCAGCGGATAACCGTCCGCAAAGCTCACGATGTCATTCCCGCTGTCGAACCGCTCGTTGACATGCCGTTCGGTCGCCTCGGGCATATAGACAAGCTGGCAGTCGGTTTCGAGAATTTCGCTGAACCAGTCATTCACCTCGTCTTGATAGACCTCGCCTTCGCAAACGTTCTGCCATATCGTTACCTGTCGCCGATCTTGAGTTCCGGGCACGAGGGGAACGAGCAGTTGCGGGGAACCTTTCGCGGTGAATTTCACGGAATCATCACCGATCGTGACATTGATCGTCGCCATCCTGGGAAACTCTCGCTGAGTGAAGAAGACGTTGGATCTATCCGTGAGCATCCATCGCCGGTCATGCCGCAGCCCGCGTTTCTCGACCTGTGCCTCAGGTAAACCGATTCCTTTCAGTGATTTAACCGGATAAATATTGATCTCGGAAATTTTCATCATATTTAGAACAGCTTTTTAGCAACTTGATAACATGACACTCAAGTTTTCTAATTCCTCTAATTTACTCTTGACAAGCATAGGGAATTTAAATAAACTAGCACTCTTGGAACTTAAGTGCTAATTGTTCTTTATACCGGTTTAAACGTCGGCCCCGCTCGCCCGCAAATTGGGCTGAGCCGTCTTAGGCCCGCAACAGGTCCAAGGTCATTTTATTACATTTACACAATTTCAGAAGGAGTAAATCAGACATGGCAACTAACATCAAACCATTGCACGATCGCGTGATCCTGCGCCGGATCGAAGACAACAACAATCAGACTGCTGGCGGACTTTTCATCCCGGACACAGCAAAGGAAAAACCACAAGAAGGCGAAGTTATCGCTGCCGGCGAAGGCAAATATAAGGAAGACGGCACCCGTCAGACGCTCGACGTCAAAAAAGGCGATCGCGTTCTGTTCGGCAAATACAGCGGCTCGGAGATCAAGCTCGACGGTGAGGAATACACCATCATGCGCGAAGACGAGATCCTCGGCATCATCGAACGCGCAGGGGCGGCAGCCTAATAGGCGTAGTCAAAAGAGTCCAGGGCGTCGCGAGAGTCGTGAGAGTGTTTACACTCGCTCAACACTTTGACACTCCAGACTCGAACGCCTCTCGAGACTCGCAAGACTTTTTTCGACGAAGGAGAAATATTAAATCATGGCTAAACAAGTAGTTCACGGAGAAGAATCAAGGGCCGCTATTCTGCGCGGTGTTAATCAGCTCGCGGACGCAGTGAAAGTTACACTGGGACCCAAGGGCCGCAACGTTGTTATCGACAAGAAATTCGGTTCGCCGACCATCACCAAGGACGGTGTCACGGTCGCGAAAGAGATCGAATTAAAAGATACGCTCGAAAATATGGGTGCCCAGATGGTCCGCGAAGTCGCAAGCAAGACGAGCGACGTTGCCGGTGACGGTACGACGACCGCTACGGTCCTCGCCCAGGCGATCTTTAAGGAAGGCGTCCGTACGGTTGCTGCCGGTGCAAACCCAATGGCGCTCAAGCGTGGCATCGAAAAGGCAGTTGTCGAAGTTGTCGCCGAGGTTGCACGTCTTTCCAAGCCGGTGACCGGCGACATGATCGCACAGGTCGGAACGGTTTCGGCCAACGGCGACAAAACGATCGGCACCATCATCGCCGAGGCGATGGACAAGGTCGGCAAAGACGGCGTTATAACGGTCGAAGAGTCGAAAACAATGGACACCCTTCTCGAAGTCGTCGAGGGTATGCAGTTCGACCGCGGCTATCTTTCGCCGTACTTCGTCACCGATCCTGACCGTATGGAATCCGTTCTCGACGAGCCTTACATCCTGATCAACGAGAAAAAGATCTCGAACATGCGTGACCTTCTGC
>JBDTZW010000422.1:0-5827 GCA_040004905.1 Acidobacteriota bacterium
TAGTGCATCCGCGCGTCACAGTCAAATAATTTCAGCTCAGGGCTTCGAAATTTGCCGCCGACGAAAGTGGTATCGGTTTCAACATGACCGGAAAGCTTTTCAATGCTTCCGGTCTGCATTGCTACACGAATACGATGAAGCACGAACCAAGCGGATTTTTGAGTGATGCCGGAGTTACGGGCGAACTCATACGAGCTAATGCCATTCTTGCAATTCGCTATCTGCCAGATCGCCATTAACCAAGTTCCAAGACTGATCGGCGAATCCTCAAAGATCGTGCCGACTTTAACGCTGAATTGTTTTTTGCAGCTTTTGCACTTCCAGATTTTGCGGGTGCTTAGAAAAGAAGTGGTATTATTCTGGCAGTGCGGGCAGATCGCGACACCATCTACCCACCGCCACGAAGCAACTATATTGATGCAAACATCGGCGTCCGAGAAGAAAACAATCGCGTCCTGTAAAGTCTTTGGCAATCCCATAAACAAAGGATAGCAAAACTAATCAGGTGTGTCAAGTATATTATTGCCACGATTTTTGTAGGACAACTCGGAGTTTGGCTCATGATGCCAACAATGAAGTCTGCCCGCGAATCACGCGAAAAAGAACGAAAATTAATTCAGGATTGGACGATCCCTTGTCCAAGCGCCGACTTTGCATATTGCATTCTGCGTATCGCTTGCTGCTCACTTTTTCAAAGATCACCGCGGAAACGGCGCGCACATGCCGAACGAGCGCGTATAGTTGTATCGGTGCGGGATCTAATACTAGAAGCCGGAAAACTTTACATCGCCGATCCTGCGCATCTCTAATCCTTCATCGCCTAAGTAAGCATCAAGATCCGAATCAGGATTGAGTGATTTCTTAACTGTTGAAAACACGCCTCTCGCCCAAGACAAAAAACTTGCTTCTTTTTTCCCGGGCCTCCCATTTTCATCAAAAAGAATGTCGTTGTAATATAGGCGACCCGGTTTTAGCTCGTTGCCCTCAAAGTGTCTGAGCGTTAAATCGATGACTGGTTCCGACAAGCTATCAATTGCCCAATACTCTTGCGCAGGGACCTCTTTCATCCTAATGAAATCCAAGGTTGCACGCTGCACAATGTGAAATAGATATTCTCGTTGACCGTTCTGAGCGAAGTTGACCGAATCCAAGATCATGGGCGACGGTCGTGGCGACCGTCTACTGAGAATGACCAGGTCATCAATCGCAGAAAGGGTACTGTTCAAATCTACAATGTCGTTTGGCGTTAGATAAAAAGTAAATTGATGTCCCATAGTTCTTATCTCCGATCCCGGCTAATTATACGGATGAAACTCCGGCACAATGCCGGTTGCGTCGCTGATGTCCCCTATGGCATTGCGTTCTCTGGAGACAGGAAGAAATCAATTAGGGTCAGGCTTGCAATATTGTAATTCTACTCTACTCTTGGTTCCGTGGCATCGCCGATCATCTTAGTCGACGCAAATCTCACCAGCCAATCCAAGAATTGCAATATTGCAAGCCTGACCCCAAATTTCCGCCAACCGCGACTACTAAAAGTGGCCCCGAGTTTCCTCACAAAAGGGGGCGGAAGTAAAATTCCGTTTTTTTTCTTTTTTCGACAGCCTGAGCAGGCGTTTCAAAAATTGCCATTCAGTTCAAATTAATGAGCGTCCTCTTTTAAATAGTTGAGTTCTACGTCGGTAGCAATTACCGTGAGGCAGGATACGTCATCCAAGTTCACGAACTCGTATTGCCGGTACGGATGGGTGTTGGGGGTTACCTCATAGACTTGATTCAGGACAGTCTCAAGCAGTGGGGTTGATCCCTCGATTTTGAAAATTCCCTTGATATCGCCGATTCCTATGTCATTCACTCCCACGACATCCTTGAAATTAACCGTGACTAGTCGATCGTTCCATGTTCTAACCGTAACAAAGGCGTCGTCAATGCCTCGATGGTATTCAAGTAACTCTGCGTCCGCGAATCCTGTGTCAAATTTAATTTCCGTTCTCATAAGGTATTTGTTACGGCAACACCGCCACCGACGACTCCTACAACCCCAACTCCTCCGCCTATAACCGCCCCCGCCACTGATCCGGCAGTAGCCCAAGCCGCAACGCACGCCGCATCATGACCGATCGGATCCTTATAAAAAGGCGGATCATTTTTTCATAGCCGAACAGATTTATACCTCCCCGAAAACCTATGGGATCTTCCGAAATGAATCTGCCCAGATTTTGATCGTACCATCGCGCTCGATAATAGTAGAGACCGAAGAAATTGTCGTATTCACGGCCGGTGTATTGATATCGCGTCGATAAACTGTTCGTCGAATTTCCGAAGGAATCGTATGAAGCTGAAGAGGTCAGATTTTGATTCGAATCGGAAAGTCCGATGGTTGAGCCCAAGTGATCCTGCAAAAAGTATTTTGCTTGGCGATCTGTCACCTCTTTCAACTTACTATCGATCTTAAACCCGTTTTGGCAGGTCGTTAAACCTGACCCTGCATCGTCGTCCATGACATCGAGGCTGTCGTAGGTGATCTTGGTGTTTTCTCTCGGTTGTTGAAGACTAGGTGCACGCACCTAGCTCCGACGGCCTCATACTTCTATCGAATCCGAAATCTGTCTCTCTTCGTCCGTCAGGTCTACGAATAGCATTGTATTCGAACTCAGAAGTTCTATCTTATTAAGGCATCTTGGATTTGGAGCGGATTAGGTTTGCTGTCATCTCACCTATTTCAATGTCCGTTAAATTTGTCAGCCGAATATTTGTCAGTCTACTAGATTTGATAATAGTTGCCCCTTTTGTAGTAACTATGGTTCCGTAATTACGCTTGGGAAGGAAGAAATCCCTTCCGTCCCATCGATCCAATCCCACATGAAGGCCCTTGTAGTAAATACACAGAGGACCATTGGGTACTAAACGTTTCTCGATGATTTGGCTTTTCGATACGTCGATAGGCCCGCATCTTCCCGTCACCGAGAAACCCTGATATCCGTCAATGTCATTACCTTGCTTGTCCAAAAGCCGAATAGGAAACGTCGTCCATCCAGTTAGCTCGGCTGCCTCAAGCGCAGATTTCATCCGGTTGGAAATCAGATACAATCCGGGGTATCCAGTATCGAGAGCATCACATAATCTCGTTCCGTATTCCTGTCTGAAAGTCACCGGAAATTGAATGGATGCAAACTCACCCTTGAGAAGTCTGTATGCATCTCCGATATCATCCAATTTGCCGGTTGGCCTTAGACCAATCGGGTGGGCCTGAACTGTGGACGAAACAAGTTTGCTACCCAATTCGAAAAAGTCCTTGATATCCATAAAACAGCCTTTTTAATAATTGATAACAAGGCCGTAACGGCCCGTAATCTCCTGACCAAAATTAAGGATTTCATTTTGAGTCGGATTAGTCCTTAAAAATCGCTCCCACTCCAGATTGTACTGATATCCATTGCTTTGATGCGATGCCGTCTCCCACCAGGAGCCAAAACGAGGATCATCAATATTGATGCCGACATCCTCAAATCGAGGTCGAAATTTCTGAGCAAAAACATGGTGTGCTTGAGCATCCGCAGGCAACTCACCTGTGAACTCTCCTAAATTGGCTCGGAAATTGTGTGGCGTAAATGACTTGAAAACCTTTCCAACGCTATTCGTAGCAGCATCCCCAAAAGCCTCACAGGCGATCGGAGCTTCTTCGGAAAATATTCTCGATGCGAGGGAGCCAAGTATTCTTCCAAGAACTGGACCGAGCACTTTCGACGCAACAACTCCTCCAACGGCCCCACCTAACGCATTCGCCTCCAAATCACTCTGTGAATTATAAACTGGATCACCTGGGCCAGGAGCATTCACATAACTTGGTGAGGTCAATATGAGGACCACGACAATAACACCACCCGCAACCAATACTGGGATTATGTTTCCTGACGGATCGCGGAACATCGTAGGATGGTCACCTACATATCCGTAGAGATTGATATCTCTGCCGCCGAAGCCGATCGGATCTTCTGATATAAAACGGCCAATGTTCGGGTCGTACCAGCGAGCACGGTTGTATTGGAGGCCGGTGAATGAGTCTTTTTCGCGGCGTGTATACTGATAGCGGGTCGGAAAGCCAGAATTGGTGGCATTTCCAAACGAATCGTACGAATTTGTAGCGGTCAATGTTGCCGGAGCATTTGCCAGACCAGTCGTGAAAATCGCAGAATCGCAGGTCAGACACTAAGTTATTCTCCGACTGGGTTATGGAATCCTCTACAAATCTTCCGCGTAGCAGATATCAGAAGACGATCATATCGCCATTCTCTAGGCGAATGGTCACTATCTCGGGAGATATTCGTACATCCGGCGATAAGGAGCATTCGATTTTTTTGCCAGAAAAATCAAGTGAGAACGTCTGGTCCGCAACATATGTAACGCTCGAGACGACCTCACCAATAAATTCGCAGATTCTGTTTCGATATTCCGCATCGCCAAAAACATGAGTATGGTCTTCGCGGATGACATGGGGAAAGGACAGATAGGTGACAAGAAAGCTCTCTAATTGGAGTTGCAGGTAATCCTGAACGAACATAACCGCATCTAATTTCTTTCCCTCTAAAACTGTTAAAGAATCCATAAGTTAATTTTTATTGACCCAGTGGTATGTGCCACCAAGGTGAAACCTTCGGAATTGTTTGACCCGTTATCGGATCAACTGCTTGACCCGCGGCGTTCATATAATTGACGTATCCGTTAGGATAACCAGGTGAAGGCCCCTTCGGTAGCGTAGCATCCATCACCCGCACCGAGGTGACTTTAGGACTTAGTCCATTTCCCCCACCCGTGCCGCCGCTATAACCGAAGCCAGTCGTTTTGCCACCTGGATTTACGACTGGTCCCGGATTTGCGCCTTCTGGAATCCCAATTGCGGGACCAGACTCTTGCCCTAGGAAACTAGGCACACGTGGAACGGTGGGCGCGATCACCTCATTTGGACCGCCTGAAACGCCAATTTCGATTACGTCAGAACCTAATCCACCTATGAGCTTTCCTATTGCCGGTCCGACCACCGTCTTGAACGCGTAACCGCATACCGCCCCGCCCGCTGCGTTTAGAATAAGCGGGTTGTTAGGATAGTATATTCTGTCGTGCGGTCCGGGAGCGTTAATCGGAGTCGGTGACGCAAGTATTAGAACTGCGAGGGCGGCTCCCGCCACCAGAACGGGAATGATCTTCCCTGACGGATCGCGAAACATAAGTGGATGGTTTCCCACATATCCGTAGAGATTGATATCTCCACCGCCGAGGCCGATCGGGTCTTCTGATATAAAACGGCCGATGTTGGGGTCGTACCAGCGGGCACGGTTGTATTGGAGCCCGGTGAAGTTGTCCGTCTCGCGGCCGGTGAATTGGTATCGGCTCGGAAAAGCTGCGTTCGAGGCGTTGCCGAACGAATCGTAGGAATTTGAAGCGGTCAAGTTTCCGCTAGGGTCGGTCAACCCGGTCGTGCTTCCCAGGTGATCGGAAAGGAAGTAATTGACGCTGGAACCGTTTGTCGAGCGGAGTTTGTTATCGATCCCCGGGCCGTTGAGATATTTTGTCAGCGTGCCGGAATTATCGTCCGCCAGCACATCCTCGCCGTCATAGATGAACTTGGTGTTTTCCTTGCCATAGCCGAACACCCTTTGGACCCGACGGCCTAATGCGTCGTATTTGTAGGTGACGTTGTTTTTGCGGGTCGCAGCCATCGTCATCCGGTTTTCCCAATCCCAGCCATAACGCCAGAAATTAGACCCCTCGCCTTTGATAGTCATGTTGCCCGCGGGATCGCTCCCGTAGGTCGCTGTTTGTGTTAAGG
>JBDTZW010000246.1:0-5822 GCA_040004905.1 Acidobacteriota bacterium
AAATTAGAATGATATTAAAAAACTATTCTTCATAAACCTTCTGGAATCCTGCTGTTTCAATCTATGGCCGCCACAAAACCGTAAAAGTTCTTGCAGAAATCCGCTATCGATAGGGGAAGGTACTGGTCCGCCGGTACACGTTGTGGTTTTCCCCAGCTACAGGTGAGAAAGTTAACGCACTGGGGGGTAAACAAGGCGTTCTGGTTTAAGGCTCCTCCAGTATTCGGGTGCGTGTCTAAGGTTACCTTGCTGATCAGGGGAATATAGTGATCCGGAGTCACGGACCTGTCCGATTGGGTCCTTTTCTTTAGGCAATTGGCGTTAACAAAAATGAAAACTCGCCAGCCTTTATCAAACAAATCGCTGGCTTCCATCAGATCCGGTGCGTCTTTGGTGAATAGAAGATTAGTTTTATTTACGCTCCGAGTGTAACCGACACCATGCAACCACTTTTCAAAAGTAGAGGGGAGAGTCATTCCGCTTATCCAGCCGAATGGCCAATCCGAACCCCAGTAGATATTAAGCCAGCTCTCGGAATTACGAATTGAACTTAGTAAGATCCAATCGGCTGCCGGTTGTTCCTTGGGAGATCTTACGCCTAAGATCGTATTGTAGTTCGTTTTCCTCAAACGTTCAGACGCGACAAGCCAGTCGCCATCGAACCCGATCCCGGGCAAGAAGGCAAAGCCCTGTCGATATAATCCTGAGATGGCTTCCGCAAAGAGAACTGGTTTGTGGATAGCTAAATTAACAGCTATTGCCGCTGGGGCACAAGCAGGCATGGTCGCCTGGTTGATTTTTGTCGGAGCTAGGATCCTTTGTCTTAAAGAATCCGCCAAGTCTTTGGGATCGATGAACGGCCAAACTCCCGTTCCAGCCTTTTCCAAGGTATCTGCGATAGCCAACGCGGTTTTCTGATCCGCAGTATCTGCGGTTGGACCTGACATAAAACGCCTCCTAGCGCGAACACAATACTATGTAACGCTCCATCAGGGCATTCAGTTCGCTCTAACATTGCCCTCCGGAACCCGGCAAAACTGGTGGCGGAGTATTCGACCATCGTTGCCCCGGTAAACGACGCCAAGGTCAGCTATTTGACAAATGATCATCTCGGCTCCCCGCAGAGATTACTTTTTTCATATCACTTATTTTCTGAAGGCAGTCTAGGGAAAACCGTCCGATCAAATCCCTCGCCACCACACTACGTTAATTTGACGTTTTGAACTTTATGCAATTCCGGCGGGCAGTGTAACTACGAGTGTATGCGGGTAGAAAAGAGAGGATTGGGGAACTCTCAGACAATTTGCTCGCGAAGCGCCTTTGCTACGGCTTCGGATTTCGAGTGGACCTGGAGTTTTTCGTAGACATTGCGCAAGTGGAATGAAACGGTATGGATACTGATGTCGAGCTGATATGCGGCGGTTTTGTAGCTGTGTCCTTCGACGAGCTTCTTGAGCAATTCTTTTTCCTGCGGGGTCAGATGGTAGGATGCATTTTTCGGCGGGGTGAAGTGTTGAAACAAAGTGATGACGCGGCGTGCAACTTCGGGCGACATCGGAGCGCCTCCCGCCTGTACTTCGCGCAGAGATTCGAGAAGCCGGGCGGGCTGCGTATTCTTAAGCAGATAACCGATCGCTCCGGCACATAAAGCGGCAAAGATACGCTCGTCATCGTCATAAACCGAGAGAGCAAGGCATGGTAGGTCGGGAAACTGTTCACGCAATATCCTGATACCTTCGATACCGTCCATTCCCGGCAAACCGATATCAGTCAAAACTATATCGGGACGTTCACGGCCTACTTTCGCGAGAGCCTCTTCCATCGAACGAAAACTTCCGACACATAAAAAACCGTTAGTGCCATTTATCAGCATCGCCAAACCTTCGCGCACATCGCGCAGGTCCTCGATGATGGCAACTTTGATCGCACCATTTGTCCCAAGTTGCTCTTCTGCGAGATTCGACATCGTGTTGTGTGAGTGTCTAACAAGTGTAGCCTGAACGGTACGCCTTCCTATCCTACGCGTTCATGCAGGTAGAAAATTTATTTCCAGGACCATGCGGACCTTACCTTGACCCGCAAAATAATTCTGGTTCCGACGCCGGACGTCGAATCGATCTCCAACTCTCCGCCACGGTCCGTCGCCCTTTTGTTTATGTTCGATAAACCGTTGCCATCGTACTCACCGTCCGTCTTGAAACCGATGCCGTCGTCGCTGATCTGCAAAACCAATTCCTTACCTACCAAACGGAAATCAATTGTGACTTTGGCGGCTTTTGAGTGACGCACGATGTTATTTACGGCTTCCTTAAAGATCAGATAGAGATCGCGACGTAGATCGGCACCGAGCTTTAGGTCCGGTTCGACTACCGGTGCGTTGAACTCCAGATGAATGTCCCGGCGTTCCAAGATCTCTTCCGCGTATCGTCGCATTCGTCGCGTCAAACCGATCAAGCTGTCTTTCTTTGGATCAATTGCCCACACAATGTCCCCCATCGACGCTACGGATTCACGCGAAATTTCGGCAACCGAGCCAAGCAAATTTTCTTTGCCATTGGTTTTTCCGTCGGCGTCGTGTTCTAACCGCTGCTGGGCGACCTCACTTAGTATGGTTATCTTAGTCAAATTCGCTCCGATGTCGTCATGCAGATCGGTGGCGATGCGCATTCTTATATTCACAACCTCGAGCACGCGCGATAACCGAAAACGGTACAAAAGATAGATCATGAACACCATCATCGCGACCAACGCCGCTATGAACCAGGGGCGCTGCCAGAGTGGCGCATCGATATGCAATGAGATAAGCGCAGGTCGGCTGTAGAGTCTATCGGCAGTAATGGAGCGGATCTCGATTTGGGAATCACCCGACGCGATGCTGGCAAAATTTATTGTTCGCTCCGCGGTTTCTGACCATTCAGAAGTTCCAAGACGATATTCATATTTCAGCTTTTCTCCCGGACTCGCGCCGAGTCCGAGAAAATCCACACTGACTTGTTTTTGGTCGGAATTCAGTTTGAGCTTTGGAATTGTGCTTTCGCCCAGAACCGACACACTTTGTGATTCACCGTTTACCCGCAAACCCATTATCAAGACATTCGGAGGATTGCGTGTGCGCGGTGGTTCGGGAACAAAACGAGATAATCCTTCGTGCGTTCCAAACCATAGGGTATTCTTTCGGTCCCGGTAAGAAACTTCGACAAAACCCGTCGGCAAACCGTCGGCGGTAGTAAAGCTTTCGATCTGTCCTGTGTCCGGATTCAGGCGGTCAATGCCGCGCCGCGTACCAACATAGATCCGCCCGAATTCGTCTTCGGTAACGGTGGCCGTGGAAATGCTTGTCAAACCACTGGACGGCGTATATTTCACAAATTCAAACTTGTCACTGTTTGGCTCGTTGAGTCGCCACAATCCCTGGTTGGCCGATGCGATCCAAAGCCGTTGGTGACTGTCAACAAATAGATCCAGAACTCCGTCCGACGGAGATCCATCAGCGGGTGTTAGAACGCGAAATTCTCCATTGCGGTAACGAACCAAAGCGCTGTCGCCAAAGTTGCTGTCCGTACCGATCCAGACGTTTCCCTGGCTGTCTTCGATCAAAGCCGAGCCAAAACGATATCCCGACAATCCGACTTGCTCGGTGTAATCGTGCCAGATGTTTTTCGATCGCTCCCAACGTAGGAGTTCATGGGCGTCTCCGGTGGTTAGGATCCAGATGTCGTCGCGCGAATCTTCAAATAGGCGGAAAACCTCAAGGCCTTTAGCACCCGTTTCGATCTTTTCGAGCGTCGCGTGGGAAAGATCTTCAAAACTCGTGCGATCCGGAGAACGAAAAAGCCCTACCCCGGTGGGAATCCACCACGCTCCGGCCCTATCCTGTCGGATGGTTTGTTGCCACGCAAAGCCAAAATAGTCGACATAATTTGGTAGGCGCAATTTAACGAGAGAAAATCTGCCGTCCCTAAATCGCGCGATGAAGAGTCCGCTCTTTGGATAAGTGTTATCAAAGAGCTTCTTAGCATAAGTGGTAGCAAAGAACTGGCCCACCGAGTCTTCAAAGATCGAATTGATTTGGTTTGAATCTAATCCGTCGGCTGAAGTGTACGTCGTGAATCCATAACGGACGATCTTTTTCGCACCGCATTGAGAACCGCTCCATAGATTTCCGTCCTTATCTTCGGCGAGGGCAAGAACGTCGTCACACAAATCGTTTTTCGCCGTATAGGTTTTGCAAACGGATGCGCTTCCTTCGCCCTGCCATTGGCACAGACCGGGAACAGTCGCCAGCCACAACTGGCCGTCGCTCGTTTCGACCATTTCGCGGACCCAGTTTGATCCAAGCCCGTCTTTCGTCGTGTAGCATTTTCTTACCGGCTTCTCTTCGTCCGCCTCGTCGAGCAGACACACGCCGCCTTCCTGATCGCTGCGCATACTCATCCAAAGCCGGCCGTCGCGGGCTTCCAGCAGGTCGGTGATCTTGTTGTCACCAAACCCATCGTCATAAGCGATGTAACGCCGGACGCTACCGTCTTGCGAAAGGCGAAACAAACCGCTTCCGAAAGTACCGATCCAAAGCGTGCCGTAATGGTCTTCGAGAATCGCTTTGACGGCGAGTGAGTTCGGACCAGTCTCGGCCTTGCCTGTCTTCAGCGGTTCACCCAAAGGAACAGGTTCAAACACGATCCCGTCCGTTTCTGTCACCTTATAAAGTCCACCGGTTGTGCCCGCCCAGATCTGATCCTTTTTGTCTTGATACAAGGTAAGAATATTTACGGGCTGACCGTCCGGAAGGAAAATCGTGAAAAGAGGATTGTCCTTTGATTCGGCAAGCCCGGTCGGATTTAGCCTGGCCAGACCGCCGTCGGTTGCAACGTAGATCACGCCATTTTTAGTTTCGAGAACGTCGTTTACACGACTAGCGGGCAGGCCATCCCTCGTTGTGAAGTTCGTAAATTCGTAGCCGTCAAAACGCGATACTCCTTCCGCCGAGCAAAGCCATAAAAAGCCCCGGGAGTCCTGTTTTATTTTTGTGACCCGGTCCTGAAGCAAACCATCGGCGACCGTATAAGTCTTTACAGGAAGCCTTTCAGCCATAGCGGCTAGGGGAAGACTGAAGAAAAGAACAACACAGGCGAGATCGGTGAATCGTCGAGACAACAAGTGGTCCTGAATGGTGATGAACGAATTCCCTAGCATCGCAGCAGCCAACATTTACGGATGACTCGGATTATGGCATCCGAGACTTCGCTTTACAAGACATTCCCAGTTGCAGGCGATCACGCGACGGGCCAAATCCTTGGGCTTAAAAGTAGCCCTTAGAAGCGTTAGCGACGTAATTGTCCAGATTGCGCGGATCGCCTAAAGCCAGATCAAGTTTAGAATCGACGATTAACTTAATGCTCAAGACCATCGTCGATCCTGGACGCGTCTATCGCCTCATTTTCAATTAACTCCAATGCTTCGCTGTGCGGTGCATACAGAATTGTACGTATTGTTTCAAGCTGTTCTTCGGAAACCGGAATGTCTTCGAGATAGCGAAATGCGGAGTTTATTGCCGACATAATTGACTTCCTTCTTTACCGAGTCTATATTGGCCGCAAGCAAAATAATTTTGCCCGCTGAGGCAAAAATGGCGACCTCCTCTTGGACGGTTCGCCATTTTTGTTTACGACTCAAGACAACCTTCAAAAACTATTCTTCATACACCTTCTGGAATCCTGCAGGACGATTGCCAGGGATCGCGACAGTATCAGTTCTCTGTGTGATAAGCGGCCGTACCAGACGCCTCACGTTTGTAAGGAAGTGATAACCTGTCAGACCTTCCA
>JBDTZW010000223.1:0-5812 GCA_040004905.1 Acidobacteriota bacterium
GCGATGCCCAGGAAGCCCTGACCGCGGCCTCGGCCGTCGGTGACGACATGATCCAGAAGAAACATCAGGGTTATGTCCAGCCCGAAACCTTTACCCACGGTTCGGCCCAACAACGGATGTCATGGTTTGCCAGAGGCATGCAAACAGGCGACATGAAGCAATGTCAGACCTTTAAATAAATAAAGCTTTTAGTTTAATCCGTTGCTTCGAGCTCTTCTTCGAGGAGTTGGCGTTCGTACAGGTCCGCGTATTCGCCCTCGATGGCGAGTAGCTCATCATGGGTTCCTCGTTCGATTATCCGACCGTTTTCCAGAACGCAGATCAGGTCAGCATCGCGAATTGTCGAGACGCGGTGCGAAACGACCAGCGTCGTCCGTTCGGAGCGGATGTCGCGAAGATTGTGCAGGATCTTTTCCTCCGTGTAAGTATCGACCGCCGAGAGAGAATCGTCGAGTATCAATATGCGCGGGTCGCGCATCACGGCACGAGCGATCGCCGTTCGCTGTTTCTGTCCGCCCGACAGGGTAATGCCTCGTTCGCCCACAAGCTGCTCGTATTTGCCCGGAAATTCCTTGATGTCATCGGCAAGACCTGCGATGTCGGCCGCCTTCTCTACTGAAATTGAACTGCGCAGTCGCTGAGTCGAGGACGAAATATCTAGCGGGCGCGGATCAACGTCGCTCTCTTTTCCATTTGAGCCCGCAGCTGCCACGGCCGTTTCTGACTCTACTCCGAAGGCAATATTCTCCCCGAGGGTATCACTGAAAAGAAATGTTTCCTGCGGAACGAATCCGATCGAGCGCCGAAGCTGTGCGAGAGGAAATTGGCGGACCGGCGTTCCGTCAAGCAGAACCGAACCCTCGGGCGCGTCCATCAGACGCGGGATCAGGCTGACCAACGTGGATTTGCCGCTTCCGGTCTTGCCGACGAAAGCGACGGTCATTCCCTGCTCGATCATTAGGTTGATGTTCTTAAGGACCGGATCGCCGTTGTAAGCGAAGGTCAGATCGCGAAATTCGATGGAACCCTTAATTGGAGGCGGCGGATGAGCCTCGGTGGAGTCGGTGATAGCCGGTTGGGCCTCGAGGATCGCGTTAAATCGCTTGAGGCTGGCGGTGCCGCGTTGGTAAAGATTGACCACGTAGCCGAGGGCGATCAGATACCAGATCATCCGCTGCAGATACAAAATGAACGACGTGAAATTGCCGGCTGTTATCTCGCCCCGGACCGCCATCGGAACTCCGACCGCGACGATGATAACGAACCCAAGACCGATGAAAAAGAAGAGCATCGGACGCATCGCGGCCGCAAATTTTACCAGGCGGAGATTTTGATCGGCGTATCCATGATTCAGAACCTGAAACTGCTCGATCTCTGATTCCTCTTGAGCGTATGCGCGGACGACGCGGACACCGGTCAGGTTTTCCTGGGTGCGGGCCGTGATGTCCGAGAAAAATTCCTGGATCTTTTCGAAACGCCGATGGATCTGCTCGCCCAGATATTTCACCGTCAGGCTGACGAGGGGCATCGGTATCAGCAGCAGCAAAGTGAGCTTGACCGAGATGTTGAGCATGATCGGGAGCGAGATAGCGAGCGCGAATATCGCCTGGAAGCTATAAAGGATCATCGGTCCTACGATCTGCCGAATCGCAGCAAGATCATTGGTCGCCCGGGCCATCAGATCGCCGACGCGATGCTCATGAAAATACCCGAGTGGCTGATCGACCAACGCCGCGTAAAAATCTTCGCGCATGTCGAATTCGATATGCCGCGAGGCGTTGATCAGAGTTCTTCGCTGGAGGAACAGAAAAATGCCGCTCATAAAATTGACGCCGAGAATTATGAGCGGATAGTAGAGCACCTTGTTCCAGGTAACCTGCGCGTTCAGGTCATCGATCGCCTCGCCGATCAAATATGGAATCAGCAAACCGAAAGCCATGGACACAAGAATGTAAAAGATCCCGCCGGCGATGTGCCATTTGTAGGGCTTGAAATATTTGGCGAATTTTTTAAGCTGTTCCATGAGACGATCGAAGTCGATCGCGAGATCTAGATTCTTGTGTACGTGGATATTCCCGTTGCGACGAGCTTTCCCTGGTCGTTGACGACGTCGGCTGAAACGGTGAAGATCCTCTTGCCTGCGCGGACCACCTTTGCGGTGCAGGTCACGACGCCCTCCACATGGGGGCGGAGGTAATGAACGGTCAGGTCGATCGTGGCTGTCGCTTCTTCCTGGGGAAGCCGCGTGCGGACCGCAAAAGCCATCGCCGTGTCGATCAGAGTTGCGGTGACGCCGCCGTGAAGGACGCCGCTCGGCTGGCGGAGATAATCTCGCATCTCGATCTTCATGACGGCCTCGTCCAATCTTAGATCAACAAGCCGCATGCCAAGGAGCTTTGCGAAAGGCAAGTTGTGCAGCACATCCGCCGCATAGTCGCGATGCTCGTCCGTTATGATTATTTCCTGATCTTCGGTCATTTCGGTTGTCTAGGAGCGGCTGAGTATTCGTTCCAAGACACTTTCTCTAACTCCGCCGGAATCGCGAACAAGCTGTCATCGACTTCAGTCTTAAGCTCTCTCACTTCATATATAAACTGAGGAGCATCGTTGTGGGTCTTTCGCGGAAGGCTGAAAAACTCTTCGCGAGTAATGATCCCCACAGTTTCGTCTAAATAAATTATCGCTTCGCTCTCGCTGTTTTCGCCAAGAGACACGCGATATTTTGTGAGCGCGCCGTCGCTGTCAAGGCTTTCGAATTTTGCCGTTATTGACTGACTCAGCAATCCTGCTGTCATCTCCTGCACGAAATCGGGATCAGGGGATGCCTGCTCCGACGGGATCTCGGCGAAAACCTTTCGGGCAGGGGATATCGAATAAACCTTGTCGCTTCTGATGATCGATACGGAATTCGGCGAGCCGAAATTCAGATCCAATCGCCAATTTTCACCCTTCCTCGCGTAAAACGAAACGGTCGAGATATCTCCGGCGGTCGTGACGAACTGCGCCTGGTAGACCTCGGGTTCCTTGACCGAAAACGGTACCGTGTTCCCCGTCTCGCGAGCCGGGACCGCATTTCCCGTGTAATTCTTGAAAAATCCACAGCCTCCACAAACTGTCGTAATAAGGGCCGAAGCGAGAAACGATTTGGCGGGATTTGACAAAAACATTCGTGTATTCGAAGTTTATCATATCGATTTTTTATTCGATGCGAACGAACTATGGGCATTCGGAAATGGCAGGCGAAATTCATAGTTGGGGGAGCTCTGATACTGCCGATCTCTCCTTTACTATATCTGCAAGGACAATACACGCGTCGAAAGGTAGGTCTTTTGCCGGACGCGGTTGGCGAGACGACCGGGGTTTCAGGTGTTGGCGATGATGCCGTCGAGTTGCTGGTGCTCGGCGAATCGACCGTTGCCGGCCTCGGTGCCCAAACACATGAGAAGGGATTGGCAGGACAATTTGCCATGCGCTTGTCCGAGCGGTTGAATAGGCCGGTGAGGTGGACAGCGGTCGGAAAAAGCGGAGTCACGGCCCAGCGAACTATCGAAGAATTGCTGCCTCGCGTGCCGGACCAGCAGTTCGACTATATTTTGCTTGGCTTGGGCGGAAACGACGTGATGAAGCTGTCGAGTCCCATAAAATGGCGGCGGGAAATGCTGCGGCTGATCACGATGCTCCGCGAGAAAAGTCCGGAGACAACGATCTTTACCACGAATTGTCCGGCGATCAATCTCTCGCCGGCGATCCCTCAACCGGTCAAGGCGATCCTGTGGGAGCTTTCCAAAATGCATCAGGCCAACGCGCAGGAGTTTACCGCCGGGCTTGACCGCGTTTATTATTACGATCAGCCCGCATACGTTCCGCCGGATTTTTTCGCGGACGGCATTCATCCCTCCGAGTCGGGTTATGCGGCTTGGGCCAGATCAATGCTGAAATTCTTCGACGAAAAATATAAATGGTGAACGCCGCCGAAACCGCCGGTGAGATACGATCGCTGATCGACGGCCATTTCGAATGGCTGCTGGTCCGCGAAGAGGGACGTTCTTTCCCGCTTTCGCGAACCGAGATCGACGTCGAGCATGCGGGCGAAAAGATCATGCTCGGTATCCCCGACGACCGCGGATTTTTGTCGTGGCGCGTGAATCGATTTACCGAAAACGAAGGCGAAATAGAGCTTGACGTTGCGGGAGCGTTCGGCAAAAAGCGAGAGCAATTGCGCCTGGTGCCGCGAACCTCGGCGAAGGAGCTTACCCTTGAGATCGAGATCGCGCGGCTTAAGCGCTCGAATGAGATAGCCGCGGCGATCGCAGGATGCGTCGAAAATGCGAAGCTTGTACGCGTTGCACTGGCAAAAGAGAATGGCCGAACCGCTCATATTTTTTTCAAGGACGCGGGTCGGCAAATGAACGCCGTGATGGCGGACGTCACGGACACCGCAACACCGGAGAGCCTGCTCGCGACCGCTTTGCTCTGGCAAGTCAAATTGGACCTTAGAAAAACGAATCGGGTAGGACGCGTATGGATCGCGGCCCCGTCAAAAACGGCGAGGAATCTTCAGAAACTCCTCGCCCTAGTGAAACCCGTGGTTTGTGAAACGGTTCACTTTTTTGAGCTAAAAGAAAGCGCGGGCGAAACGAACGCGGCCCCGCTGACCGCACGGCCGATGAGTTCACTCTGGCGCGAGCGTTCCAAAAAACTCTTTCTCCCGGAAACTGCCGAGCCAAGTGAAACGGCGCGAAAGATCATCGATCTCGCCCCCGCTGAGATCGATATTGTTTATTCACGGCAGGGCGAGACGCTGCGGTATGCGGGACTGCCATTCGCCCGAGTCCGGTCGCTGCTAGGCAAGGAAAAGGCGTGGTTCGGCGTGAATAAGGACAGGCATCTGCTGACACACGAATCGTGGAATTCGCTTTGTGAATTTTTAGACGATATGGCGGATTACCGATGTGCGCCTACTCCGAACAAGCATCACGAATTTTATCGGTCATCGCCCGAGGCGTGGCTCGAATCGATCCTGAAACGCAATATAAAACTGCTCGATGCCAATTTGATCCTTTCGCCCATCTACAGTCAGTTTCGGACCTCTAACGACAAGATCGACCTGCTGGCGCTTCGCAAGGACGGGCGGTTAGTGATCATCGAACTGAAAACGGCGCCCAGCCGGGAAATGGTCTTTCAGGTGGCCGATTATTGGCGCAAGATCGAGCTTCAGCGGCGACAGGGAAAACTGAGCGAAGCGAACCTGTTTGACGGACGCGAAATACTGGACAAACCAGCGATCATTTATCTCGGTGCTCCGGCGTGGAGCTTTCACCGGGATTTTTCATTTTTTGCTCGGATGCTGTCGAAGGAGATCGAGATGTGGCGATTCGAGCTGCATGAGAAGTGGCGAGAGAGCGTGAAGGTTATTGCCAGGACGAGCTATTCCGAGGCGGGCCGCTGAAATTTGTATCCTACGCCGCGAACGGTCAGCAGGATCTTGGGGTCGTTAGGTTCCTTTTCAAGATGCTTGCGCAGACGGACTATGAAGTTGTCGATTGCGCGGGTGTCGGTATCTTCCTGTAATCCCCAGACGTCCTCGAGGATAGTGTTTCGCGAAACCGCCTTTCCCTCCTTTTCGATCAGAAAACGGAGAAGTTTTGCCTCCATCAGTGTAAGATGGACTAACTCGTCGCCCGAGCGGAGTTCGAGATTTTCAAGGTCGATCGTCTTATCGTTTATAGTGAGGATATCTGAGGTTTTGGTCGATGTGGTTTCGCGTTTGAACCATTCCCGACGCCTAAGTAGTCCGTTGAGCCGCGCAATG
>JBDTZW010000448.1:0-5812 GCA_040004905.1 Acidobacteriota bacterium
AACCGACTAGAAGAAAGCTGAGTATCAATTTATGACTGATCTTCATTTGTTTGTCGTTCGGTTTTCCAAAAACGGCCTGGACTGGTCTATTAGAAGGTAGTTGCAGTTCTCGCTATTCGCAGAAATGGAAACGTTAGCGACGGTTGTGAACAAAAGTTTCCGGCGATCTTGGCTCTTACGAATGGTGCAGATTGACGCCTTTGAGGGCCGGAAGGAGGAGCGGAACGCGAGAACCCGGCTCTTTGCACTTGCAAATGCCAGTCCGTGATGGTGCATGATGACTTAACCGCCCGAAAAGGCAAATACAAGAGTAAAATAGATAGCTGAAGGCACGGATCCACAAAAATCCGCTAGCCGGGTCTTATTCGGTAACGGGTATTAAAGGGACACCTGTGCCACTTTACTGTGGCATCGTTCCCCTATTCAGACTCGGAGTGTAGCCTCGGGGAATGGAAAAAGCTACAGTCTCGTCGATCCGCCCTGTTCACTGGGCGTATCGAAAGAGATCAAAGGGGCCCGTTCACGGCGCGATTGTTCGCCGATGGCTATCAATAGGCAGCTATCTGAGGCATTGCACAACGGATTTGTTCTCATTTGACTGTGACGGAGCCGCTTTCAATCATGTAGTAAAGAACCGGCACCGCCATTCGCGACAGCAGCAGAGACGCGATCTCGCCGGCCATTAGGGAGATCGCGAGACCCTGAAAGATCGGGTCAGAAAGCATAATGGATGAGCCCACGACCACTGCAGCGGCGGTCAACATCATGGGTCGAAAACGAACAGCCCCCGCGTCTACGACGGCCTCGACAAGCGGCATTCCGTTTGCTACTCGAAGTCGGATGAAATCGACCAAAATGATCGAGTTGCGCACGACTATTCCGGCCCCGGCGATGAAACCGACCATCGATGGTGCCGTAAAAAAAGCTCCCATCAGAGCATGCGCAGGCAAGATGCCGACCAGTGAAAATGGGATCGCGGCCATAATTGCCAAAGGCGTTTTGAAGGACTGGAACCATCCGACTACCAGGATGTAAATTAGGACCATCACAACGGCGAAGGCCAGACCGAGGTCGCGAAAGAGCTGGTAAGTGATGTACCATTCGCCGTCCCATTTCATCGAATATCTGTCAGTGAGGAAAGGCTGACTGGCAACGTATCGCTCGAGAGAATAGCCCTCTGGCAGCTTCATCGCGTCGATCTTGTCGTTCAGACCGAGGATCGCATAAACCGGACTCTCGACCGCCCCTGCGACATCCGCCGTGACGTAAACTACCGGCATCAGATTTTTGTGGTAGATACTTTTGTCGTTCGTCAATTCCTGAACGTGGACTAGCTCGGAAACCGGGACCAAATTGCCGCTCGTGCCAGCGACCTTGATGTGCTCGATGTCCGAGACACTTGACCGATCCTCTCGAGGCAGTCGGAGATTTATATATATGTCCTCTTTTTCTTCGGGAAGGTGCAGAAGGCCCACATTCAAACCGCCCACGGCCACACGGATCGTCTGCGTGATCTGCTCGGCCGTTATGCCGTTTAATGCCGCTTTCTGCTTGTCGATCTTGAGGCTGTACTTGGTCTGGTTGTCCTCGACCTGCCAATCGACATCGGTCACACCTTCGGTTTGCTCGAGTATTTCGCGGATATTGCGGGCGATCTCGATCTGCCTGTCGTATGAAGGACCGTAGACCTCGGCGACAATGGTTTGGAGCACCGGCGGTCCGGGCGGCACCTCAGCGATCTTGATATTCGCACCGAATTTGAGCGCGATTTGCTGGAGCTCGGGCCGTATCCGTTTCGCAATATCATGACTCTGTGCCGAACGGTCGTCTTTGGAAATCAGGTTGACCTGGATGTCAGCAACGTTCGAGCCATGTCGCAGGAAATAGTGGCGCATCAGTCCGTTAAAGTTGTACGGTGCAGCAGTCCCGACATATTCCTGATAATTGACGACTTCCGGCACCGTGGCGATATAAGCGCCGAGATCTCGGGTCGCGGCGGCGGTTTGCTCGAGAGTCGAGCCCTCGGGCATATCGATGACTACCTGAAACTCGGTCTTGTTGTCGAAGGGCAGCATCTTGACGCGGACAAGTTTTAGGAACACAAGAGAGATCGAACCCAGGAGCAGAAGAACTACCCCAGAAAGAAACGCGTATCGCAGTCGAGGATCGATGATAATGGCCTTCATCACACGCCGATAAAGTCGCGTGGTGAATCCTTCGACGCGGATCTCGTGTTTTGCGGACGTCGTTTTGTTCAGTAGACGCACGCTCGCCCACGGCGTAACGACAAACGCGACAAGCATCGAAAAGATCATAGCCACCGACGAAACGACCGGTATCGGCCTCATGTAGGGTCCGATCAGGCCGGTGACAAATGCCATCGGCAGGATCGCGGCGATCACGGCAACAGTCGCGAGTATTGTCGGGTTACCCACTTCATCGACCGCGTCGACGGCAGTTTCGAAAATGGAACATTTGCTCTTTCCGGGCAACGCGTAGTGACGAGTGATGTTTTCGACGACCACTATCGCGTCATCGACGAGAATGCCGATCGAGAAGATGAGCGCGAACAGAGTAATACGATTGAGCGTGTATCCCGAGAGATAAAACACGGTAAGCGTCAGCGCTAGCGTGACCGGGATCGCGATGGCGACGACGCCCGATTCGCGAAGCCCGAGAGCAAGCATGATCAATGCCGATACCGAAGCGATCGCTATCAGCATGTGAAGCAAAAGTTCGTTCGATTTTTCGGCCGCGGTCTCACCGTAGTTCCGCGTCGTCGTGACCGTAACGTCGCTGGAAATAAGATGCCCTTTCAAGGCGTCGACTTTTTCGAGCACACGGTCGACGACCGTGATCGCATTGGTTCCTTTTCGTTTGGAAATCGAAATAGTGACTGCGGGCTCGATTTGTCCGGCGCAGCCTACTTGCGCCGCGTGATCGTTTCCGGCTCGGGTGCCAAACATCACGTAGTCTGCAGGCTCTTCTGGCCCGTCGGAAATGGCGGCGACGTCACGTAAGAATACGGGGCGTTCGTTAAAAACTCCGATGACGATATTGCCAACATCGTCGGCCGATGTCAGAAAATTACCGGTCTCGACGATCGCCTCGCGGTTTTGCGACGAGAGCGTCCCGGATGGGAGTTGGTGATTGGCCTGTTCGATCACCCGCGTGATCGAAGTGGGGGCAATGTTTCTCGACGACATGCGAGCATCGTTTAGCAGCACGCGGATCGCCCGCCGCTGGCCGCCGATGATCTTGACCTCGGAAACGTCGTCAACCTCTTTGACATGGTCGGCTATCTGTGACGCGATCCGACGGAGCGTAAAGTGATCGTAAACGGAACTCGAAACCGCAAGTGCTAAAACGGGCACATCGTCAATTGAACGAGGCTTTACCAGCGGCGGCGAAGCCCCCGGCGGTATCAGGTCATAATTGGCGTAGAGCTTCTGATTGAGACGGACGATCGCGTCCTCTTCGGGCTCACCGATCTTGAATCGGACGATCGCGATAGATGCGCCAGGTGATGAGGTCGAATAGATGTCTTCGACTCCGGGTATTTCCCAGAGCAATTTTTCCATAGGCTTGGTGACGCGTTCCTCAACCTCTTTCGAGGACGCTCCGGGCATTTGAACCATCACGTCGATCATCGGCACGATGATCTGCGGCTCCTCTTCTCGCGGGAGCAAGTAGACCGCTCCGATGCCGAGCAGAACGGACGCGGCAACAATAAGCGGCGTCAGTTTTGACCTGATAAATGTTTTTGCGAGCCTGCCCGCGAAGCCTAAATGTCCCATGATTCACCTGACCTTTGTGCCGTCGTTTAATCTTTCGACATCTGAGCTCACGATCTCGTCACCTTCATTGACGCCCGACAGCATCTCGACCATTCCATCCGATGTTTTACCGGTCGTAACTATCCTGAAATGCAAGACCCCATCCGACCCGACCAGATAGATACCGGTCAATTGGCCCCGACGAATGATGGCCGTCTGTGGCACTGTGATCGCCACTTTTTGTGAGAGCGGGAAGCGGGCAAGCCCGTACAGGCCCGTCCTTATCAGCGGGTTCGCTGAAATATCGATCTTGACCGTATAGCTTCGGCTTGCGGCATCCGAGGTTGGAAGTATCTCGGCCACCGTGCCGCTAATATCGCCCGCACCGAGCGCGTCGATCCGCACCATCACGCGGTTGCCGATATGAACGAGGTTCGAACGCGATTCTTCGACAGCCGCTTCCAGTCGGTATTGCGAAATGTCCTCGATCGCAAGCAGGGGCGAACCTGGTGAGGCCGTCGCGCCGGGCTCGGCAAATTTCTTGACGACAATGCCCGAAACAGGAGCAACTATTTTTGAATATCCTTCCAGGACTTTCGTATTCGCGATCTCAGCTTTCGCCTGATCGATACGTGAGTTGATCTGTTTATTTTTCGCAAAGATCGTCTGAACGTTTGACCGCGCGCCGTCAAGTTCTGACGTCGCTGCCTTCACCTTTGACTGGGCTTCGTCAAATTCCTGTGCGCTGGCCGAGCCGCGTTGAAACAGCTCCTTGTATCGGGCAAATGTTGATTCGGCCAACTGCTTATTTGCTTCCGATGTACGGACGGCGGCGGCGCCGGCGTCAACAGACCTTTCGACCTCGATCAGCGATGCTTGAGCTTCGGCGAGGGCGGCTTGAGCCTTCCGCAGTTGCGTTCTAGTCTCGCTACTGTCGATCTCGACAAGAACCTGGCCGCGCGTAACCGTGTCGCCTTCTGCCACGGAGAACGAGATGATCCGGCCCATCACATTCGCCGATATCTGGGTCGTGGTTCTCGGCCTTACGGTTCCGGTCGCCTCATAAAAATCCTCGATAGAGGATTGTGCTATTTTTACTATGCTGACGTTTTTCACGTCGGAGGCTGGAGGCTGGTTTGAGCTTGATGCCTTCACCCTTCCGCAAGCCGCGGTAAAGGCAGTTAAGACCATTGCAGTGGCTATCAATATAAATGTCTTCTTCATATCCCTATCCTTTTTAGTCGAACATCCGAACATCGCGAAGCTGCCCCGTGGCTAGTAACACTGACGCATACCCAACATAGTATTCGTACCGGATTGTAAGTAGATTGTGCTTCGCCCGAACTAGGGCAGCTTCAGATCCGATCACGCGGTCAAATGTGGACAGCCCCGAGCTGTATCGATCCTTCACGATCTGCAACGCTTCTTCGGCTTGAGCAATGCTCTTTATCGAGACCTCGATCCCTGCCCGGGCAGTTCTGTAATTTTGAAGTGCGCGGACGACCTCAAGCGTTATCTGGCTCGCAAGGATCCGTTTCTCGGTATCGGCCGATGTTTCGGCCTCGGCCGCCTGCCCGATGCGCTCCTTTCGACCGGCGTCAAAAAGTGCATAGCTCAGGCTTACGCCGACCGTATAGTCCGAGCTTCCGTTGGCGATGTAGGGCGAGCTGTAGCCAACGCTGCCGAAGGCCTCAACGCGGGGCAGCTTCAAATCCCGCACCGCTTCTAGCTGTCTCTTGCCGCTCTGGATGGCTAGTTCAGCGGCCAGATAGTCGGGACGATTCTCCAACGCCGTTTTTATCAGCGTGTCCTGCGCCGCGACTGGAAAATATTTCTCCTGCAGGTCGCCGACGATCTCGTGATCGACGTCTGGTTTTTCACCTAGCGTTAGATTCAATTCTGCCGTGGTAGTAACAAGGACGCTTTCGGCCTCAAGCTTCTGTTGGCCTGCGTTCGCCCTTTCGACCTGGGCCGCGAGATAATCGGCGTCTGTCGTCATCCCGACCTCGGCCATGTCCTGGGCCTTTTTCTTATTC
>JBDTZW010000204.1:0-5807 GCA_040004905.1 Acidobacteriota bacterium
ATTCGGGAGTATAAAATGCTTCCGTAAAATGTGCTTGTGCGATCGGCCCCTGTTGTGTGGTCTTTGCCAAGCCTTTCATCCATTCAAAAGCAGCGTCGACCTCCCCCGCAACAAAGAATCCGCTCAATGCCAAAGCGGGCCAAGCCGTGTACGCTCCTGTCCACTGGTGGTCGGGGCGAATGCTGAATGTAACGTCCAGATCGCGTGTCGAGAGTGCCCGCATCCACGTCGGCGTTTGCAGCTCTCGCTTAAAGAACTCGACCATCTCGGTCTTCTGCTTTTGCGGCATCAGGTCACCGATGTTCATTAATGTCGTACCAAAATCATAGCAGTGATGGACTTCGTTGTAAGAGCCGTCTGGCAGGCGGCATCGCCAAATGCCCTTGCCGTCGACATAAAGCTCCTGTACGCGACGCCCAAGTTCCGTTGCCTCCGTTCGCATCGCTGAGGCCCCATCGTTCTCGCCCTTAAAATCCAACAGCTCGGCCGCAAATCGCAAGTTGTAAACATTCGCGGCGTTCAACCCGGCCACCTCGTGCACATAACTCGAGACGGCCTCGAGAAGATTGTTCACGCCTCCATAATCGGCCAGTCCGTGCTTGTTCGTATCGAGATCGCGCCAATGTTCAGCATAAGAGATCAAGTGATCGAACACTTTTTTTCCACCGACCATTCTGTCGAGCCATCCCTTGTCGCCAGTCCAGCGAAGATATTCCTTGGCCATTCGCGACATTGCGAAGTCGTTCACCGAATACCACGGGCCGATACCTGCACCTGTCAAAAACTCCGTGCCGAAATGCTGGTGGACATCGACCGTCATCCACGTTTCCATCATCCGCCGCAGAATCTGTGGATCGAGCATTGCGAGCAGCATTGCGCTCAAGGAAATGTCCCACAGAAACGTTGCCGTCTCCCAATATCGCGGCATCAGCGTTACGTAGGTAGTTCCGTAAACTGAATGCGGTGTCGTCCGCTTGAAATACACAGCGCTCATCACCGCCGTGTGATAAAGCCGCTTCAGCGATTCGTCGTCGGTCACCAAGGTCGGCAGATAACCAGAAAATCGCGAGTTACCGGGCGTGAACGCAGCCCGCAACTCAGCATTCCATTCGTCATACGTGGCCTTAGCGGTAGCGTCGAAGTTATTGATGATCGAATCGAAATCTCTTTGCGCATCTGATGCGGTCGCGCCAAGCGAGTTAACGAAGGTGACCGACATTGATTCGTTAGGTGCGAGGTCGAGGTTGTACACCAGCCATGACGGCAGTATCTGATCCGAGACCGGCCACGACCCTTGCAATACACACGCTTCGGTGCGGATCGATTTGCAGAGTACTGCGTTGCGCGATTTGTCGATCGTTCGCGCATTATCAAATTCTCCCGGCGACGATGGCCCCCATGGTTCGACGGCTTTTGAAGCCCCGCCGTTTATGGCCAGTTTTATCTCGGTATTTCGACGCCGCTTTGAAATATTTTTTACGGTGAATTTAATAGCGACTGACATCGTCTTGAACGGAACGATCGTTGTACTGGTTATCTCGAGATCCTTGTAACGAGTTTTTCGCTCGATCCGATCCGGCTGCCAGGCGAATTCGATCGGCGTTTTTGTCGACGTGAAATATTCGCCATCGATGTATAAAACGCCCGTCAAAAGTTCGCCGCCCGAACCGAGCGGAGCCACATTCATTTCTCCCTGTGCGTACGGCGGGAATGCAATGCTTCGCACGGCGACGACATCCATCGCCGCCTGAGCGCAGCCCCATTGATTGGTCAATCCAGGCCACGCATACAAGTCGAGGAATTTATGCGTCATTGTTACCGAACGCATCGAATCGCACGTCGGAATATCAGGCAGGCTGGTCGACCTTTCCTCCAAAAACGGTCCGACCGGGAACGCCGAGGTTTCTGCTTTCAAAATGGCCGGCACCGCGGCCGCCGCAGAAACTGTCTTAAGAAAATCTCTTCTCTTTATTCCGCTCATTTATTGTAAGAAAAGCTATTCGATATCTATCTTTATCGATAATGTCTGGTAGGGGTTTATCGCAACAGTCAGTGGTGAGATCTGATCGACGCTCGAGATCACCCTGTTTTCCGTGAGATTGACGATCGCCGCACTCTTGATCTTTACGGGCAATTGAACCTTGACGTTCGCTCCCCGTCCCGCGAATTCCTGCAGCCGGATTACAAAACTCTTCGTGACTGTCGGGTCTAACGGAGCAGAACTCACCTCGCCCCGGATCACGTTTTCCGAAAGGCTCTTGACCGCTAGGATCTCGACATTAGGCTGGTCCACACTAAAAAAGCTTCGCGTCAGATCGACAGGCCGATAATCGACATACTGGGCACAAAGCGGCAGGTCAAAGTCTGTTCCCATTCTCCATGCGCGCTCGACGTCGAAAGATTCGCCTCCAGCAAAAGCATATTCAAACACCATGTTTCCAGTGACGCCCGGTTCGACCGTCGGTATATTTATGATCCCGAGATCGTGCGTATCGGCCTGGCTTCCCTGCCGAACTGCCCGTGAATAAAGTGTGGCCTCGGGTAGCGGAAATTTGCCGGTGAAGATCGCGGGAAATTCGGAGGCTGCCCCTTTCGGCCTTAATTTCGTTGAAACAAATCCGGGAAAGATCCAGTGATAAGCTTGCCGGTGAGCTACCAGCGCGGTTGCTCTACCATCAGTCAGTCCGATCAAATGCTGTGTCGAAAGCGAATCCCACCTCGCACCCGGCAGATAGTCGTCCGGAAGCGTCTCGAACCATTTCTGCCCGCCGCGCATTACCTTCAAACCTACCTTCGAAACATTGAACGGAAATGCAAAATAATACGAATCGTGCCATCCGTTGTTGCCGCCCGCAAACGGCATTTTCGCGGGGTCAAGTTCGTTGTGAAGCTCGACACGGTCAAGATCGTCATACAGCGTGATCCGCGTTACCGGAAAAAGTGAACGCTCGCGCGCGACTGTGATCTCGGTCATTCGGACGCCTTTCCTGACGCTTATTTTCGGGTCTATCGGATAGGCAACCTTTGAGGCATCAGAGCCCTCGACCCGGAGTAGGTCGTTAAATGGCAGCTCGCCGTAATTGCTCACAAGCTCACGGCCTGCCGCGATATCGCGAATACTTTTTAGAGTGCCGTCGGATCGAACTTCAACGGAGAACTTACTGTTTGAGGTCGCCATTCCTGGCATGTTCCGCAAGGTTGTCACAGGTTTGCCTTCTTCGGACGTAACCTGGTACGTCTTATAGCCCATCGAAGGAACGGCCTTGGCGACAAACACAACTTCGCCATCTTCGTCCGTATCAAAAACAACAGCCGAACCCGTCGAGAGGTCCTTTATTGCCGCAATACGTTTTCCTTCGCTCGGCGGTTTTAGGCGCACGACATCATTTCTCTCCCACGACGACGCGTTGTAAACGACGGCCGGTACCATGTTGGTGTTGGAGCTCGAAGCAACGGTGTCGAACCGCGATGCCTGTGCAATGACCTTGATCCCGGTGGATAGAAGGCGGTCCGTTTCCGCTTTTGCCTTGCCAGTGAACTCCACGTACTCGCGATTCTGTTCTGCAAGCGGGACACTGCTGTTAAGCTGAGGCCAGCCCGTATTTCCCGCCCCGCTGTGTTCGTCGTAAGTGAACATCAGATCGTAGATCTCAGAGAAATTTCCGACGGGAAAAGGCAGCCGTCGCGTCATGGACAGCGCGCTCCAGAGCGATTCTGCCGCAGGTGCATGATCGTGAGCATATCGGGCGGCCGCACTTATTCGTGGGCTTGCCGTTTTGGCCTCAGACCAAAGGCCGGACCATTCGCCGCGATAGGTCGGGATCTGTGATTCGTATTTCGCCTGGATGTATTTGAAAAACTCGGCCGACGTGGCGATCTTGATCTTCACCTCGTCGTGCGCGGCATTCCACATTCTTACGGCGCGTTCGAGGTTCGCGACGTTGCTCGGTTCGAGAAAATCATGCGCATACATCGCCATCACGGCGTCGTATTTGTAGCCGGCTTTGTTGTACGTGTTGAGCAGGTCGGTCACGCCCATTTCCATTATCTCGAGATCGGTCTTCTTTCCGATCAGCGTAGGATTGAACATATCGAATGGCCTGCGGTTCGTATATGGGTCGAGCGTGTATGGATCGAGATAATACTGCGTCAATGCCTCGACATACGCACCGCGATTTCCCTGGCTTATCCAAAGCAGCACCTTGCTCCCGTCCTTGGCTTCCCAGTAGAACGGGACCTTTCCCGGGGCAAGCGAAGTCGCATTCTGAATAAACGTATTCGCACCCGTGACCAGGTATTTCGTGTCGCCGCCGGCCAGCACCGACGCGACCGACATCGGATGGCCAGGCACGTCGTTCATATATGCGACCTCCGACTCAACGCCGTACGTGCTCTTGAGCTTTACATAATCGTAATTGATCCGGTTCAGCTCCTCCGCACCCATAAAATCCGTGTGCATGCTGCCCCACGAAGTCGAAAGTGCGATGCGGCCCGACTTGATCAAATTCATCAGCCGGGCGATCTTCTCGTTGTCCGGCGGCAGAACGGAAGACGGCTTCCGCTGCCGTCTCAGCCATTCGTTGACCTGCCAAACGCTTTCGATCGTCCACCGAAAATCAGGGTCCGTCTCACCCATCCGGATCACTTCATCAATGTGCCGAGCTGCCCTTTCGCGTATAGCATTCGGCGGATCGACAAAACCAAAATCGTAATGCGACGAAGGGCAAACGTAGATCGTCCTGATCGAACTTTCGGGCAGTTTTACCTGCCCGAACACACCAGAAAAAACGCCGGTGACGCAGAAAAAAACAGCCAGTACCGAAATCGTCTTCATTCGCATCATCAGGTCTCTTCCTTGGACAACATCCGTCTTTGCGACTTTTGCGGGAGCCAAGCTTCCTCCCACAAAAGCCGCAAAGCGAATCTAAATTAGGAATTACGTTGTGGTACCACTTTTGACGCCTAGAAACTAAATCTAGCCGAAAGCTGAATCTGCCGCGGCCCCCCAAACCCAAGCAACCCGCCGAGCTGATTGCCTACAGTCGACACGCTTCTTCCGAAGAACGCCGTCGCTCGAAGAGAGTTTGGTGTACTTCCCGGAGTCAGACCCCCCGAAGGATCCGCAAAATTTACGAAATTGAACATATTAAAAACATCCATTCTAAGCATGAGTGATGTGCCTTCCGTGATTCTAGTATTTTTAGATAGCGAAAGATCCACCTGTTTGAACCCTTGCCCCCGCAGGAAATTTCTCGGAGCATTGCCAGGAGTGAATCCGCCCGGGTCAGAAAATGCTGCGGCATTGTATTGGCATTCAGGCACGCTGAAATTTGGACAACGAGTAGAAACCCCCGGGACGATATTTGGGCGAAGCGAAAATCCGCCAAATACGCCGCCCTGCCTCGTAACATTTACCGGCAAGCCCGTGCGAAACTGTGAGATCGTTGAGATCTGCCAGCCGTCGGCTATCCGTTTCGGCGCGCCACTCCACCAGGAACTGATGGGAATATTATAGCTGGCGTCGAAGGTGAAATTGTGTCGAATATCCTGATCGCTGCTTGCCCGCTCGCCATGAGTATTGAACTCATCCTGATAGTCCTTGAAGAATCCTACAACATCGTCGATCGCGTGGGCCCAGGTATAGTTGAAGTTGTAAGTAAGCCCCTTTGAAAGATTACGCTTAAAGGTCACCTGCAACGCATTGTATTGCGACGATGGGTACGTCCCGACTAGGAATATATCGCCGAACTGAGGCAACCGACGCAGATTGAATCCGAAGAAATCTATATCGGCGCGATTTAGATTAC
>JBDTZW010000127.1:0-1750 GCA_040004905.1 Acidobacteriota bacterium
TACGCGGAGAAATTGTTCGACGAGAGTGTGGATCTGCTGGAGCAGACCGTCTGTTCGGAAACCTGATTCGTCAGTCGACGCGATCTTGCGAACGTAAGCGTAGAACATTCCATCCGCGTCCTGTTCGATCCGGACCGATTGTCCGCGTTCGCGGCCTTCGACGACGACCTTGATCTGTCCGTTTTCCTGACGCTGTGCCTGAAGAATGCGGCCAAGCGTTCCAACGGCGTAGACCTGTTCGGAGGTCGGCTCATCGATCGTAGCATCGTGCTGGGTGGCGAGAAAGATGTTGCGCTCACCAGTCATCGCCTGTTCAAGAGCTCGTACCGAACTAGGACGGCCGATCTTGAACGCAACCTTCGTGAACGGAAAGATTACGACGTCGCGGATGGGCACCATGGGAAATCGCTGGATGTCCGAAGGCATTTGGTCTGAAAATTCTTCCATATAGTTAGGGGATACTTCTCGAAAACTGCCAGGGTAAACTATATTTACTCAAAATCCGGCGCTAAAAGCAATATTTGCGGGTCCGGGAAATTCGTCTATCGTTTTCAAAGTCTGATCTTTGTCCGAATAAACACCTATTGGACGGAGAATTCTATTTTTTTCTTGGGGATCGTTTTCCTAATATTCGTACAAATCGCGGAAATAAAAAAGCCCGGCCATCGGCGGCGAGCTTAATGTATTCGTGAAACGTTTCGTCGTTCTCAAGCCGCTTCTTCGATCCGGGTAACCAGATCAAAAACAGGGGCCTGACGTTCGATCATTTCCTTGGTGATCAGCAGGTCTTTCACCTTTTTCTCCGAAGGCAGAACATACATCGATTCGAGCAGGATCTCTTCGAGAATCATCATCAAACCGCGGGCTCCGACCTTTCGCTTATGTGCTTCGTGGGCAATTGCACTGATAGCTCCTTCGGTAAATTTTAATCCGATATTATCGAATTCGAATTTGCGCTGATATTGTCTAATCAAAGCATTCTTGGGTTCGGTCAGGATCTTGACCAATGCAAATTCGTCAAGCTCTTCGAGCGTGCCGATGACGGGTAGGCGGCCGACGAATTCCGGGATCAGACCGTAATGAATAAGATCCTCCGGTTCGAGCTTATTTATCGCTTCGTTATTTCTCTGTTTTGCGGATTTGACGTCCGCCTGGAAACCAAGCGATTTATTGCGAAAGCGTTTTTCAACCACTTTTTCCAGACCGATGAATGCCCCGCCGCAGATAAACAAGATATTCGTAGTATCGAGTTGGGTAAATTCCTGCTGTGGATGTTTGCGTCCGCCACCAGCGGGAATGTTGGCTACCGTTCCTTCGAGGATCTTGAGCAATGCCTGCTGGACACCTTCGCCCGAAACGTCTCTCGTGATCGACGGATTTTCGTCCTTGCGACAGATCTTGTCGATCTCGTCAATATAAATGATTCCCTGCTGAGCTTTTTCGAGGTCGTTTCCCGCCGATTGAAGCAGCCGAAGCAGAATATTCTCGACATCCTCGCCGACATAGCCGGCCTCGGTCAAACTGGTCGCATCGACGATGCAGAACGGAACGCTTAGGATACGGGCGAGCGTCTGAGCCAGGAGCGTCTTGCCGGTGCCAGTTGGGCCAATGAGCAGAATGTTTGATTTCTGAAGCTCGATGTCAGACCGGCGTTTTGCCAATTCGAGTCGTTTGTAATGCTGATACACGGCAACTGACAAACGCTTCTTCGATTCGTCCTGGCCGATTACATATTCGTCGAGAAATGCCT
>JBDTZW010000099.1:0-1748 GCA_040004905.1 Acidobacteriota bacterium
ACGAAACCGACCTCGACTTCGCCGAAGCCCGCATGTACCAGGACCTCCATGGCCGCTTCACTGCCGTCGATCCTTTGCTTGCCTCCGGAAAATCAGCAAACCCACAGACATTTAATCGGTTTGTTTATTGTCTAAATAAACCCATTAATTTTAACGGACCCGAACGGTTTGCAGGTGGGAACGGCTACCGGCAAGGTCTACATTAATAACCAAACTGGTCAGGTGGGGATCTTTCCCGGAAGAGTTAGATCAGGCTTTGTTCCGTTAGATCACAATATCACGACGACATCGACGTTTAGGGGTGTGACCCACAGCATGTCGGTAACCCCAAATGGCTGGACGATCGGCGATAGAGTTGATGGTCAAAGATTCGCGGCCCCGGCACCATCTGCCGCGATAAACAATAGTTTTGAAAACGCGGCGGTACGAGCACTGGCACGAAACGTAGTCGATGGTTTTCATGACGGTGGAACCGGACTTCTCCAAGGAATTGCTAACACCCCTTCGGTCATCTGGAATGGTTTGACAGACGGCGCTATAAGACAGGCAACTGGAGGGCTATACCGTGGCCCAAACCCGTTTGCTGCACCTCTTCCCTTCGATCCCAGCAACGAAAATGCCCGTACGGCAAGCTATATGAGTGCTCCGCCTATCGCGATACCGATTGGTGCAGGGCTGGCCGGGGGCTCAATCGTCAATAGTTCACCGCTTTCTTTGATGCCTGAGCAGACCTCCCAACTGAGCCCCGGCGCACAAATGATTACTGATCTGGTAGGTCAACCTGGCCAAGCAACGGGCACGGTTAATAAGGCAGGTGATTTGGTAATTACAGGCGAAAGATTTAAATTCCGAGTTGATTTCAAGAACCCCGGCAACGACGTACCCCATATGCATCTACAAGAACTTGTCGATGGAGATTGGGTGGATGCAGTTGACGGAGTGCATAGAATAAGGCCGAAAAACTGATGAAATATTACGAAGCAGCACATGGTGAATATCTGTTCCGGATTGTTCCCGATAACCCCGACGTAGGAGCCTACCTCCACATCTACCGCGGTGATGAAGATTTATATGACTATCTTCAGGATTCGGTCAAACATTGCATGGATTTCGCTTACCGAAAATTTGGCGTCCTACCGGATGCATGGATTGAGGCCGTGGATGTAGGTAAGCGAGATACGAATCTATAACAATGGATATAAAGTACAAAGGAATGACCGTAAATGAACGTCTCTGGGTCAGTGGGTTAATGGACGCTTTTGAGGAGGCTGTTGAGAAAAAGAACATCGAGAGAGCCCAAGAAATCCTAGAACAAGTTGAGCTCACAGAGGGCAATATCCGGCCTATTTTAGAGCGACATGGATTAATGACTCACGAGGATAGCCGTGGATGACGAGAACAAAGCAATGACTGTAAATGAACGACTTTACGGAAGCGGTTTGATGGACGCTTTTGATAAGGCTGTTGAAGAAAAAAACGTCCAAGTGGTCAGGACAATACTCGAGAAAATTGGACTGACCGAACTTTCGATCATTCCTATATTGAAACAACAGGGATTAAAAACTCACGAGGATTAGTTTTGGCAATTGTGGAGTTAGTACCGAGAGTCGATAGATCGAAACTCAAGGTCCGGCTACGAGCGGGCGAACTTCACGCAGAGCGTTGCCGGTCTTGCGGGCGGCACGGCACCAAGCGTCGATCCGAACACGAATCGTTTTACCGACACCAGTTTCCACTACGACAAGAAC
>JBDTZW010000248.1:0-1746 GCA_040004905.1 Acidobacteriota bacterium
TTTTGCGGCGAAAGCATGTTTTACCGCCAGCCGAACGCGTCAAAACTCGCTCTTCTTTTTCTGATCGACCACCTCCGAAAGCGAGGCTCGACATGGCTTGACGCGCAAGTGATGACGCCCCACATGCAGGCTCTCGGTGCGATAGATATCGCTCGGGATGAGTTTTTAGATAAACTAAAGGAAAGCCAAGATCTAAAGCTCGCGATCTTTTAATTAATTTTATGGACGATCAAAAACCTCTCCGCGAACATTTACTTGAATTGCTCGAAGGCAAGTCGGCTCACATTGGCCTCGAAGACGCGATCAAGGATTTCCCGCTAGAGCATATAAATAGCCGTGTCGAAAATTCGCCGCACACTGGATGGGACCTGCTCGAACATATTCGCATCGCTCAGTGGGACATTCTCGAATTTAGCCTCAACGCGAAACACAAGTCGCCGAAATGGCCCGACGGATACTGGCCTAAAAAAGAAGCGACAAGAGCAGAATGGAAGGCGTCCGTGAAGCAAATTCTCAAAGACCTAAAAGCCTTCAAAAAACTCGTCGCGAACAAGAAAACTGACCTCTACTCAAGCATCCCGCACGGCGATGGCCAGACGATCCTCCGCGAGCTGTTACTCATTGCCGATCACAACGCCTACCATCTCGGGCAATTGGTCCTGTTGAAAAAGATGCTTGAGGTCGCTTAAAGAGATGCCGCACCGAAAGCGTTCAAACATCAAGCCGGGCCTCCGCGTCGCGATCGTCCTCAAGCAGGATCAGCGAACCGGCAAGCGAACGGTTGGCACCGTGAAAGATCTGCTGACCAACTCACCGGATCACCCGCACGGCATCAAAGTCCGTCTAGAAGACGGCCAGGTCGGGCGCGTAGCCGAGATTCTAACTGACAATTAGTTATGAATCTGCGAGTGTTTTTGGATGTATATAGTAAAGAAAATTGAAACGATCGAGTATTCTCCGGGGGCTTGGACGGGATGTAGGCTTGGAGTCTTTCGAGTCGTCGACGGCAATGAAGAAAAGATCGGTGAATACGATAGAAACTATCCAAATCCCTACGATACATTTTTCCCGTTTCATCTAAGCGGTAAGGATTTGGCTCTTTATTCAGCTGAATATACCGCGACCAGAATCATGGAATTACCATCTTGCCGAGATTTGGGCGGTGAAGAAAATAGCGCGGGAGGCTTTTGTCCCGTTGACTACTTTGTGCCAACCTATTTGGATCAAGAGATTACTGTTACAAGTAACAATGAGACATTTCCAAATCTGCGCGTTTCGGAAAAACGGGTGAATAATCCGTCCGAAGAGCAATTATCTGAATCGACGCAAAGCCGTTCGTATACGAATGGAGTTTCAGGCCAGGCATGCACGGATGTTACGACTAAACGGCCGATCTCGTCTCTTCTATATTATCCGTTCGGCTTTGTGGCTGGTTGCATTTGGGGTGACGACTCGAGTTGGAAAATTCAGTATCTTGACCTCTCGGAAGCCGATAAGGGAGTAATTAAGCGCGAGGAAAGATTCGGATATGTTGAGATGCCGAACCGATGGCGACTCAAGGATGCCGTTGAAATGTATTCTTATGGCTCTAACCCGGAACATGATTATTCAAATCACATAAGGTTAAATATAGTGCAAACCTTCGATGTGCGGGACGGAAGACTGATCGACCCCTTTGAATGAGCCTATGACAAATACATTTCTCATCTACGGAGCCAATGGCTACACTGGCGAACTGATCACGCG
>JBDTZW010000056.1:0-1739 GCA_040004905.1 Acidobacteriota bacterium
TCCGCTAGCACGTCGATCATGAACTCCACGTTTACCGGATCGAGCCCCGAAAAAGGCTCGTCGAGTATCAGCAGATCAGGGTCGTGCAGCACGGTCGCGATGAACTGTATCTTCTGCTGCATTCCTTTTGACAGGTCGGTTGTCTTTTTACCCTTCCATTCGCTCAGCTTCATTCGGTCGAGCCAAAAATCGATCCGCTTGTCGGCCTCGGCGCCTGAGACACCTTTCAACGCGGCAAAATATCGAAGTTGATCGACGATCTTCATCTTTTTATACAGCCCGCGTTCCTCAGGCAGATAGCCGATCTTGTCCTGAAGCTCTGACGACATGTGGCGTCCGAACAGCTCCACCGTGCCAGAATCCGGAACCGTGATCCCGACGATCATTCGTATCGTCGTCGTCTTCCCCGCTCCGTTCGGCCCCAGGAACCCAAAGACCCGTCCGGGCCGGACCTCAAAGCTCAGATCATCGACCGCCGTAAAATCCCCAAAGCGTTTCGTCACATGATCTACACGCAAGCTCGCAGAATCAGTCATGCCTACTAATATCGACTATCCGATTTTCACTATCAACCCGCCACCATTGAAAAGGCCCCGACATTCGAAGCTGTCATCCTTTCTTAAGCTGCACTAGCAGCGGCATGTTTGTAGCCTGGGGTGAAGCCCTGCGGAACCGCGGGGAACAAGTCCCAAAAACGATCAAAGCCCGCGTCAGCGGGCGAAAGATCCCGTTCCCGCTTTTAGCCCCAGTCGCCCATTCTCATGTCTCACTTCTCACTTCTCATTTGACCAGTTCCATGTTATCTTTCTCTCGTTTTTGGCCAAGCCAAACCCATGCGGATCCGACGACACACTTGGGAACCTTGACGAATACCTCCGATGAGGTCAGTGCATGATACGTGAGTCGATATCTCCGGCGGCGACATCGATCGATGCGACGCAACGCAAACTGTTCGTCGGCATCGTCATCGCGACGCTGATAACGTTCGCGATCGTGATCGTGGACTTGGCGCGCGGCGGCGGCCCTGATCCGCCAACTCTGCGCGCCGCTGCGACTCTGCTAGATGGCTCCTGGCGATTCAGTACCGGCGATGACCCACATTGGGCAGACGCCAATACAGACGACAGCAGTTGGGAGACGATCGATATGACCGCTGCGCCGGGAAGCCATGACGGCGACGTGGGGCTTCCCGACTACGTCGACGGGTTGAAGGCGCACGGACATCCTGGCTATAACGGCTACGGCTGGTACCGGCGCGAGGTGACGGTGCCGGCCGGACCCGCGTCTTGGGACATCCTCGGCCCGACGCTTGTCGAGGACGGGTACGAAATTTATTGGAACGGTAAACTACTAGGTGGGTCAGGCACGCTCGGCCCGGACCCGCGTGTCGTTGGCACGCGGCCGCTCCGATTCGAGCTTCCCCCCGATGCGGCGGGCACACGCGGCGTGCTCGCTATTCGCATCTTCGTACTTCCCAGGTCCTCGCCAAGCTCAGACGCCGGTATGCACAGCCCGCCGATACTGGCTCCCCGGCCGATCGCAGATGCCCTCCACCGCATGCAATGGGAGCGAACCGTCGCCGGTTACATCCTCGAAGTCATCGAGCCGATCGCCATGTTTGCAGTCATCGGCCTGGCGCTCGGATTCCTGTCTCGCAGCAGCCCCAAAGGTTTCCTGATCTTCGCCAGCATCGCGCTTGCGCTCATGGCAGCCAGGAGGCTCAACAATGCGATCGTCGC
>JBDTZW010000125.1:0-1738 GCA_040004905.1 Acidobacteriota bacterium
TTACATTAAGCTCGGTGGTTGCCTTCTTTAGTTTGATGAAAATGAAACCGATATAGGCGAGGAGTATCACCGAAAGAACGTAAAGAAGCAGGCGATAGCTTTCGGCACCCTCCAATGATCTATCGTAAGACGAGTCGTAAAATCTTATGAGTTCCTCGACCGTACTCGAGGTCGGGATCGCTGCGATCTGTTTGACCGTGTCATCTACTTGTGGTTTTAGTTTTAAGATCGTCCGGGCGTGAGATATTAAGATTTGAAGATCCGTCTTACCAACAAGGGACGAGTCTTTCTTATCAAATCGGTTCAAGGCTTCGATCTTTTTTGTTATCGACGGTTCCAGTTCGGCGTCGTTCAACAGATAGAACGTCAGCGTTTCTCGCAGAAGATCGTCGACGGGCTCCAGTTGTTTCCGCTCCTGTCCGTCCACCTGCTTGAGAATATCGGATGCCGCGAGAGGAAAATAACGAAGCGAGTTGTTAAGGATCGCGTTCCGCGACTTAAATTGTTCGATAAGCTGCTGCTTCTGTTCCTGCAGCTCACTGAAGTCATTTAGGGATCGGTCGATCCTGTCTCGCTCATCCGGAGCAAGAAATAGCGGCACGTCTTTCAACTCGTGTTCCAAAAATCTAAGTTCGTCGGCCTCACTTGTTAGCGAGTCGTACGTGGTCAGCAGTCCATACCGCGATTCGAGAACGTCCCGGTCCATGGTAGCGTCCAACTCGATCAAGTGATGTAAGTGCTGGCTAAACCTGTTGTGTGTATCCGATTTGACCGCATTTGTTTTTATAAACAAAAAGGTCATCAACGAGATCAATCCGACGGCGATGCCGGTGTGTATTAGTCGGGTCTTCATTTCGTGCCATACCTCGTATAAACGCCGTCAAGAGACTTGAGAAACTTGACTATCGAATGGATCTCGTCCGGTGATAGCGGGCGCCCTAGCTGATACTTGCTCATCACCGCCACAGCGTCTTCAAGCGTTTTTGCCGAACCGTCGTGAAAGTACGGATGCGTCTGGCTGACGTTCCGCAAACTCGGGACCTTAAAGACGTATTTGTCGGATTCCCGGTGCGTTACGTTGTAACGGCCGAGGTCGGCCTTTGTAAGGTTGCCGCGATCCGAGAAGTAGTCGCCCATCACCCCGAATTCCTGAAACAGGTTGCCGCCCACGTTTACGCCCTGATGGCAGCTAACACATCCGACCGATTTAAACAGATGGTAGCCTTCTTTCTCGTCCGCGGTGAGAGCGTCTTGATTGCCCTTAAGAAACTGGTCGAAGCGTGAGTCGGGAGTCGTCAGCGAGCGTTCAAATTCGGCGATCGCCTTTCTTATATTCTCGTCCGTTACGCCGGCCCCGTAGACCTGGCCAAATGCGGAAACATACTCCGGCGATTGGCTCAGTTTGCTCACGATCTCTTCCCAGGTAGAACCCATCTCACCCGCTGCGTGGGTCGGGCCGTTGACTTGCTCCTCAAGCGTGTCGGCGCGTCCGTCCCAAAATTGCTTAAAATTGTAACCCGAGTTAAAAACAGTAGGTGCGTTGATCCCTCCGGCCTGACCATTGATCCCGGTCGAGTGCGCTTTCTGGTCCGTGCCGCCGAGGGTCATGCTGTGGCAGCTGGCGCATGAGACAGTATTGTCGTGGGATAGCTGCGGGTCGTTAAAGAGTTTTTCGCCTAGTGCGACCTTTGCCGCGTCCAGGCTGATCTCCGTCGGGATCGGCGTGATCGGCTCTTTT
>JBDTZW010000242.1:0-19402 GCA_040004905.1 Acidobacteriota bacterium
AGGATATGGACCAAACTTCCCAGGGCCGATCCGGCAAATCCGAATCCGAGTGCCCAAAGAACCAAAAGAATGATAAAAATTGTCCAAAGCATATATTTGTCTCCCTTTGCTCAAAAATACCTAGATCCATGGAATTAATGGTTTGAATTGCTCTTGTTCGAATTGGACTTCATATTGCTGTTGGAGCTCATATTCGAATTATGCGACGAATTGGTGTTCGACATGTGGTTAGAGTTCATCGACGAACTATTCATCGAGCCCGTATTTCCCATGTTCGACATCGGTGTGGATGTAGCCATCGGCGTCGGCGACGATGTCACATAACCCGTGTTGCTGTTGGCATTGCGAAGATTCGCGTTGCCGTCCGTCGTCGTACATCCCGCAAGCGCTGCTGAAGCTAACAGTGCAAGATTTAAAGTGATGGTCTTTCTCATAAGATATTTCCTCTTTGTTTGAATGATCAGGCCGACGGCCGCCTGCCAAAACTCGCAGCCGTCGGTTTCGAAGCGTCTATTTACTTGTAAATATGCTGACCGTTGTAGTTGTCGGCCCACTCGCGTTCAAAATACGTTGCATCTTCCGGCGTTTTCGGCGTGACGCCCAAGACCGTGCCGCCATCTTCGACGGCTTTTTCATAGATCCGCGCACGCTCTTCCGGCATGCCCCAGCCTACGAGAGCTCCGACAAGGCCGCCTGCGAAACCACCGGCTCCTGCGCCCGCGATAGCGGCCGCGACCGGTCCCCAAACAATGAGGCCCAAACCCGGAAGTACCAGATTGGTCCCGATGGCTGCGATGCCGCCGAGGATCGCACCCAAGGCTCCGCCGACAACGCCGCCGACCCCAGCGCCCTCGCCGGCCTTGGTCCCGATCTCTGAATTCGGATCTTTTACGTAATATTTGTCGCGTGTTGCGTCTGACATGATCACATTGATCTCGTTGTCCGTATAACCGCGAAGCCTAAGCGATTTATATGCGCTCTCTGCGTTTTCGCGATCGGTGAAAAGCCCTGTAACCATACCCGGTTCCTGACTTGTGGTTGCCTGTGCCATAACAAAATTCCTCCCTTAATTCGATCTGTTTGTTATCCAAAATTAGCTCGTACCGCTTTATGTATCGTTCCGGTACGAATCGTGTCCTTACACCCGGGATATTGCAACCGATATGCCATGACATGAAAAAAATCGTTTGAAGTGCGATAAACTCGTTATTTCGCTATGAGTTACGCTCGCCGTCGGCATACCACGTAAAAAACGACTGAAAAAGGCGGAAAAAGCCTCGAAAAAAGCGGTCGAAGAGACCATTTTTTACGCCGAATATGGCCACGATCGGAGGTATTACACTTCAATCCTCATCCGTACCGCTCAATGTTCATGATCGTGAGCCGCAGGGGACGCTGAGTTTATCGGGTGTGTTATCGATCGATTCAATGCATCGAGGACCGCCGATCTCGTCGAATCTCTGCATCCTCGTCCAGCGCATCAGTCCATAATCGATCACTTCAAGCAATATATTTCGAGGATAGAACTACGTGGCAACGATGCGACAACTATTCTAGAATGTGCATCGCAGGTCAGTTAAGGACGATGTATGGTCAGACAAGGGACTTTGTTCAAGGGCGGGCCGATCGGGCCAAGGAGCAACAGGCTGCACGTGACGCTGAATCCGCGCGGTGTGATACTGATAAATCAGAAGCTGTTTGAAGCGATGGGCAGCCCGGAGCGGCGCTCCTGCTATACGACGAGCGGCTGCAGTCGATCGGGGTGCAGCATGCCGGGCGAGGTGACGGGTATTCGTTTCCGGTCAAGCACAAGGAAAATACTTCGCACCGTACGATCTACGCATGGCCATCTGCAAATCGTACAAGATCCAGCCGCAGCGGACCTGTTCTTCACGCAGCCCGAACTCGATCACAACGGCGTGCTGGTCCTGGACATGCACAAGACCGAGGAGATGGTGAGCCGGCGGGAGAAGAGGCGGTAGCAGTAGGCAGTGAACAGTTGGCAGGAGTCGGAAATTTTTTTCCCACGTTAGAAACGAAATAAGTCTGAAAAAGGGGCGGAGCTTCCTCCTCTTTTTCGTCGATAACGGGAAGGCTGAGCCTTTCCGCTCGGCGATGCTGCCGGCCGGGCTGTTTTGGGGGCGATGAACGTCGGTTCGCGATTCTGACAAGATGGCGGAATTGCGGTATTATTATCCCAAATTCACGCCTATGTTTTGTAATAAATGCGGGAAGCAAAATCCGGACGACGCCGTGTACTGCCAGAAGTGCGGTGCTCTGCTCGAGACGGAGGAAGAGACGCGGGTGGCAGAGCGAACCGGGGGAATGCCGGACTACCTACCGCCCCGTCTGCGAAACGCGGTCGCCGGTCCTGATCAAGTAGGGGCGTTAGACGCGGATCCGACGATATTTTCGATCAGTCCGACGTTGAAATTTGTTAAGGCGGGATATGTCGGGACGGCGTTAGGGGCTTTGGTATTGGTGGCTTTACTGACGGTTCTGGCTCCGTCGATCCCGTGGTGGATCGAGGTGGCGATCGGATTCGCGCTGTTTTTGATACCAGCTTTTTGTCATTTCAGGCAGAAGTTAATTAAATACAGCCTGACCGACACGACGGTCGAGATCGACAGCGGGCTGCTCTCGCGGAACACGCGAAATGTGCCGATCCGCCGAATTCAGGACGTGACGGTGTCGGCGACGATGTGGCAGCGGATGCTCGGGTTTGGCGATGTCGTGATAGACAACGCCAGCGAACAAGGTGGCAAGGTCGTGCTCAAAAATATCGATTCGCCCCGGCACTACGCGGACATGCTGTTGAGGCAGATGCGACTGCTGGATAAATGAGAAGTAAAATGTGCGAAATGAGCGGTGTTTAGAAATAGATAAATGCCGAAGTATTGGCCCACACGAGGTCAGACGACGCAGCTGTTCCCTTATGTTCCATCTTCTATTTTCAATTTTCAATTTATGAAGATATTCGTGACCGGTGGGGCGGGGTTTATTGGGTCGGCTTTTGTCCGGATGGTTTTGGATGAACGCGCCGACGTCGAGATAGTAGATTTTGACGTATTGACGTATGCGGGAAATCTCGAAAATCTTCGGGGCCTCGACGAATCGCGGCATAGGTTCGTTAAAGGCGATATTTGCGACCGTGCAGCGGTTTTGGCGGCGATGCCGGATGACACCGAGGTTGTTTTCAATTTTGCAGCCGAATCGCATGTCGATCGCAGCATCGATTCGGCGGACGAATTCCTGCGGACGAACATTATTGGCACGCAGGTGATGCTCGATGCGGCACGAGCGAAAAACGTTCGGCGGTTCGTGCAGATTTCTACCGATGAGGTGATGGGAAGCCTGGCGGACGACAGCGACGATTATTTTACGGAGGGCTCGGCGCTCCAGCCGAATTCACCGTATGCCGCGTCAAAAGCGGCCGCCGAGTTTGTTGTGCGGGCGGCCCGCGAGACCTTCGGGCTGGATACGGTGATCACGCGTTGCGGCAACAACTATGGCCCGCGGCAGTTCCCCGAAAAACTGATCCCGTTGATGATAGCCAACGCGATGAACGACGAACCGCTGCCGGTCTACGGCGACGGCACAAATGTTCGCGACTGGATCTATGTGGACGATCACGCACGGGCGATCTGGCTCGCTTACGAAAAGGGAAACTCGGGCGAGGCTTACAACATTGGGGCACGAAACGAACGGCAAAATCTCGACGTGGTTACGTCAATACTAGATGCCCTCGAAAAGCCGCACAGTTTGATCAAATACGTGACGGATCGGCTCGGGCACGACCGGCGTTACGCGATCGACCCGGCAAAGGCTGAAACCGAACTCGGCTGGACACCGCGAGTTGCGTGGAAAGACGGCCTGCGGCAAACGATCGACTGGTATCGCGAAAATCAGGATTGGGTCGAGCGTATCCGCAACGGCGAGTATCGGGAATATTACAAAGCGATGTACAGCGCGCGTTTGGCGTAGGTCATTTCAGCCAAGCTGTCCGCGTTCCAAAATATGAAGATCCTAATAACAGGTGCGGATGGAATGGTCGCTCAGGCGACGGCTGAACATTGCCGAGCGATCGGCGATGAGGTTTTTGCTCTGACGCGGTCCGAACTCGACATCGATAATTGGGAGTCCGTCGAGAAACGCGTCAGGAACATTAAACCAGACGCCGTGATCAACTGCGCCGCTTATACGGACGTCGATGGGGCCGAAAGCGACTCGCCGGCCGCGTATGGTGCGAATACTGACGGCGTCGAAAATCTTGCTTATTCTTGCCGCAATCACAATTCCGTTTTCGTAACGATCTCTACCGATTATGTTTTCGACGGCGAGTTTGACGGATTCTATACTCAAAAGCACACGCCGGATCCGCAGGGCGTTTATGCGCTTTCGAAACTCGAGGGTGAAATGCGTGCGCGAAAGGCTAACGCGGCGTCAGTGATCGTTCGTTCGGGTTGGATCTACGGCAATGGCGGCACAAACTTTTTGAGCGTGGTCGGCGACATGCTTCGCGAGGGACGATCGGTCAAGGCGATCAAGGATTCTTTTGGCACGCCGACGTTCGCGGGCGACCTGGCGGTACGCTTGCGCGAGCTGGCCGAGCTGAACGTGCCGTGCATTTTTCACGCAACAAATTCGGGGCCGGGCACGAGCTATTTTGGATTTGCCGAAAAGATATGCGAGGTCCTTGGGCTGGATTTTGGCCTTGTTGAAGTTATCTCAAAAGACGACTTGAATCGACCGGCACGACGGCCCGCGAGCTCAAAGCTCGCGTGCATTTTCAGCGAGAAATTCGGCCTCACGGCGATGCCGGACTGGGAGCAGTCGCTTACTACTTTCCTCAAATCGAAGTGAGAAAAGTTCTCACTTTTTTATCCCGACTTCCTCTTCCATGATCGGCGTCGAATCGTCGATATCTGCACTGCGATAATAGTTTTCGTAGCCGGCCCCGTAGTATTCGTATTCGACCGAGCCCGACTTGATACCGTTGAGGACCACGCCGTAGATCCGGGCGCCGATGGTGCCAAGCCGCTGCTTGAAACGCCGCATCAGATGCATCGAACTCTTGCCAGCCATTGCAACGAGCACAACGCCGTCAACCAGCGTCGACAGGATCGCGGCGTCAGTGAATGAGATCGCCGGCGGGGAATCGATGATCACATGCTTGAAGCGGCCGCGCAGGAATTGAAGGAGATTCTTCATCTCATTCGAGCTTAAAAGCTCGGCCGGGTTAGGCGGTATGGGGCCGCTCGTTATCACTTTTAGCCGCGGCAGATCTGGGTACGTCTTTAGGAGGTTTTCCGTCTCGCGATCGCCCGAAAGATAGTTGGTCAGCCCCTGGGTATTCTCCATTCCAAAATGCGAGTGCAGCCGCGGCCGGCGAAGATCGCAATCGATGATCACCACGTCGGCGTCCGATTGGGCCAGCGTGATGGCGGTGTTGATAGCGGTCGTGGTCTTACCCTCGGACGGCTGCGACGACGTGACAAGGATCGTTTGCGGCGGCTTGCCGGCAGACGAAAATAGGAGCGATGTGCGCAGATGCCGGTACGCTTCGGCCATCGGCGAGCGCGTTTCTTCCATCGTGATCAAAGCCGCACCGGCTCCTGCATTGCCGTTCTTGGGACCGAGGCCCAGGCGGCGTTTTTCCGTCCCGAAATAATGCGGGATTAGCGCCAGTGTCGGCAGGCCGAGATGGCGACTGACGTCGTCGGACGATTTTACCGAATCGTCGAGGTAATCCATCAGGAACGCGAGGCCGATACCCGCAGCGAGCGACACGAGAAACGCGACGAAAATGTTGCGGCTGCGCTGCGGCCCGACAGGCGATGTAGGCGCCGGCGGCTCGCCCGAGACGATCTTGATATTGTCGGGAACACTGCTGGCGATCGCGAGCGATCCCTGCTGCTGCTGCTGCATGTAGTTATCGAGCAGCGTGCGGTTGTTATCGATCTTTCGTTTTAACGTCGTAAGCCTTGTCTCGGCCTGTCCCTGTAGGTTCGCTCGAGCTGCCTCTTGTTCGTAGGCCGCCTGAGCCTGCGATTCCTGCTTTGCAGCGGCATCGACCTGGGATTTGAGCGAAACAAGCGCCCCGGTGACGGCGTCGGAATCGATCTTCTTTTGGGCCGATTCGATCAGGGCCGTTACCTCGGTTTCGGTTTTATTCTTGGTTGACTTTAGCGAAATGATCCGTTCGTCAACTTCTTTTACCTTAGAGTATTCGGGCGTATATTTGACTAGGAGCTCGGCCTTTTCAGTTTCCGAATCCTGGATCTTCTTTTCAATGTCGCGGATCTGGTCCTGTAGCTTCGATTTACGCTCCGAATTGAGCCGGACCGTATCCTGATAGATCTTGTTTTCATAGAGATCGGGAATATTTTTCCCTTCGCCGCGGGCGACGGCCTGCACATCGGAGTTATAACGTGTCTCAAGCTGTCGGCGGTTTTCGAGCGATTTCATCCATGATTCGCTCAATCCTTGGAGGCGGCTGGCGGCGAGGTCCTGGCCTTTTTCCTGAAGTGGAAGTCCGCTCGAGCGCATTTCCTCGATCAAATTTCCTTCATCCTCGGCGATCGTCGATTTTAGGTCGTCTATAGATTTGTCGAGGTCCGCTAGAGCCTGTTTGGCACCGGCACTTTCGCTTTCGGCATCACGCTTCTTAAATACCTCGGCGACGGCGTAGGACACCTTTGCGGCAAGCTGCGGGTTGGAGTCGGTGATGGTGATGTTGACAATATTGGTGCGCTCGACCTGTTCGACGCGCAGATGACCTGCGAGAATGCCGGCGTAACCGTCAGCCCGAACGGATTGCTCAGGCGTCAAGCCGGACATTGCCTCCGGCAGCGTGTCCGTGTTCGATACGACTGGTAGCGAATTCGCTTTTTCCGCTGAACTCTTATTGCTCGAAAAGACCGATCTGACACCGTTGAACAGGCCCGTGTTTTGCCCGCCGAAAAGATCCGGTTCCCGATAGAGGCCAAGACGGACAACCACATCCTTCATCAACTCAGGATTTTGAAGAAGCTTTAACTGCGTGTTGTAGTAATTTACATCGTTGCCAAAATTGATATTGATCGAATCTTTCGACTGTATCTTGGGCTTTCGCGGTTCGATGGTCATCTGTGTGGTCGCTTCGTATTGCGACGGCAAGCGATACATGTAAAAAGCGGCGGCGGCGGTAACCACGATCGACAGGGCTAGGATTATGGGCAGACGCTTATAAACGACATTGAAATACTGCCGGATCGATCGTTTGCCGTCCGTCGCTTCATCGTCGTAGAAGGACGAATACCCGATGGGATATTCATTAGGGACCGTATGAAGTTCCGCGGAACTCGGCAACGGTGTTAACCTCTGGTCATTTTCCATACTGCGTCTGCTGTTGCTCCCACCTTGTCTGATGCGCTAAAGGCAAAATTCGATTTATATCACATTCACCTCGTTTTTTCACTAAATTTCCCGAAAGTCTTGTTTTTTCTTGGATTTAGCGACGCGGCTGTGCGGGTCCGCCGCCTCGAGCTTTTGGCCCGAAAACACCGCAAATGTTATATTTCTCTTTTAAACTTTTAGCAGTAATTATTGGATAAATTGTCTTATATGACGGGAATTTCCGAAAAGGACGCAAGCGACATCGAACTCGGTATCGAGGGATTTCACTACTCGGACCTCTACGATGCAATCAAATTGAGGGAGCTGGCCGAGCGATTTTATGCCGAGATAGCCGAACAGGAGCCTGTCCTTTCTACGGCGCTCACAAAATACATCACCGCGGGAGGCAAGGGTTTTGAGCGAAAGGTCGAGTCCAAGATCCTGACGGACGCGGCCCCGTTTCTTTCTCAATTTATCGCGCGCCTGTTCAAGATCGAAAATGAGCGGACCGCACTTGAAAAAGAGATCCTCAAAGATAATCCTATCTGGAAATTCAAATTTTTTGTCCAGCGCCGGGCCGCTAAAAAGTTCAAGCCGAATCAGATCGCGGCATTCAATGAGAACGAACTATGGATCGCCGTTACTGAGCTTAGAAATACGGGTTTTGACGACACGCTGATCTTCGACGACGAGCTCTCGATCGCCAAGATGACGACCTTGCTGCTCGAGGCAGAAGAAGCTTTTACCAAGAACTACGAGATCTCGCCGGAGATGAGAAAGACGATCGACGGCCTCGGGCGGGCATTCGACAAATATAAGGACAAGACGTTCGGGAAACTTTTCTCTCAGTTTGCTTCTGAAGAAGAAGGCACGGGCGAAGCTTTGCAAGTAAAAGCGGCGTTGATATTGATCGAGGCGTGGTCCGCGACGGCCTTCTCGAAAAAGAGCCGCAAATGGTACAGCTTCAAGACGCCGCACGCGCTAGATTATCAGAATCTTGTCCATCTTATCCATCCCGAGCCGGAGCTCCACAATGTCATGCGCGGGGCACCGTCGGAATTGCGCAAACGCGACGGCTTTAAGCTGACCGACGACCGCGGCACGATGCGCGATGCTCTGTATGAGATCGATTACTGTCTCATCTGCCACGAACGTGAGAAGGATTCGTGTTCGACGGGTTTGCATGAGCCTGACGGTTCATCGAAACGGAATCCGCTCGGCATTAAGACGGACGGTTGTCCGCTTGATGAAAAGATCTCGGAGATGCACCTGATGAAAAAGCAGGGCGACCCGATCGCATCGTTGGCACTCGTGACGATCGACAACCCGATGTGCGCCGGGACCGGCCACCGCATCTGCAACGACTGCATGAAGGGCTGCATTTTTCAGAAGCAGGAGCCGGTAAATATTCCCCTCGCCGAAACCGCGTCGCTAACGGACGTGCTCAATTTGCCTTACGGATTTGAGATCTACAGCTTGCTAACGCGTTGGAATCCGCTTAACGCCAAGCGGCCTTATTCGCGGCCCTACAACGGTAAGAATGTACTCGTCGTCGGACTTGGGCCGGCGGGATATACGCTCGCGCACTACTTATTGAACGAAGGATTCGGCGTGATCGGCGTTGATGGATTAAAGATCGAACCGCTCCCAGTCGAGTGGACGGGCAACAACGGCAAAACGTGTCCGAAGCCGGTCAAGGAAATTAACGAGATCACGGACGATCTCGACGAACGCATTCTCTCGGGATTCGGCGGTGTGTCCGAATACGGCATCACCGTTCGCTGGGACAAGAATTTTCTCACTATTTTGCAATTGATGCTTTCGCGGCGAAAGCGCTTTCGTGCATACGGTGGCGTTCGTTTCGGCGGTACGTTGACTATTGGGGACGCATGGGACTTTGGATTCGACCATATTGCGATCGCGACCGGTGCCGGACGGCCGACGATCGTCCCGATGAAGAATAATCTGATCCGCGGCATCCGTCAGGCGTCTGATTTCCTGATGGCGTTGCAGCTAACCGGTGCGTTCAAAAAAGACACGCTTTCGAATCTGCAGGTGCGGCTGCCGGCCGTTGTCATCGGCGGCGGCTTGACGGGGATCGATACGGCAACGGAACTATTTGCTTACTATCCGGTTCAGGTCGAGAAAATGCTCGCGAAGTTTGAACAGGTCGCGGCGGAGTTCGGCGACGAAGCAGTGTTGGCGAAATTTGACGAGGAAGAGCTTCGCGTCCTGCAGGAATTCCTCGAGCACGGCAAGGAGATCCGCGAAGAACGCCAGCGCGCGGCCGACGCCGGACAGGAACCGAATTTTGTTCCGCTCGTCCAGGCGTGGGGCGGCGTGTCGCTCGTCTATCGCAAGCGGCTTCAGGATTCACCCGCCTATCGTCTCAATCACGAAGAAGTGCAAAAAGCGCTTGAAGAAGGCATCGATTTTGTCGAATGCATGAACCCGGCCGAGGCGGTGCCCGATGAATTCAATGCAGTAAAAGCCTTGATCTTCGAACGGCTAAATTACAACGCGGACAACGGAAAATTCGAGAATACCGGAGAGATGCACGAGTTCCCAGCACGCACGGTTTGCGTTGCGGCGGGAACTAGCCCGAACGTGATCTACGAAAAGGAAAAACCAGGCACGTTCAAGATGGACGAGTGGCGACAATTTTTCCAGCCGTTCAAGGTGGAGCGAAACGGCGACGGTGAGCTACACGTAAAGGAAGCCGCAAAAGGCGAGGTTGGATTTTTTACTTCTTACGAGCATGACGGCAAGTTCATCAGCTACTACGGCGACAATCATCCGCAATACGCGGGCAACGTCGTCAAGGCGATGGCGTCAGCTAAGGATGGCTATGGACGCGTGGTCGAGGTCTTTGCCGAAGAGCTTGCGAGCCGCGGTGAACTGCCGCAATGGGAACGCGATGCCGTTTTCGAGAAGCTTGAGGCGACGCTCGACGAGCAGCTTCGTGCCTATGTGGTTAAGGTCGAGCGGCTCACCCCGACGATCGTCGATGTCATCGTCAAGGCACCGCTCCAGGCGAGAAAATTCGAGCCTGGACAATTTTATCGCCTCCAGAATTTCGAAACTGCGGCACCCGTCGTCGACGGTTCTCGGCTAGTAATGGAAGGCCTGGCATTGACCGGTGCCTGGGTTGACGAAGAGAAAGGCTTGCTGTCGATGATCGTCCTGGAGATGGGCACGTCATCGCGGCTATGTTCGCTTTTGAAAGAAGGCGAAGAGGTTCTTGTGATGGGACCGACGGGAACGCCGACCGAGATCCCTGAGAACGAAAACGTTCTGCTTGCCGGCGGCGGTTTGGGGAATGCCGTTCTTTTCTCGATCGCACGAGCCCTTCGTGAAAAGAATAATAAGGTGATCTATTTTGCCGGTTATAAGAATGGCCACGACCTTTTCAAACGCGAAGAGATCGAAAAGGTGACTGATCAGGTCATCTGGGCCACCGACTTTGGCGACGAGATTCCGCCGCATCGTCCACAGGACGCACATTTTCGCGGTAACATCGTCCAGGCAATGGTCGCCTACGCCGACGGAAAATTTAGCCATCAGTCCGTCACACTTGGGTCGGTCGACCGCATCATCGCCATCGGCTCAGACCGCATGATGAACGGCGTTCGCGAGGCGCGCCACACAACGCTCAAACCATTTCTGAAAGAAGATCACGTCGCGATCGGCTCGATCAACAGCCCGATGCAATGCATGATGAAAGAGGTCTGCGCACAGTGCCTCCAGCGCCACGTCAACCCGCACACCGGCGAAGAATTCTGGGTATTCTCCTGCTTCAACCAGGACCAGCATCTGGATTTCGTGGATTTCAAGAATTTGAATGAACGCTTGAAAGCGAACAGCGTGCAGGAAAAACTGACGAACTTGTGGTTGGATAGGGCGTTTGCGACGGACCGGATAAATTAAGGAGCCCGACGCTACGCCTTTACACTCCTGTCTTCGAAATATCTAACGAGATTTTAGGAGATGTAGACGACGACTCCAAGATTTCTCTCCGCTACCCGCGTCACGAAATTCCTTAATATCTGAAAATACTCGGCGCAGTAGCCGAAGGTATCGTCTTCATCCGAATCGCGATCCCAAATATCCGGGTAGATCTGAAGTTTTGTCATTTGTTGCGGATTGAAGCGAGTTCTCAAGGTTTGCTCGTCGATTTCAGAGAGGGCAGCGTTGATTTCTGAGACAGCATCAGACCTAAAGGTTCTGGCCACTCCGTATCCTAAGTCAATATCCCCAACTTCGGTTCCACCCGCAACGAGAAAATTTAAGGGAAACTCGCCTTCCCAAGCTGTACCAGTGAGCAAGTAATGGATTCCGTGCCAAGCCTTATCGACATCAACATCTTCCTCCCTTTTGATATCGACCTTCAATTCTTCTTGGGACGACGCCTTTTTCGCAAATAGTCGTGAAAACCAAGATGTTTTGGCATATCGAGCTTCTTCGTATATCTCTGGGTCATCTGGTGAGACGACTTTCCAAACTAACGGCGGATCGGACAGGATCTGTGTGATTCCTTCATCGCTAATTGAAACAAGCCCGAGATACATGCCCATAATTGATATTCACCTCATCGGTTATTTAGCAATTTTTCGCAAAGAGCTTTTATACTTCCCACAATTTGCCCTCTCCGATTCTTAACGGGCATTGGCGACATGGTAGGGAGATCATCCGTAGCCAATACACCGAGGTGTCGCAAAATTTCAACGACTACAACTGGCCGTCCCCGATTGTCGTCGCCGTCTTCGATCTTGACCGCGATTCCTAAGCCGGATTTCCATTGATCGCAAGGTAGAACGCCGCCGAGCCAGACACCGTCGGCGCCGACCTTTGAGAGGATCTTACCGGGAGCGGCTTGCATTATTTGGGTGTCGAGGCGATCGGTGCCGCCGATGAGTTCGGGATGGTTTAGAGAAGCTCGGACCAGCCGTTTTGCGGCATCGCTGATGTCTTGACCAAAGCTGTCGGCGCGCGAAATAAGACTGGCGAGACTGCGAGCCATCGCGCGCACCGGTACAGCAAAATTAGGAACGCAGCAGCCATCGCTCGCGACGGCGATCTCGTCTTTTGGGATCTCGGTGAATTTGGAAATGATCTCGAGTATTTGCTGCTGGACGGGGTTTTCAAGATGCTCGTAGGTTTCGATGTCCGCTCCGATCTTGCGCGCGACAGCGAGCATTCCAGCATGTTTACCCGAGCAATTATTCTGTAGCGTGCTTGGACTCTTGCCTTCGCGGATCAGTTCGTTGGCCGCGGGACGATAAAACGGGAGATGTGTTCCGCAATGCAGAGCAGTTTCATCAAGGCCGATCTTTGCGAGCATAGATGCTGCAACTTCAACGTGACGCTTTTGTCCCGAATGCGAAGCGCAGACGAGAGCGATTTCTTCCTCGTCAAAACCGAACGCATCGGCCGCACCGCTGGTGATCAGCGGGATCGCCTGCAAAACCTTGCACGAGGAACGATAGAAGGTGACCGTATCGGGATCGCCCGCCGAAGCGATCGTATTTCCCTCGCCGTCGACAACAATAAAATGGCCGCGATGGATCGACTCGATCGTCTCGCCGCGAATAACATTAGCTAGGATCTCAGCGCTCATTTATACGGATAATTTTAACAGGGTGAACAAGATAAGCAGGATCTAATGGAGATATTTTTCGCCCTAAACATCCTTTCCGAATTCATCGCGAGCCCGCCAGCATTTCGCGCGCGTGTTCGCGGGCGGTGTCGGAGATCTTTTCTCCGGCCAACATGCGGGCGATCTCTTCGACTCGTTCGGTTTTATCTAACTCGCGCGTGGAGATCGATGTTTTATTTTTCGCAATAGTTTTCTCCACCACGAAATGCTTGTCGGCGAGCGAAGCGATCTGAGGTTGATGCGTTACGCATAACACCTGCTGCGTTCGCGCCAGCTCTTTTAATTTCAGCCCGACTGCTTCTGCAACTCGGCCGCCGATACCGACATCGATCTCGTCAAAGACAGCGGTCTTTTCACGGTCCTTCGATCTCGCAGCGGTTTTCAAAATAAGCATTAGCCGCGAAGCCTCGCCGCCGGACGCGACCTTGGCCAGCGGTTTTGGCGATTCGCCCGGATTCGCCGAGAAATAATACTCGACCCGATCAAACCCCTTCGCCGTGAATGCCGAATCGCTTTCGCTATTTTCCGGAGCCTCGATCCTCACTTCAAATCTCGCCTTTTCGAGCGCGACCGCCTTTAGATCGTTTTCAACCTGTTTTTCGAACTTGCGTGCGGCGGCACAGCGTTTTACGTGATTTTCGTCGCTTTGTTTTACGTACTCAGCCCGACGTTCGGCGAGCTTTTTCTTCAATTCTTCTTCGCGAAATTCCGCCGTTTCGATATTTTCGATCTGCTCTTTTGAGTCTTTTAAATGATGAAGCACGTCTTCGATCGATTCGCCGTATTTTCGCTTGATACGCGATATTTCGGCGAGGCGGTTTTCGATCTCCTCCAACCGTTCGGGCGAAAATTCGAGGCGGCCGCGAAAATCGCGTAGAAAATAAGCAGCGTCTTCGATCCCGGCCCGAGCGTTCGCAAGCGATTCCTTATGGGGACCAAAACTCTCGTCGAATTCGGCGAGCTCGCCCACGTCGCGTGATCCCTTGTCGAGCGTGCTGAGGGCGGACGTATCGTTCTCGTAAAGCAGAGCAAACGCCTCATCGGCCAACCGCGAAAGTTTTTCGACATTGTTCAGTTTTAGCTTCTCGGTCTCAAGCGGCTGTTCTTCGCCGGCTTGCAAATTTGCCTTCTCGATCTCGCCTGCTTGAAACCGCAGAATGTCGAGGCGCTTCAGCTTTTCCGATTCGTTTTGTTCGAGCATTCCAAGCTCGGTCTTCGTAGCGGACCAGTGCTTATAAGCCTCGGCGACCTTTTGCCGGAGCGAAGTAAGGCTTCCGTATTCATCGAGCACGTCGATGTGTGTCGAGGTATCGTAAAGCGCCGCCTGTTCCCCTTGGCCGTGGATATCGACAAGATCGGAACCGATCTGTTTCAGGAATGCGTTCGTTACGAGCTGATTATTTACGAAGATTCGGTTGCGGCCGGCGAGCGACAGGTCGCGTCGGACGATGATCTCGAACTCGTCGCCAGGTTCGACGTCGACGCCCGCTTCGTCGAAAAGTCGCGTGAGGCCGGGCGTACGTTCAAGCACGAAAATTCCCTCGATCTGTGCGGAGTCCTCGCCTTCCTTGATCAGGTCCGACGAAACGCGGTCACCGGTCAGTGCCCCGAGCGAATCGACAATTATCGACTTGCCTGAACCCGTCTCGCCCGTGAGCAAATTAAGCCCGCGGCCAAATTCGATCTCGGCCTCGTCGATCAAAGCGATGCGTCGAATTTTCAGGAGACTGAGCATAAAAAAGAGAAGATGCTAGCAGATTAACATAGAAATCAGCGGCCAAAAATTCCGGCGAACTTTGCGCCTCTGCTTCCATTTGCGGGAAACCGAAATGTCTGTTGTGCAGGTGATTTCTCCCGCGGAGACGCAAAGGGCAAAGTTGAGTGCTCAAAGGCCTATCTAACGGTGAAAAGTTCTGAACCCTTTACAAATTTACCTAAAGAAAACATCGCATCCGGCGGAAAATCCTTTTCGAATGTCGGTGATTTCCAGTCGATCTGTCTGTCTTTCTTAAAGAACAGCAATTCGGCATTCTCCCCCGGTTTTAGGCGGCCGAATCTTTGTATTACATAAAAATTGCTCGCGTCATATTCCTCGAGGCCGCTCATGCTGGTCAGAGAGCTGACGGCGCGGATGGTCACCTGCGGCGAAAAACTTGCGCGGCGGCGCTCACTGACTGCGCCGATGCTGGTGATCACGATCTGGTCCGGTTGGTCGCGGTCGATGACCACCGCGTTTCTAAAGATGTAGGTGAGAATTCGCCCCGACGAGTTATGCGGCAGCATGTCATAGGGCATCGAGATCGCGGTTTTTTCGCCGCCATCCGCAAGCGAATGTATTGCGGTCATCAGCGCAATGAAATTCATTTTGACCAGATACATTCCGTCCTTTCCGTGCAAGCCGCCCGTCTCGATCAAGATGACCGACGTTCCCCACGCGGAAAAATTATCGCCGAACGCGGTCGCCGTATATTCGTCGTCGTAACGCCCGATCTGCCCCGGAATATACGGCTGCAGAGCTTTTACGATCAGTCCGCAGATGCGGCGGTTGCGGTCGAGGCCATCGGTCGGCGTTTTGGCGGCGTCACCGTAAACTACGAGCAGCGACATCGCCGCCTGCTTGTTGGTATTTCCGGTGGTGGTCAGCGCGTTTTGATCGTGAAGATTAAATCCGATCGCCGGCGACCAATCGTCCCGAAGCTTTTTTAGCAACTGAGCCTCCGGCGTTTTAAGGTCTATCGCGTCGCGGTTGATATCGATGTCCTGCGAGCTTCGGCGTTGATACACTTCTTCGCCGTCCGGATTCAGCATCGGCACGGCACGAAAGGTCATTGTTTCCTCGATCTTCTTTACCCACGCCAACTGCCGGTTCTTTTGCAGGAATGTAAAAACGTCTATCAACGCCGAGGTCGCGGTCGGTTCGTCGCCGTGCATTTGCGACCACATAAAGACCTTCAGCGGCCCTTTGCCAAATTGGAGCTGGTAGATCTCGCGGTTTTGAAAACTGCGGCCGACCTCGTCAACTTTAAGGCCGATCTTTTTCAGATCGTCGAGATATTTTTGCAGGTCTTTGTGCCTGACATCGGACGGCATCAGGTGCGAAGCGTGCTGTTTGTCCCAAATTTCAGCGAATTCAGGGGCGGTCTGTGACAGGGTTGTCATCGCGAAGATCGAAAAAAGAGAAAGAACGAGCAGGCCAGATCTCATGCGTATAAGATAAACCGCTTTTTCGTTTAACTCCAAATATGTCAGCTAGATAATCTGCTCGCGCATTACCCGCAGAAGCTCGGCGACGCTCCAAGCTTGGGCAAAACATCCGCGCGAACGATGCGGAGCGTCGCCGTCAAAGATCTCCGCCACCTGTCCGACAGCACCTTCATGAAGCGTCCTTTCAAATCCGGCGAGCAATGCCGTTATCTTTTCTTCCATATCGGGAAAAACGCGTCTGTGCGCATCCACATAGCCGCCGATCAACCAGCCCCAAGTCGTGCCCTGGTGATAAGCCGAATCACGCTCCACGGGTGAACCAATGTAAATGCCGACGTATCGGCTGTCCTTTGGCGATAACGATCGCAGCCCCACCGACGTCAGCAACTCGGCCTCGACCTTTTCGACCACTTTCCGCGCCTTTTCTTCATCGAGCATCGAATGTTTAAGCGATGCGGCCAATATCTGATTCGGTCGTATACTCGCGTCACGGCTGCCGTTGACCACTACGTCGTAGAGGCAAGCTTCTTCATCGTTCCAAAACACGCCGTTAAAGCTCTGTTTGCACAGCTCGGCCATCGACAGATAAAGCTTCTTGTCCGCTTTGTCACCGAATTCCTCGGCGAACTCCGACATGATGATGAGCGCGTTGAACCACAGCGCCTGTATCTCGACCGGTTTTCCGATCCGCGGCGTGATCACACGGTCGCCGACCTTGGCGTCCATCCACGTCAATTGCACGCCTTCTTCCCCCGCGTAGAGCAGCCCGTCGGTATCAACGTGAATGTTGTACCGCGTGCCGCGCATATGCCAGACGACGATGTCCGCCAAAGTTTCGTACAGATGTTCAAGAACGAATTCGAGGTCGCCGGTTTTCTCCACATACGCACGGATCGCCTCAAAATACCACAGCGTTGCGTCCACGGTGTTGTATTCGGCCGTGCCTCCTGCGTCGGCAAAGCGGTTTGGGAGCATGCCTTTTGAGACGTGCTTTGAAAATTCGAGCAGGATGTCTTTCGCCACGTCGGGGCGGTTTGTAGCGAGCGTCAGGCCCGGCAGGGCGATCATCGTGTCGCGTCCCCAATCGGAAAACCACGGATAACCCGCGATGACGGTTTCGCCCTCTCCTCGATCCACGATGAATTGGTCCGCCGCTAGCACGAGTTGTTTGGTAAAGTCACCCTCTGCTTCTGCGATCGTGATCAATTCCCGACGCCGCTCGACCTCGAGTGGTTCGAGCAACGCAGTATCTTCCGCTTTTCGCACATCGGTCGAGACGATCACGATCGCTTCGCCGGCCAGGTCGAATGTCATCACGAAAGGCTGAAACAGGTCCTCGTTATAGTCGAACCCGCGTTCGCGTTCGATCTCATCCTCGAAATTCCGATACCAGTAGCCACTTTTTTCGATCGCGAGAGCGTTGTGGCCAAAGTTAAGGTTTGGCAGAGTCGGGTAAGGCTGCATAGAAACAACTCCGCCGTTCGAACTAAACTCTCCGTTAAACTCGGCAGTCACGTGCTGCAGATGATGATAATCGACGTACGAAAGCAGCGGCCGCAGCTCAAGTTTTAGCGGGCTGAGGATCATGCCCGATGCTTTGTAACGAACGACCGTCGTGTTCTCGCCGTTCGGCATGAATATCCTTTTCTCGAGAATTACTCCGCTGATCTCATAGGTCCAGATGGGAAACGGGTCGAGCCGAAATCCGGTCAGATACTTATAGCCGTCGGGAAATACCTTGCCAGGAAATTCGTTGGTCGAAAGCTCAAAATGGTCGTCGCCGATAATGAGTGTCTCCTCAAATTTCGACAGCATCGTAATGCGTCCCAGCGGCGGTTCGGTCGCAGCCGTCAAGAGCCCGTGGTACCGCCGAGTCAAAGCGCCCGAGATCGACCCGCTCGCAAAACCACCGATGCCGTTGGTTTCAAGCCACTCGCGGCCGGTCGATTCAGCAAAATTAGTGCAAATTTCCGTAGATAGACTGATCATTCTTCCCTTTATTACGACGTGCTTGTTCGATATTCCTTTGTTGAGTTTACTATCGCGGGCCGAGAACTTCGATATAGAGCTGCTCGGTGGCGTCGATCATGCGACTGGCGGAAAAGTTGGCGGCGGCCCGGGCGGCGAGAAATCTCGCGGCTTCCGAACGGGCATCGGTGGCGGACAAAAATTTCGAGACCGTTGCGGCGAGCTTTACTGGATCTTTTATAGGTACGAGAAATTCCTCATTTGCGATCACCTCGCGGGCGCCGATCGTTTCGGTGGCGATCACCGCCGTCCCTGCGGCCATTGCTTCCAGGATCGCGAGCCCAAAGCTCTCGGTGTGCGATGCCGAGACGAAAACGTCGAGGGCCGCGTAGAACGGCGCCGTGTCGTCGAGCCAATCGAGCCACAGGAACCTGTCGTCTATTTCGAAAACGCCGGCCAGCCGTTTCAGGTCGCGGCGAAATTTTTTTTCGATCGAGTGATCTTTGCCGACCACGACGAATCTCGCTTGGGGATGGCTTTTCGCGATCTCGTTGGCGGCCATCACAAACTCGCGCTGCCCCTTGAGCTCGATCAGTTCCCCAAGTATACCTATTAGCGGAACATTGTCAGGAATCTCGTGAAAGGCACGAAAACTATGCCCGAGGGCCGCCCGCTCCTCCACCGAACGCTCGATCATCTCGATGCCGTGAGGGATGACAACGATCTTTTCCTGCGGAAAGATCTTGCGCAATCCGACGCCAACGCCGGACGAGACGGCTATTGCCCGCGTCAGGTTTTTCAGGGCAAATCTATTGAACGATTTCAGCTCGAAGAGTACATGACGCGTCAGCACAAACTTCGACCGCTTTGCCAGATTGCAGGCGAGGCTCGCCGGAATATAATCGCGTGCGACATGCGCGTGCACTATGTCGATCTCGTGTTCCCGGATAAAATCCGCGATCCGCCGCGAACTCAATATTCCGAACGAATTCCGTATCGACACGTGCAGGATATTCTCCGCCGGTAGAAAATCGAGCCGGTTCTGCCACGTATTTGTCGGCCTCAACGCGGCAAACACTTCGTGCCCCCGCAGCACGAGGCCGCGGGCGAGGTCGATAACATGCCTCTCGCCGCCGCCATAGTCCCTCGCCGAAGATATCTGCAAGACCCGCATAACAACCCAAGAATTCTAACCTT
>JBDTZW010000133.1:0-1726 GCA_040004905.1 Acidobacteriota bacterium
TCGATGTCGAAACTACTAATGGCGGTGTTTCGCTGGTAATGGCCAATAATTACTCGGCTCATGTCGAGACCGGGACGGTCAACGGCGGATTTAACAGCGATTTCTCGGCCCTCACCGTTGACCGCAGCGAACGCTGGAAACCGGCTCGCGTCAGTGCCGACCTGAACGGCGGCGGCCCGACGATACGCGTAATCACCACTAATGGCGGAATCCAGATCAGGTCCGCTGACAAAGAAAAGGAATAGGGTTTGATCAAAAGGAACGCCGGCCACGGATTAACCGCGGCCGGCCATTTTTTTGTTTATGAGTATTTCAGACGAACTCTTCGGCTTCAACGATCGCCTTTGTTAACGATCGAAATATATCGCGGCCGTCGTTTGACCCGAGCAGCTCTTCGCACGCCCGCTCGGGATGCGGCATCATGCCGAGCACGTTCCGGTCAATATTGCAGATTCCCGCAATATTTGAGCGTGATCCGTTTGGGTTCGATCCGTCCGTGATCTCCCCGTCGTAATCGCAATAGCGAAAAACGATCTGCCCATTTTCTTCAAGTTGGTCAAAGGTCTGATCATCACAAACATAGTTCCCTTCGGCATGCGCGATCGGGATCGACAAAACACTGCCGTTTTCAAGTTCACTAGTAAAAGGCGTGTTGCGATTTTCGATCCTGATATTTACGTGCCGGCAAACAAAGTGTAGTCCCGCGTTTCGCATCAGCGCTCCCGGAAGCAAACCGCTTTCGCACAGTATCTGAAAGCCATTGCAGATGCCGAAAACGAACTTCCCATCCGCCGCAAAATTCTTGACCGCACCCATCACCGGCGAAAACCTCGACAAAGCTCCGGCACGCAGATAATCGCCGTACGAAAATCCGCCCGGAATGATAACTGCATCAAACCCGCTCAAGTCGGTTTCCTTATGCCAGACAAATTCCACGGGTTGCCCCACATGCTTCGAAATCACATGATAGGCATCGTGATCACAATTAGAACCGGGAAAAACGACTACGCCAAACTTCATATCCTTAAACGACTTCCACGCGATAATCTTCTATCACTGGATTGGCAAGAACATCTTTCGCTAATTTCTCGGCGGACGCGAGTGCGTCTTCTGCCGAGATATTTTCATCGAGAGCGATCTCGAAATATTTACCTTGACGAATATCTGCGATATTCTTCATTCCGATGAGTTCGACCGAGTGATGAATGGCCTTTCCCTGGGGGTCTAGAACGCTCGGTTTCAGGGTCACATATACCTTTGCTTTCATTTAACGCTCCGAAATAAATTGTAGATTGTTACGCAATTTCTTGTCTTAATCAACGTCTTATGTTAAATTTCACAGGAATTTCATTCTTTGAAGTTATTGGTCGACCCGTATTTCAAACTAAAGAAAAGTTCAGCGGTATACATGAACAAAGCAAGTGCGAGAAACGTACTTGATAATCAGACGTTTACACTCCCGGCCGTAGAAGGGCATTGCTGGCAAGTCCTCAAAATTTAAATTATTCAAAAACAAGGAAAACTTAAAAACATCATGCAAAATCAAAAATCTGCTCTCGGACTCGACGGTAACATTACGGCATTGCTCGGCTACATCGTCAGCATCGTCGCCCTGGTGTTGATCTTCATTGAAAAGGACAATAAATTTGTGCGATTCCACGCTCTCCAGTCGGTCATCTGGTGGGTAGGATGCTGGGTCGGGTTCATCGTGCTGTGGGTCGTCGGT
>JBDTZW010000238.1:0-1725 GCA_040004905.1 Acidobacteriota bacterium
GGAGCATACGAACGCGGCTACCAGCAAGGTTATCGCGAAGGCTATGACCGCAATCGCAGAGGCAATCGAGGCGGCGGAATCTTTAATAACGGCCGCTGGCCATTCTGATCAAGGCTAAAGTGCAATAAGAAACGCCGTCAGTTTTGGCGGCGTTTTGCTTTCTGAACGATTACCGGCTAGCGTACGCGTTCCACACGTATGAACAGCGTATAGTTTCCAGGGCCGAAGAGTCTCCCATCCCGATAATCTATTTTATAGTCACCGTGTGAGACGCAGTATGCGACGGCTTCCTCAGCCTTGTCCGCTGTTAGAAACATCGCGGCCGGGACGAATGTCGCGGAATCAGGCGAAGCGGCGATAGGGTCAAAGGGTTGACCATCCATACCGACCGGGCGGTCGTAGTCCCTTCGTTGAGGGATCACTGTTAAGACATTGTCGACCTGTTCTATGATCGGCCGGGCCATTGCGCCGGAAACATATCTGGAACTGTGTCTGGCGAAGTTTAACAAAAAAGTAGAGGCGTCGCGGTTCCAGCTATTCCAGACGTCGTCGACATTGTCACTTTCCCAGATCGTCGGAAGTATGATCACGCCGTTCGGATTCGCGCCCGCGCGAAGGTCACCCTCCCATAAAGTCATTGGAATAAAGCGCCCTCTAATCGCTGCCGAGGCATCCGACGGATCGTGCAGTGTAACTCCCCGCCGCGGGTATTCATCGCCGTTCACCAGTCCGCCGGTAGGATGCCCGCTGCCAGCCTGCATAGTCCAGTAACGAGGGTAATGTTCCAATTGGGGAATCAGGCCCACCCCGACAGGACGGCCGTCCATATCACCGTAAATGACACTTTTTTTTGATCCGGAAACTCCAATTATCGCATCGTGCGAGGATACTTCGGCAAAGTTTGCTGCTACAAAAACCTCATCGCCAAAGCCGTCCCGAGATACGGGACTGTCGGATGTCGCATTATTTACCACGAATTGTGTAATGATGACCCGATATCTCACACATCCGTCGCATACACGGGTTCCGCCGCTGTTGTTAATATCGATCGGCGAACCAATGACGACCGGCGTCGAACCTCCGCCGTTGTTGTTTTGATCAATAGCGAGGATCACGGTTTTGGTCACGCCGGCTTTTTCAAGTGCGGCGCGTGCAGCGGGCGACAGGTCGAATTTAGAGCCTTTCGACGATCTGATCTTGGCAACGATGTCCTTCTCCGAGACCCCACTTTTGACCAGATCGACGACCGATTGATTGGTCATCACATCCTGGGCCAGACCTTTGTCGGGTATCAGCGCAATAAAAAAAAGACCCAAAAAGATCAGGGCCAACGGCAGGTGTTTGGTTTTTGTCATTTTTCTCCTTACGGCATCAAGACGTTCGGCGAGCGTCAGTATTGCATAAGAAGAAATTTATCGTGATCTTATGGGTCGATTTTGCGACTAAATAGACTTAGCGGTCATTTGGCAGACGTCGAACTATGACCTGAAATTCAACACTTAGGTTACCGGCGGCGGCGAATACCTGCTCAAGGCTTTTATACGAAGCATTTTCGCTAACAATGATCTTCAGAACATCTTTGCCGTTGACGACATTCGGAAGCTCGGTCTTAAGTTGAGGCGGATCGATCGAGCGTTTTATTCGTTTGTTGCTCCGCTTTGGGGAGCGGTTCGTTTCGGCCTCAGGACCCAGGGTTGCGGCCTTTCGGCCTTACCCTGGGCTATT
>JBDTZW010000112.1:0-5691 GCA_040004905.1 Acidobacteriota bacterium
CAACTATATGCTATTTCAATAGTTTAGCCAGATCATGCCCCGTCTTTGACAGGCCTTTGCCCCAATCTCTACACTTCAACCTGTGACACCTGATCTGAGCCTCGAGCCGCTCGAGACTAGCACCCCGACAATCCCATCCACTGCCGGAATGACCATCGCACGGCCGTAAAAAGAGAGCCTGTGAGAGCGGCATATGCGCGCAGTCTGCTAAACTAATCTTTTTGAATGAGTTCACTGGAAAAAGAAATCGAGATCGAGACCCAAATGGTGCCTGAAATCGGAGCTCCGAAACATGAGCTGCCGAAAGAGCCGCTTGTGGTTATCGAGCCCAGCCGCGGGTGGATACCCGTGAATCTCAAGGACATATGGCATTACCGAGACCTGCTGTATATCCTCACGGTACGCGACATCAAGGTGCGGTATAAGCAGACCTTGCTCGGGGCAGCGTGGGCGGTCATTCAGCCGCTGCTTACCATGGTGATCTTTTCGCTGTTTTTCGGGAAATTGGCCGGCCTCCCGTCCGATAACATCCCTTACCCGCTATTCGCCTATGCCGGATTGCTTCCATGGACTTTTTTTTCCAACGCGATAACCAATAGCGGCAATAGCCTGATCGGAAACTCGAGCCTGATCACCAAAGTTTATTTTCCGCGAATGATCATCCCGATGGCGTCGGTCGCCTCCGGGCTTCTAGATTTTTTGATAGCCTTCGTGCTGCTGGTTATCCTGATGTTCTATTACCGCGTCAGTATCTCTGTGAACCTACTGATGCTGCCCGTGCTGGTCGCTTTGACGAGCCTTTTGGCTATCGGCGTGGGTATGTGGATGTCGGCGCTAAACGTAAAATACCGCGATATCCGCTACGCGTTGCCCTTTCTCATTCAGCTTGGCCTTTTTGCGACGCCCATAATTTATCCGGCGAGCATGGTTCCGGAGAAATGGCGTATTTTACTGGCGTTGAACCCGATGACGGGATTGATCGAAGCTTACCGGGCATCGTTTTTCGGAAAACCTTTCGATTGGGTCGGTCTTGGGATATCGACGGTGCTGACGCTCGTTATCCTGGTGTACGCGGCCTACAGTTTCAGAAGAATGGAACGAAGCTTTGCGGACGTGATCTAAAACGATGACACCGATCATAAAGGTAGAAAACCTCGGGAAAGAGTACCAGATCGGGCTCAAGGCGGAGCCGTATTCGACCGTCCGCGAATCGCTTGCGAACGCAGTTCGCCGCCCGCTCAACGCCCTGAAGGGAGTACGCAAAAACGGGAGCGATTCGTTTTGGGCGCTGAAAGACCTCAATTTTGAGGTAAACCCGGGCGAGGTGCTCGGTATCATCGGTCGCAACGGGGCGGGCAAATCGACCCTGTTAAAAGTGCTTTCGCGAATAACCGAGCCGACAACCGGACGGGTCGAACTGTACGGGCGGGTCGGGTCACTCCTCGAGGTCGGCACCGGGTTTCACCCCGAGCTAACTGGCCGCGAAAACGTCTATCTCAACGGTGCGATCCTGGGCATGCGCCGCGAGGAGATAAACAAGAAATTTGACGAAATAGTCGATTTTGCCGAGATCGAAGAGTTTCTCGACACTCCGGTCAAGCGCTACTCCAGCGGGATGTACGTCCGCCTTGCCTTTGCAGTAGCCGCTCATCTGGAGCCAGAAGTGCTGATCGTCGACGAGGTCTTGGCGGTCGGAGACGCGCAATTTCAGAAGAAATGTCTGAAGAAGATGCAGGACGTCGGGCATGTCGGCAGAACAGTTATCTTCGTCTCACACGATATGCAGGCAATGAGCCGGTTATGTGAACGCATTGTCTGGCTTCGGGACGGAGAAGTCGTAACAGACGGCGATACTCAAAAGACCATTTCCGCATATCTGGCCGACCAGGCTAGCAAAGAATCCGAAAAGATGTGGGACGATACCGCGGCTGCACCTGGAAACGACGTGGCCCGGCTCAGGTGCGTTCGGATCTGTGATGAAAATGGTGAAACTGTTCCGACAATTGCCATAAACCAATCTGTAGGAGTTGAAATGACCTACGAGGTTTTGACGGATGGATCCGTCTTGTCGCCGAACTGCCATTTTTACAATGAGTATGGTGTCTGCTTATTTGTATCGGCCGACCTTGAACCCCGGTGGCGGAACAAGCCGAAACCGGTCGGAATCTATCGTAGCACCGCGTGGATCCCGGCGAATTTTTTTTCCGACGGAACGATTTTTGTAACAGCCGCCCTGACAACCTTTAAGCCATTTGTTGTACATTTTGCGGAATGGGACGTCGTAGGGTTTCAGATCGTCGACTCCTTTAACGGCGATACTGCGCGCGGAGATTTTGTCGGACAAATGCCGGGCCTTATCAGGCCTATTCTGAATTGGGAAACCAGCTTGATCTAGAACGTGGAGATTGAATTTTGAATGTGTAATCAGACGGGCATCGAGTTCGGAAAAAGAAACTTAGTGACCGGGGACGTCGAGGGCAAGCGGGTTGTTGAGGTGGGTTCGCGGGACGTTAATGGAACCTTTCGTCAGCTTGTCGCACCGTTAAACCCCGCGGAGTACGTCGGAGTCGATATAGAAAGCGGACCCGGCGTCGATGTGATTTGCGATGCAACTGAATTGCTCACTATATTTGGGGAGGAAAGTTTTGACGTTGTTATTTCCACCGAAATGCTCGAACACGTGAAAGACTGGCGGAACGTAATTTCCAATCTGAAAGGAATTCTGCGGCCAGGTGGAACCATGCTGATTACAACTCGATCTAAAGGATTCGCCTACCATGCCTATCCATACGATTTTTGGCGCTTTGAGCGCGAAGACATGCAGGCGATATTTTCGGACATGAAAATTGAGGTGCTTGAGAGCGATAGCCCCAGCGAGCCGGGGGTTTTCGTCGTAGTCAAAAAACCTAATGGTTTCGCCGAAAATAAATTAGCGAAAGTGGCCCTTTATTCCATCATTTCAGGAAAGCGGAAGCGAAAGATCGGTTTTGTCAGCGAGGGGTTGTTTAAGGCTCGTTCGTCTATGGCTCCTTTACGTTATCGCTTATTGGCCTCGGTTCGATATCGATTTGGAAAGTTGATGGGGCGTTAGTGTGATCTCTATGTCGGTTTGTCGGATTTGCAGCAATGGAGCGGATAATCTTGAACACTCGTTTCGCGAAATGATGTTCGGGACGAGGGAGGAGTTCACATACATTGAGTGTTCGAAATGCGGCACTATCCAAATAAAGGAAATCCCCGTCCTGTCGAAATATTATCCCGAAAACTATTATTCGTTTGATTCGACAGATTTAGCGTTTTCACAAAAATGGATCTCGCGATTTACCGCACGTCAGGCCGCGAAATATCTTACCAATGCGCATAGTTTTATGGGTAAGATCGCTGTGAAAAACAAAACGTGGACGCGCGACAATTTTCCCGTTTATCTGACATATGAACATCTAGATTTGGACCTTCGGTCGAGGATATTGGATGTTGGCTGTGGTGCCGGACGCCTTTTGAACTTGCTGAATTATTACGGTTTCAAAAATTTAACCGGAGCAGACGTTTTCATAGAGCAGGATATAAAGTATGCAAATGGCGTAAAGATCCACAAGAGGGAATTGGACGATGTTGAGGGTACCTTCGATCTAATAATGTTTCACCACTCGCTCGAGCATTTTGTCGAGCCACGAGCTGCCCTCAAAAACGCGCACTCGCTTCTTCAAAAGAGAAAATATTGCGTGGTTCGCATTCCGGTCGCTGCGTACGCCTGGGAAAAATACGGCAGGAATTGGGTTCAGCTTGACGCTCCGCGACACATAAACTTGTTCACGGAAGCCAGTTTTCGCAGGATGGCCCGCGAGATCGGATTCGACGTGGAAAACGTGGTTTATGATTCGACGGCGTTTCAGTTTGTGGGAAGCGAACAGTACGTGCGGGATATTCCGCTCGCCGAATCATTTGAAGACAGTGACACTTTTCTCCAAAATCTGTTTGGAAAAGAACAGCTCACTGAATGGGGAGAGGAAGCGGAAAAGCTAAATGCCGATCATCGAGGTGATCAGGCATGTTTCTATTTGAAGAAGGCGTGAAAGGTGACACATAAGATTTCTATAGCACTTTGTTCCTTTAACGGGGAAGAATTTCTCTCCGAACAACTGGAGAGTTACTTGCAACAAAGTCGCCTGCCTGACGAACTGGTGGTTTGTGATGATGGCTCAACGGACGCAACTATCAACCTGCTGGAGCAATTCGCCCGAAACTCTCCTTTTCCAGTTCATATTTATAAAAACGAGACGAATTTAGGATTTGCGAAGAATTTCGAAAAGGCCATTTCATTCTGTTGTGAAGACATCGTTTTTCTTTCCGATCAAGACGATGTTTGGATGCCTGACAAGCTAGAAATCGTCGGCAATAAATTTCTTGGAGATCCCGACCTTCTCATGGTTTTTACCGACGCGGAGTTAGTCGACGAAAATCTCAAGTTCTTGGGAGTGAACCTTCTCGATGTCGCTTACAATTCAATGGTGAAACAGGCCATTGGCAGTAAAAGGTTTCTTCACGAGCTTCTATTTCAAAATCATGTTTCGGGAGCGACTACAGCATTTCGCCGCGGCCTCGTGGATTATCTAAATCCGTTTCCTGATGACATTCCACATATGAATCATGACGGCTGGGTGGGATTGTTAGGTGTGGTGATCGGAAAATTTGAATTTGTCGACTTACCGCTGAATAAATACCGGCAGCATGCGTCACAGCAAATAGGTATTTACGAAGTAAAGCCACAGATCCAGAGCAAAAACCCTGACCAGCCACTCAGTTATTTCGAAGAGGCTTCGAAGGCCGCTATTTCCGCCTCACATAGAATTGGCACTATTCTGGAAAATTTTAGAAGGAAAGAAAATCTTTCCCCTTACGTGCCGGCGATCGAGAGCGTAGCCCTTCCAATTCTCAGGGAGCTAAGACGAAAGATTGGTCATTATGAGGGCAGAAGTAACCTTCCAAGATCACCGATCGCAAGGGCCAGATTTGTGTTGAACGAAATGCTGAATGGAAATTACTCCCGGTTCTCGCGGGGACTCAAAAGCGTTAGCAAGGACATGTTTTATTTGTGACCTGACGAGTTACCGGGATCTGGGATTCCCATTCTATTGATGTCCACAGTAAGCATTATTATCACGACTTTCAGTCGGCCAAGCCTTTTGCCGCGTGCGGTGGCGAGCGCGTTTGCCGCCGGTAGCGATGTTGAAGTGATCGTTGTCGATGATGCGTCAACGGATGAGACGGCAGAGGTTTGCAGTAAGCTTGGCAGGATCAAATATATTCGTCTCGACAAGAATCTTGGAACGGCTAGAGCAAGGAACGCTGGTATCGATGCTAGTTTAGGGCAATTTATAAGCTTTCATGACGATGACGATCGGAAGCTGCCAGGCACTTTGGATGAGTTAACTGCGATTCTGGAGGCCAATCCAAATGCGGGTCTGGCATATGGACAAACGTGGGCCGGAAACGACGAATTAGAGCCAAAAGGCGAACCATTTCCCTTAGTTTGCTATCAGGGAGATGTATTTTGGCGGCTGATCGAGGCTAATTTTATTTCCCCTATAGCGACCGTTTTTAGAAAGGCTTGCCTGGAGGACGTTGGAATAATCGATCCAAACTTGGTTGGTGTCGATGATTACGACCTTTGGATAAGGATCGCGGAACGCT
>JBDTZW010000048.1:0-1715 GCA_040004905.1 Acidobacteriota bacterium
GACAAACAAATGAAGATCAGTCATAAATTGATACTCAGCTTTCTTCTAGTCGGTTCGTTCACGGGCGTGACGACGCTATTCGCTTTACATTCGTACAACAGTATCGATAGGTCCTTTGATAACTTGATCAATGACCCAACAGCGATGCTGGCGACGCTTAACGACCTAAAGCAAGCTGGCGTCCAAATTGTCTCTTCAACCGGTGAGTTTACTTTTGCCAAGGACGAGGGCGGGTGGGACAGCGATCGGGCGATGGCCGAGGAGGAAGAACAGTTACGGGTAAATGGACAGGAAGCATTCCAGCGCTCCCTTCAACGCTTCGACGCCCTCGTTGGGACCGTGGCCGGCGACGAGGTAACAACATTGCGAAACATCGCGACGTCGGGTAATAACCTGATCGAAACAAGTCGCGAAATGATCGAACTGAAAAAAAACAATGTACGCGGCGGAGAGATCTTGGACAAACGGGCGACACTCGAGCGTGACGAAATGGTCTATCTCCAGTATGTTAATGCGGCCCTTGAACGGGAATCGCGGGAACAACTGGAAGCCCAGCAGGATGTTCAATCGACGATCGCCATTTCTACACGCGGCACTATTATTGTAACGGCCTTTACCTTTCTGCTCGCGATCTTCGCCGGCTTTTATATCTCGCATCTCCTCTCCAAACGGGTGATCAAACTTCAGGAAGCCATCCGGCTTGTGGGGATCGGAGAACTTGATACGCAGATCGAAACCCAGGCAAAAGACGAGATCGGGGAACTGGCGCGTTCATTCAACGGCATGGTGGGAGACCTAAAGGCCGCCGACGAAACGCTTCGTGAGTCAGAAGAGCGACACAGAAAGCTTTTCGAAAGCAATCCGTTTCCGATGTGGGTTTACGACACCGAAACGTATGGGTTTCTCGCCGTCAATGACGCGGCAACAAAGCACTACCGATATTCGCGTGAAGAATTCCTTGCAATGACTTTGAAGGATATTCGCCCGGCCGAGGACTTTGCTCTCCTTCTGGACCATAGAGCCAACGTTTACTCAAAAGATAACCCGTCCAGCATTTGGAAACACCGTCGAAAAGACGGAACTACCTTCGATGTCGAAGTCACCGCATACCCATTAGTTTTCGACGAACGTCCCGCCGAACTTGTCCTTGCCAACGACATCACGGAAAGAATCCGGCTTGAAGCGGAATCGCGCATAATCTCAGAGATTATCCATGGCGTAACGACCACAGCCAATTTGGATGAGCTGCTAGCAGTAGGCTATCGATGGGTGTCTACGCTGCTAAATGTCGAGAACTGCTTTCTTGCTCTTCTGGACCCCGAAACCGATACGCTTAAAATGCAGTTCTTCGTCGATAAATTCGACACGGCAACGCAATTTTCAAAAATTGGAAACGGGCTTACGGCATATGTTTTCAGGACGCAGACACCAGTACTTCTAAATTCCGAAGCCATTCAAGGATTAAGGGACGAAGGTGAAATTGAAATGATCGGCACCGCCCCTGCAGTATGGATGGGCGTTCCGCTCAGAGCACCCAATGGCATTATCGGCGTGATGGCCGTTCAGAACTACGAAGACCCCAATGCTTACGATCAGCGTGATCTCGATTTCCTGACATCCGTCGCCGATCAAATGGCAATGGCGATCCAGCGAAAGCTTGCAGACGAAGCCCTTCGTGAGTCCGAAGAACGGTATCGCGAAATAATAGAAAACGC
>JBDTZW010000442.1:0-19081 GCA_040004905.1 Acidobacteriota bacterium
CATGGTCTTCGGCTGTACCTGAACCGCTGCCGAAACCGGCCGCTCCGCCCAAAGTGGTTCATTTCCTCCAATCCACCAATCCGAGCGTTTTCGCTTACGAGGTAAACGGCCGCGTTACCGAGGAAGATATTCGAGACACGGTAAAGGAATTAAAGATTTTTTTTGAGCGAAACGGCAAGGGGAACGTCCTCGCCCGGATCAAGGATTTTGGCGGATTCGACTTTTACGGATTGTTTAACGACGACCTTTACCGAATCAAATATCAGGCGTTGTCCCATGTCGACAAATACGCCGTTGTCGGACCGCCCTCTTGGATGCGAAACGCGCTGGAGCTGATCGGGCCTATATTCGATATGAAGTTACGCGTTTTTGACGCCTCAGAGGAAGCGGACGCTTGGGAGTGGGTCGGAGCATCGCAGGCCTTGCTGGCGGAATCGAGCTAAAACTCCATCGCGGCTTGCATTTACCTCAGTTTTTTGTATAATTTCTATGTTTGTTAAACACAGCGTTGTGCCCCGTGCATGACGCTGACATTTTTTCGATAAGATGCTTTCGAAGAACTTTGCAGTTTTTATAACTACTACGACACGCTTCTAACGGCGTGACATTCGCGATTTGAAAAGATCGCAAGGCAAAGTCGCTCTTATTGGATCTGATCTATTTAGTAGTAGGCGAGTAAATCGTTAATCGAAAATAGTAAATCGGTAAGAGCGGCGGAATGACCCGTCGAAACTTATTTTGTTTACGACGGAGATCGTTAATAGAGAGGTCTATTCACGATTTACCATTAACGATTTACTAAGACAATGAGCGAGTTAAACATAAAATTTGGTGGAAACGAGAGATCTATTCCCGCGCCTGCGACGGTTGCAGACGCCATAAAGGCTTTTGATCGCGATGCCCTCAAGAAAACTCTTGCCGCTAAGGTTAACGGCGAGGAAGTCGATCTGAACAAACAGCTCGTGACCACTGACGAAGTGCTTTCGATCGAACCGATCACCATCGACAGCCGTGGCGGGCTTGAGGTTATTCGCCACTCCACCGCTCATTTGCTTGCTGCGGCTATTCTCGACTTGTTTCCCGGAACCAAACTCGGGATCGGTCCGGCATTGATGGACGACCCGCGTTACGGCTTCTTTTACGATTTTATTGCCCCGCGAAATTTGACCGAGGAAGACTTACCTGTCATCGAGAAAAAGATGAAGGCAATGGCGAAGCAAAACCTCGTCTATCGCCGCGAGGACATTGGAAAGGCAAAGATCCTAGATATTTTCGAACAACGTGAAGAACCGCTAAAGCGTGAACTGATAAACGAGAAGGTGGGCGATGTGGCTAGTGTCTATTACATCGACAATTCGTCTTTTATCGATTTTTGTCTCGGTCCGCATGTTCCGCATACCGGAAAACTGCAAGCTTTTAAGTTGCTTGCTCTCTCTGGAGCCTATTGGAAAGGCGAAGCGGACAATGAGCAAATGCAGCGGATCTACGGCACCGCCTTTGCGACCCAAGTTGAGCTTGATGCATGGCTGAAACAGCGTGAGGAAGCCGAGAAACGCGATCACCGCAGGCTCGGCCGCGAGCTCGATCTTTTCTCGATCTCCGACAATTATGGCCAGGGCCTGATCCTCTGGCATCCAAAAGGCGGCATTGTTCGGATGGAGATGGAGAGGCTGCTTCGCGAAGAGCTTGAACGCCGCGGATACAGTTTTGTTTACACCCCGCACATCGCAAAGCGGGCTTTGTGGGTGACCAGCGGGCACGAAGGAAACTACGCCGATTCGATGTACGCCCCGACGAGCATCGAGGATGAAGAATACCGGCTCAAGCCGATGAATTGCCCTTTTCACATCGGCATTTACCAGGCTTCACCGAAGTCGTACCGGGATCTGCCACAGAGATATTCCGAAATGGGCACGGTCTATCGTGCCGAACTTTCCGGAACGCTGCATGGTTTGATGCGTGTTCGTGGATTCACGGTAGACGACGCTCATCTGTTTGTCCGGCCCGACCAGGTCCATTTGGAGGTAGCGGACTGCCTCGATTTTGCGATTAAGGTATTCGAGACCTATGGATTCGACAAAGTAAAATTCGAGCTGTCCGTCCGCGGAGCCGCCGAAAATAAAGGGTATCTCGGTGCCGATGGGGATTGGGAATCCGCCGAATCGCAGCTTGCCGCCGCTCTTAAAGAGCGAAATATTTCCTACGAACGCATCGAGGGTGAGGCAGCCTTTTACGGTCCGAAGATCGATATCAAGATCGAGGACGCCATCGGCCGCATCTGGCAATTGGGGACGATCCAGCTGGATTTCAATCTGCCGGAGCGTTTCGAACTCGAATACACCGGCGACGACAACCAGAAGCATCGTCCGATCATGATCCACCGTGCATTGTTCGGTTCGATCGAGAGATTTTTCGGTGTTTTGATCGAGCATTACGCGGGATCGTTTCCGCTCTGGCTTGCACCGGTGCAGGTCGCGGTCTTGCCGATCACAGACCGCATTAATGATTACGCCGAGAAGGTTGCGACGGAGCTAAGAAACGCTGGTTTCCGTGTTGAGGCTAATACGAGATCTGATAAGATCGGTGCGAAAATTCGCGACGCTCAGTTGCAGAAGGTCCCTTACATGCTCGTTTTAGGCGACAAGGAACTGGAAGAAAATACTGTAGCGGTTCGCGAAAGGAAAGAGGGAGACGTCGGTGCGATGTCTTTGGCAGAGTTCACAGAGAAAATCACGCAGCAGAAATTGCAGCGTTCGCTCTGAGAACGGGTATTTAATAAAAGGAGGCACATATCGCAAGAAGATTTGGTGGAAGAAATCAGCGGCCGCGTTTTCGCGAACCGCTTCATCGCACGAACGAGCGCATCCGCGTGCCGTCGGTTCGCGTAGTGCTCGAGGACGGCGGAACCCTTGGAGTGATGGATACACGCGACGCGATCCAAAAGGCCCGAGAAATGGGCATCGACCTCGTCGAGATAGCGTCAACTGCCCAGCCGCCCGTATGTAAGCTGATCGATTACGGAAAGTTTCTATACGAGGCGAAGAAAAAGGCCCACGAGGCCAAGAAGCATCAGGTCACCGTAACGGTAAAGGAGATCAAGTTCCGCCCCGGCACCGATGACCATGATTACAGCTATCGAATGGAGCGGGCCCGCGAATGGCTAACTGACGGTGACAAGGTCAGAGCAGCCATCGCGTTTCGAGGGCGCGAAATGACGCACCGAGAGCTCGGGGCTAAGATATTGAAGAGATTGACGCTGGATCTGGTGGAATTTGGCGACGTCGAGGTTGCACCCAAGATGGAAGGCTATCAGATGTTCACCATCTTCAATCCGAAAAAGGCCGGTAAGCCGGAAACAAAGAAGCCGGTACTGCCAAAAAAGGTAGAGGAACCGGCCGTCCCCGAGAAGAAAAAGGCACCGAAAGCCGACAAGGAATCAGCTGCTGAAGTACGAGAAGAGAAGGCGGAAAACGAGATTTTTTGATGCCCTCTTCGGCGTCAGCTAAAAAGTTTATTTAGGAGAAAGGTTATGCCAAAACTTAAAACACACAAAGGCGCCGCAAAGCGTTTTCGTTCGACGGCCTCAGGCAAGTTCAAACGCGGACACAGCCACGCTCGCCATATTTTGACCAAGAAAACGAGCAAGCGTAAACGCAATCTGGATATCGATGGGTTGGTGTCTGAAGGCGATCAGAAACGCGTCGAGGCGATGCTGCCGTACGGACGCGACTAATTGAAAATTGATAATTGATAATTGATAATTTCAGGGCATTTTTCAGTGTCTGTTATCCATTCTCAATTGCACGACGGAGGAGTGTAAGAAATGCCAAGAGCAAAACGTGGTAATAAGCGCACTGAGAAGCGCAAAAAAATATTGGCCTTAGCCAAAGGTTATCGTGGAACAAAGTCGAAGCTGTATCGTTCAGCGAAAGAGTCGGTCGAGCGCGGACTGAATTTCGCCTACACCGGCCGCAAGCTGAAAAAGCGTGATTTTCGCAAGTTGTGGATCGTGCGTATCAACGCAGCCTGCCGCCTGAACGACATCAAGTACTCGCAGTTCATTCACGGCCTGAATCTGGCCGGTATCGAGCTTGACCGAAAAGTACTTGCGGACCTTGCCGTAAAACAGCCGGAGGCTTTCGCTGCCGTTGCCAGCCAGGCAAAGGATGCCATCGGCAAACAGCCCGCAGCAGCCGCTTGAATTCAAATATGCTGCAAGGACTTAGAACAGTTGTCTATAAGGTCGGTGATATAGGGCAGGGGAAGAAATGGTACTCCGAGATGTTCGGGATCGATCCATATTTCGATGAGCCTTTCTATGTCGGGTTCAATGTTGGCGGTTACGAGCTAGGTTTAGACCCCGATCTATCGGACGTAACGCCTGGCAACAGTGTCGGTGCCTATTGGGGAGTTCCCGACGCCAAAGCCGCCCTCGAGCAATTAAAGGCGAAAGGAGCGAAGGTGCATTCCAATGCACGCGATGTCGGCGGCGGCATTATTGTCGCATCGGTGCTTGACCCGTTCGAAAACGTCGTCGGGATAATCGAGAACCCGCACTTTAAGCTCGAAAGTGACGAATAGCTTTTTGTCAATTTTCTATGTCGGAAGAAAGACGAAGTATAGAAAATATCCAGGAAGCGTTCGATAAGGAATTCGAACGCTTTTTGAATTTGCGTCCCGAGGTTTTGACCTTTGCGGACGCTGAGGCCGCGCTGCGCGATCTCGGCGAACTGAGTGTGCGTCAGACGGGCAAGAAATCTCCGATCGCCGGTGCGATGAAGTTGATCGGAAAAGTTGCTCCCGAAGAACGCGGTGCTTTTGGGCAGCTGGTTCAGTCGGTCGAAAAGCATATCGCTTCAAACATTGAGACCGCTGAATCGAAACTCGGCGAATTCATTTCGGACGCAAAAACCGAGCGCGAACGGCTCGATGTCACACTGCCTGGCCGGCGGCCGCGAACGGGTCATCTGCATCCGATCACGATCCTGCGGCAGAAGATCGAGGATATTTTCGTCTCTATGGGATACGCGATCGAGGATGACCGTGAGATCGAGACGGATTACTACAATTTTGACGCACTGAATATCCCGGAGGGACATCCTGCCCGCGAGTCGCAGGATACTTTCTACACTTCCCAGGGTTTCGCGCTTCGCTCGCAGACCTCGACAGTTCAGATCCGTGCGATGGAGCGCCGGGGTGTTCCGATCCGGATCATCGCGCCGGGCAAGGTCTTTCGCCGTGATACGCCCGACATGACGCATGTACCGATGTTTCATCAGATCGAAGGCCTCTGCGTCGATAAAGGCATCACGATGGCCCATCTCAAAGGTACTGTGACCGAGTGGCTGAAACGTCTCTTTGGCGAAGATACTGTAACACGTTTTCGCCCGAGCTACTTCCCTTTTACCGAACCTTCGGCAGAGTTCGATTTCTCATGTTTTAAGTGCCACGGCACCGGCATTTTCGAAGGTGAACGCTGCCGACCGTGCAAAGGCTCAGGCTGGATAGAGCTTGGCGGCTCCGGAATGGTCCATCCGAATGTGCTAAGAGCGGTAGGCGTCGATCCGCAGGTCTATTCCGGCTTTGCATTCGGCTTCGGACTCGAACGCATGACCGCACTGATGTACGCGATCGATGACATCCGCCATATGTTCGAGAATGATGTGAGGTTTCTGGAGCAATTTCGATAACGATGGGTTCCGCATCTGTTATGTTGCGAAGCTGAAATCGGGAGAAACTGTTTCGTTTCGACCGCGGGGGCAGTCGATGAAAGGCAAAATAGAATCCGGACAATTGTGTACTGTTCAACCGATCTCGAACTTCGCTCTTCTTAGAAAAGGCAACCTCGTACTTTGCAAAGTTAACGGAAGCGAGTATCTGCATTTAATAAAAGCGATACAGGGCCCGCGTTATCAAATTGGAAACAATCGTGGACGGATAAACGGATGGATAGGAGTGAGCTCAATTTACGGAAAATGCACCACGATTGAAGACTAGTTCATGAACATCAGTTACAACTGGTTAAAAGATCTGATCGATATTGACCTCTCGCCTGACGAAACGGCGAAAGCTTTGACGCGCGTTGGGTTGGCGGTTGAGGGAGTTCATCCGCACGGTGACGATTTTGTTCTAGATGTCGATCTCACTTCTAACCGGCCTGATTGTTTGTCGCACCTCGGTGTCGCACGGGAACTATCGGTGATCATAAAGGCAGAAACGCGATCGGTAGGAAGTGTGCCCTCTGCGTCAGCAAAGACCGCTGTTAACTCAGGCCGCGTCACAATTGAAGACCCTGAAACCTGTCATCGCTTTACCGCTCGCATCATTCGAAACGTAAAGATCGGTCCCTCGCCAAAATGGCTGGTCGATCGACTTGAAGCGGTCGGCGAGCGTTCGATCAATAATGTCGCGGACATAACGAATTTCGTGATGCATGAGCTTGGGCAGCCGATGCATTCGTTCGATTTTGATAAGCTCGCTGGCAACCGCATCGTCGTTAGGGTCGCAACGCCCTGCGAGACAGTGAAGACGCTGGACGACGTCGAACGAAAACTCGACCCGTCAATGCTGGTTATCTGCGACGCCGGAAAGCCTGTATCTATCGGCGGCGTGATGGGCGGTTTCGATTCCGGTATCACAGAGTCGACCACGACCGTTTTGCTCGAGGTCGCCTATTTCGAACGCGAGAGTGTGAGGCAGACCTCCCGAAAGCTTGGACTTACAACGGAAGCGAGTTATAGGTTTGAGCGGGGCGTAGATATCGAGAATCTTGTTCGGGCGTCAAATCGTGGGACCCAATTGATCTGCGAACTCGCAGGCGGTGAAGCGGGAGAATTCGTCGATGTTTATCCCACGAAATTCGTCCCGAAAAACGTCGAGTCGCAGGATATTTCCGCGGCCGTAAAACGCCTGACGGGGTTGGATGTCGATACAAGCGAATGCGTTCGAATTCTGACGGCTTTAGGCATTGCTGAGGAGCAATCCAAAATCCAAAATCCAAAGTCCAAAATCTTCACGGCTCCTTCCTGGCGTTTCGACGTCGCCATTGAAGAAGACCTTGTCGAAGAGGTCGCTCGTCACTCGGGCTACGAAAACATAAAGCAGGAATTGCCGCCGGCTTACGGTGCCGGGGAATATCAGGCAACAGAATTCCGAGAAAAACTGATGCGACAGAGTCTTATCGACATGGGATTTGACGAGGCGATCTCGTACAGCTTTATCGATACGAAATACGACGATATTTTCGAGACGCTTCCCGGCCTTCTAGATGAAACGTCCGAGGAAAAGTTCATCACACTTCAGGATTCTGTTATCGAAGGTGCGGTTCGAATGCGAGCGACCATTCTTCCAGGATTATTGGAAGCAGTTCGGTTAAACCTTAATCACCAACGTCGTGACATTAAGCTTTTTGAACTTGGAAAAGTTTTTGCGACAAAATCAGGGGAAACGGGACTGCCCTCCGAAACCGAGTTGTTCTCGCTTGCACTAACTGGCGGCGAAATTCAGGAGGACAAGGCAATTCCTCTTCGTCCACTCGATTTTTACGACGCAAAGGGTGCGGTCGAGGCGGCCCTCGATGCCGCAGGTATTCCGCACGTCGATTTCGCGCCCGCCGATGTCGAACATCTTCGTCGCGGGCAGGCGGCAGCGATCTCGATCGGGGAAATACCGATCGGACATATGGGACGTCTTAGCGAGGAAATCTCGGCTAATTACAAATTTAAACAACCGGTATTCGTTGCGGAGGTGAATTTGCAGGCGGCACTGGATGCGGCCGTCCCGCTGGTCGTCTATCGCCCGCTGCCAAAATATCCGAGCATTGTTCGCGACGTATCTTTTGCCGCTAATCGTGGCGTTGGGTTCGCCGATATTCGGGAGGCGATCGCGGATCAGCAAGCGGATCCCTGCCGCAGCGTGCAGTTCGTGGATGTTTACGAGGGCAAAGGGCTGGCTGATGACGAGCGGTCGATCACGATCAGGCTCGAGTATCGCAGTGACGAACGAACGCTTTTAGAATCCGAGATCGAGCCGGTTCATTCGGCTATCGTCGCGACAGTCGAAGAAAAACTCGGAGTTAAACAAAGAATTTAATATTATCGGCGGGCGATTGCTTGCAGTTTTTGGGAAAAGCAAACATAATCGTTTTCGAAACGATCCCGCAACATTACACTTGGAGAACCCCTTGATGAACGGCTTATCGGGAATGGAGAAATTCTCGCATTTAGAGGATAAAATATACCTAACGATCGAATTCGCAAAGAAGATGCGTGAGGAGAAAGAGCGGGTCGAGCGTGAGACGTCCGATCTGCGGCGGGAGATCGGCAGTTTATCTAATGAGAAGATGCGCCTCGAAGCAAAGATCGAGGACCTCCTTTCAGAACGGGACGCCATTCAGTTAAAGGTCGAGGCGATGCTCGACGCAATGACGATCATCGACGCGGAAGTCGCCGAAGCTGTCGGGAGAGCATCGTGATGATCGAGGCCAAGATGAAAAGTGATCCGACAGAGCAATCGATCAGGGTCGAAATTTACAATCAGACGTATAGTATTCGCTCAGACGGGGACAACGAATACATCATGCGTCTGGCCGAATATGTCGACGGCAAAATGCGCGAGATTTCATCGGGAACGTTGACGGTTGATTCGTTGAAAGTCGCCATTCTCGCCGCTCTCCACATCGCCGACGAATACTACCAGCTTAAAAACAACATAGCCCAAACCGACGCCCAACTTGCCTCCCGCAGTGCAGAATGTGCCGAGATGCTCGATCGGGTATTAAAGCACAAAGAGGTCGTTCCGATGGAACTTGAGACTGAACAATAAGCTGCCAAAAAGTCAAGAAAGAGGAGCCCCAAAGTCGGAGCTTTTTCCTTTTGACTTTTCCGCTGTTGTGCTAGTCTTGTTTTGGCGAAGGATGTTTACTGCTTGGCTCGTCACCGGACGCTATAATAATTGAGCCAACACACGAATAACGGGAGGCTAATGCCGCTTATCGGTGCGATCTTCTATTGAAGGCTCGCCATAGAAGGCGGCTCCGATGTTCCCTCGGGAACAGAAAGCTTCCCACCTGTTAAACACAGGTTCAATTCGTACGTTCGAACGGTTTTTGCGGTTCTCTTTCGCTTTCCAGCTCGTCGAAACTCTCTTCTTCCAGTTCTCGTCTAATGTCTTCTTCCATCTTGGCCGACTCAAGTGCGATCGGGAGTTCTGACGCGCGTGCGGAGAGCTTTTTGAGCGCCAATTCGGAATCCGCGAGGCTCGTTCCGCGGGCGGTCGCAGCCTCGATCATTTGGAGGCGTGCCTCAGCCTCGCCGAGCATCTGTTTTGCTTCGTCATTGATGCTGGAGATCTTTATAATATCTTCGCCGATCTGTTTTTGAAAGGTCGCGAGATTTCTTGTTTTCGAATATCTAAGTTTATTCTGTCGCCGCTGAGCAAGAAGGAGTTCTTTTTTCGATAATTTAACGATACGCGTGGCCGTAAGCCTCGACGCCAGCGTTTCACGGTATGCATCCGCGAGCAGCGGGTCGCGGCGACTGATCTCGTTCAAGGCACGCTTTTCCGAGCTTTTCAATTCGTGCCGAAACCACTCGATCTCTTCGGCCCGGATGCCGTTTGCGGCGATCCGCTCCCGCATTTCCTTTGTCCAGGTCGACCGCCGATAAGAAAAATATCCGGTCAGACCAAATCCCAGGATCGTTCCAATAATCGTCAGAAGCAGCCCGAAAAAGAAGATTGTGGCCGCTATCGGCGGGGTCCAGCTAAAAAGAAGTAGAAGGACGAAGAAGCCGACCAGCGGAACACCTCCCAGCACGACTGGGGCCGCGGCGGCTCCTATCGCCAGGTTCCGGCCCTTTGAAAGGTCGCGTTTTGTGATCTCACTCCGAGGCCCGATTTCCTTTGCCATTCACCGTTAACTTTACAAACTGTCGTTACTTTATTCAAACTTTCGGCATCATAAGCCTTAACACTCTGTTTGAAATGAATTATCATCCTTAGCAAAAGAATGTTGTGGGTAAATACATGAAAACACATCGAGTTTGCTATTTATTGGGACTGATGGCATGCGCATTTGCACTAGCATCGCCGCTGCTGGCCCAACCCGATACCGAAACGCCCAGGCCGAAGGTCCGAACGGTCACGATCCCGATATCGATATTTACCAAGAGCGAGCTCGAGCAGGACAAAGCACAGGAATTTGTGCAGGTCGACCGACTGATCATCCGCGAAGACAAGGAGGAGCAGACGATTCTTTCCATCCGCAGCGTCAGCGACACGCCACTCACGGTGCTATTTCTCATCCAGGACGATCTCGGCTCGAGTTTTAATCTTCAGATCAAAAGTATCCGCGATTTTATCAAGACACTTCCGAAAGGCTCGCGTGTGATGGTCGCATATATCCGGGCAGGTTCGCTCGATATCAGGCAGAAATTTACCGATGATCTTGCCAAAGCTGCCGGATCATTGCGGATCGTGGCAAGCACCTCGTCGGTGGCTCCCCGAAGTCCATACGAAGGCGTATCCGACGCCTTGAACCGTTTCGACGCGTTGCCGGCCGGCCGGCGCGCCGTCATACTTTTCTCGGACGGCCTCGACAGTTCGCAGGGGCTTTCGCTTCTCTCCGCGACAAACACGCCGGATATGGAACGAGCGATCCTGAAAGCACAGCGTAAAAGTGTCGCGGTCTACTCGATATATAATCCCGCTACGCTCACGGAAAATGACAGCTCAAGTAATTTGCCGCTTCTCGGGCAGGGCGGACTGCAAAAGCTGTCAGACGAAACAGGCGGACGTGCGTTCTCCCAGGGCTTTATTGCACCGCTAAGCTTCGATCCGTTTTTTAAAGATCTCACGATACTTCTCAACCGCCAATTCGCACTTACATATCTTTCGACCCATATGAAAAAGGGGTACCACAAGGTTGACGTGCGCAGCACCAACCCCGAGGTTAAGATCGAGCATCCGAAAGGTTATTATTCTCGCTGAGGTCTAGCCCAAACGAGCGTTGCAAGCCTGGCAGACCCAGGTGTCTTCTTTGATAAGCAATCCGATCCAGAAAAGTGGGAAGAAGGTTATCAGCAGGACGGCGAAAACGATCCAGCCGGTCGTGCTGATCTTTCGCTCGTATCGCGGTGGAAAACGGTTCATGCAGCGCGGGCAAAGATACGACTGCTCTACCGAGTTTTGAAGATAAGCGAGAGGGGCGGCCTGATAGTTCGGATTAACGCCCGTGAACTGGGCCGGAGGCGGTGCCGGCATTGCGACCGGCGATGTTTTTCGCGGCTCATTCTGCGTCTGAAATTCGTCGGTTTTCCACGAATACGGCCTTGGCGGAGTAAAGTCGTACTGCTGTTGCGGGATCGCGACAGTCATTTTTGTCCCACAAAACCTGCAAAAATTAGTTTCGGTGGTATTGATATTTCCGCAATTTTGGCACTTAAGCATGTAGTCTCGAATTTGAAATCCTCACTTTACCAAACTTTCCGTACGAACGCTTGCCTGAAATTGTTCATCGATCAAACCTGATCTTTTCGCCGGTCTTGATCGCGTTATAGACTGATTCAACCATCTCGACCGATCTAAACCCGTCATCGGCCGTGACAGGCGGCGGCGTTCCGTTCAGGATCGCATCGATGAACTGGCGGTCTTCCTGCACGTATCCCCAACGCTCTTCTTTTTCGGTCATGTGCCACGACAATGTTTCGAAGTTCGCGTCCATCGCGCGCGAATCATGCAGCCGTTCCATTTCTTCGGTCATGATCGTCCTGTGATGGCAGAAAGTCTCGATCCGTTCGAACGGAAAATGCCAGCTCGCGTCAGATGACGAAGCGAAAGTGCAGTGAAATCCATTCTTCAATTTAAAGATGATCGAGAACTCATCGAGCTCAGGATATTCGTGCTGGGAACCGTAAGCCACAAGCTCCTCGATCTCGCCGAACTGAAAACGGATCATATCAAAAAGATGAATCGTCGTCTCGTAAAGAAAACCGCCGGTCACGTTCACGTCGCCGGTCCAAACCGGGTTTTTCAGCTCGCCGCGGTTCATCTTTATATGCGCCGAATGCGGCGTATCATTGGCTATCAATTCTTTGTGTTTAACGTAGACCGGAGCGAAACGTCTATTGTGACCGACCTGAAAAACACCCTTACCGTTGTTTGCAATGTCACGAAGTTTTGCTGCAGCGTCTATACCGATCGAGAACGGTTTTTCGCAGAATACGTGTCTGCCCGCCGCGACGGCCGTCGATGCGATCTCGGTGTGAGTCTTATTCGGAGCACAAACGAGGACTGCGTCGCAGTTTTCGAGCAGCTCTTCCCGTGACGCGCACACCTTTCCGCCGATACTTTTCGCCGTCAGCTCGGCTCGTTCCGCCACGATGTCAAAAAGTGCCGACACTTCTGTTCGGTCGTCCCGCGAATAGATCCGGCCGTGAACATTGCCGATATAGCCCGTTCCAATAATTCCAATTCTTACCTTATCCATCTGTCCTTCTTTGAGTCTTGGCGCGTTTGCAGGAGACGCCTACCAACTCCCACCTGCACTGTACTGTCCAATTCCCAGAGCTTTTTCTGCCGCCGCCTTTGCTTTCACGGCCACCTCAAACGGATCCTGCTCCCAGTATTCCGGCCGGAAGATCTCAACGCTTGCCGGGCCATCGTACCCGATTTTGTCGAGGTGCGCTTTGATCTCCCCGATCGGCAGGATCCCCTCACCGGGATAGAGCCGTTTCGAGTCATTAAGCTGATCTTTAGGCAGGTCTTCCGCACCATTGATGTGAAATATGAAAAGCTTCTTTGGATCGAGCTTGTCTATTGCCTCGTACGATGAACCACCGGTATAAAAGTGATAGGTATCTATTACGTTTCCGACACTTTCGCGCCCGACCAAATCGACTATCCGGCTTCCGAGATCGAGCGTCGTTACGGAATTACCGGCTTCGCCTAAAAATTCAAATCCTATCTTAATTCCGAAGGGTTCGGCTATGTCGGCAAGTTCATTCAGAACGCGAACCGATTCGTCGATCGTCTCCTGCTCCGTCTTCGACCCCTGCCGCAGAGATCCCGGAACTGCAAGGACATACGGACATCCGATTTCGGCAGATATCTCGGACAATTTCGCACATTCAGCTTCTATTGCCGCGTAATCTTCACTCGAACGCCAGGTTATGTGCTCGAGGGTATTGATCGACAAAACACCGATGCCTGTTTCAGACAGTAACGCCTTCAAATCATCAACAGGATGGGCTTCAAGATAGTCGTAAAGCTTATTCGACCGCAGCTCGACCAAATCATAACCCGCCGACACGGCCGCCCGAATATCCGTCTCGAGATCGGACGTCATCGTCGTCGCGCCGTTCAATGCCAACTTCATTTGATTAACTCCGAAATAGTGTGAACTCAAAATGAGATTTTATCATGTTTTGAGCTCCAACTTTAGTTGGCCGCATTGCTGAGTCCCGAAAACATGGCGGCTAAAGCCGAAACTCGAAACAGTCGGCAACTCATCGATATTGCTCCCTCGTCTAAAAATCGGCTAACCTAAGAGTGCTCTTTTTGCCGACACTTCGTTTTATTAATATGAAAATCTTCGCCGTCACTGCCGTACTGCTACTTTTATTAAACGCAAATATTCATCCGCAGCAGTCCGACGCAGCTTTGCGGCGGGCAATGGAGCAGGACGCCGACGGGCGTGACTCTTCAGGCAAGCTCCAAACCCTTTCCGCTGCTGAGCACCTTGCTCGCGCCGAATCTTATTCAGCCAATCGCCTTTTCCCTCAGGCTCGTGAGCACTGGCAGAAAATACTCGACAATTACCCGAACGATCCGTCTATGCCGAAGGTGCTCCTTGGGGTGGGCCGTTCTTATATGTGGGAGCGGAATTACGCGAAGGCGATCACCTGGTTCGACAAATTGACGAGAAGCTTTCCTGAAATAAAAGAGGGCCGGGAGGGACTGGCGTTTACCGGTGCGTGCTATGTTCGATTAGGTAAAAATCATGACGCGGCGAATGCTTACGAAAAATATACCGTGATGTTCCCTGCGGGCGAAAGGATCGAAACAGCCTATCTCAACATCATCGACGCCCTCCGTGAAGCCGGCCATTACGACGACGCCGAAACGTGGGTGGACAAAGCCCGAAGCCGATTCCCCGGAAAATCAACAGAGGTCAGTGCTTTGCATGCCAGGCTTCGAATGGAGATCTACCGTGGTCGTTGGAACGATGCGATCACTGCGGCTGATTCACTGCTCATCCTGTCAGCATTCGGCCCGTCAATGACCAGCCAGAGTGAGGTGAAATATCTCAAGGCCTTTGCTCTCGAACGTGCCGGTCAGAACCAGCAGGCGATGTCGCTTTTCGCCGCCATTCCATCTGATTATTCGTCGTATTTCGGCGGGCTTGCTGCCCTAAAAGGTCTCTCCGGCTCGATGGTAAGAATCGGTTCCGTCAGCCCGACAGATTATCCTGCCGCTTATCGCGATGAGATACTCAAAAACGCTCAACTGAGAAAGGTAGACCCGCGATTCGTGTTAGCGATAATGAAGCAGGAAAGCACCTTCCGTCCTGGCATTAAATCGCCCGCCGGCGCACGCGGGCTGCTGCAGCTCGTTTACGACACCGCCCTCAAATACAACAAGGCCGCCGGCTACCCAAATCTCCGGCCTGACGATCTCTACACGCCCGCCGTCAATATCGCCGTCGGTACCGAATACCTCTCTGAACTAAACACCGAATTCAATGGCCTCTACGAAGCCGTGGCTGCCAGCTATAACGGCGGCGAAGATAACGCCGCCCGCTGGCTGAACCGGTCGAAACCAAAGGAGGCCGGCATTTTCACTTCCGAGATAGGCTTTGCTGAAACCAAAGCTTACGTTGCCAAGGTCATGAACAACTACCGCGTCTACAAAGATCTATACGACGAGAGTCTTAACCGTAGGTAACCTCGCACGTCCCGGAGCCGTCAAAGCCCGGTCTTGTTGCAGAGAAATCGCGAAAAACGAAAAATAAACGAGTAAAAATGTGAAAAGGCGGAACGCCAGGCTCCGCCTTCTTTACTGTAACTGTACCGGCGACCACCTAATTCTAGATGTCGTAGTACATCGAGAACTCGAGCGGATGCGGACGCAGACGGAGAGGAGTTATCTCGTTCTCACGCTTATATTTGATCCACTTTTCGATCATCGAGGTCGTGAATACATCACCTTTAAGCAGGAATTCATGGTCGTTCTCGAGAGCGATCAGGGCTTCGTCGAGACTGCCCGGAAGCGATGGCACGTTCTTCAATTCTTCCGGAGGAAGATCGTAGATGTCCTTGTCCAAGGGCTCCCCCGGGTCGATCCGGTTCTGGACGCCATCAAGGCCGGCCATTAACAGTGCTGCAAAGGTTATATAGGGATTGCAGCTCGGGTCCGGCGGACGAAATTCAAGGCGTTTGGCTTTTGGCGAGGTCGAGAACATCGGAATCCGCACGGCGGCCGAACGATTACGAGCCGAGTAGGCGAGATTTACGGGAGCCTCGAAACCCGGAACCAGCCGTTTATAGCTATTCGTGGTTGGAGCCGCAAAAGCCACAAGAGCCGGTGCGTGTTTTAAAAGGCCGCCAATGTAGAACTTGGCCATCTCGGAGAGTCCGGCATACTGATCGCCCGCAAACAGCGGTTTGTCATCTTTCCATAACGATTGATGGCAATGCATGCCAGAGCCATTGTCGCCGTAAATCGGCTTCGGCATGAATGTAGCAGTCTTGCCGTGGGCAAAGGCCGTATTTTTTACTACGTATTTGAACAACATTAAATTATCCGCCGTATGCAGCAAGTTGGAATACTTAAAATCGATCTCGCATTGCCCAGCGGTCGCGACTTCGTGATGATGGCATTCGACGTTGATCCCAACGTCGCCTAGAATGTTCGAAATACTGTTTCTAATATCTACCAAAGTGTCCACGGGCGAAACGGGAACATAGCCTTCTTTGGGCCGAATATGAAACCCAAAATTCGGATCGTCCGAGGTTCCCTGGCGTCCTGAATTCCAGTGCCCTTCTTCGGAATTGACCGTGAACCCTGCCGAATTCTGATTGTTGTGATAACTCGCCTGGTCGAACACGAAGAATTCTGCTTCGGGACCCACATAGATCGTGTCGGCGATACCCGTAAAGCGCAAATAGCTTTCGGCCCGCAACGCGACCGAACGCGGATCGAGGCCGTAGCCCTCCTTAGTAATTGGGTCGACTACGTTGGCGATGAGGCACATGGTGGTCTCCTCGGTAAACGGATCTACCCAGAAGCGTTGAGGGTCAGGGATCAAAAGCATGTCGGATTCATTGATCGCTGCCCATCCTCTAAGGCTGGACGCGTCGAATCCGAAGCCCTCTTCGAAACTGTCCTCGGTCAACTGGCTGATAGGAAATGTGAGATGGTGCCACGACCCAGGGAGGTCGGTAAAGCGAACGGATACGAATTTCGCACCTTGGTCCGCTGCATAAGTCAAAACGGTCTTTGCGTTCATTTTATCTCCAGTAACTGAATGAGTATTGTCACAAAAATGTAATATGTTGATAACTATCCGACAAAATCGTAGGAATTGACAAGAATTGTAGACGAATTCTACAACAGAACGTCTACTTTTTAAAATTGGAAAGATGGATTTTCCGCAAAAAAATAGCCCGAATAGCTCGGGCTAATTCTAATTCAAATGGAGATCGGAAATTTATAGTTTGAACACGTTGATTTTGCCGTCGGTTGCAAACCCCACGGTCTGGCCTTTGACATTGATCAAGCTGATCCGCTTGAAACCCTTTTCACTACCTAGCTTCAGCATATTCGTCAGCGCTTCCTGCTGAGATTCTTTGGTCATGCCGTCCCAAGTTGGTCCGGTGATGCCGTAGAAGGTTTCACCGCTGAGCCGAGCTTCTTTTACGAGGTCTTTATAAGGCGTAGCTGACAGATCTACCGTCGTAACGCCCTGTGAAATTGCTGGCGGATCGGCGTAGTAGTTGGCCCAGATGTATAGACTCGAGCTAAGCACCGCGACGACGATGGTGGCGGCCATAAGCCACCTGTTAACACCCGCAAAGGACATAGCGGACGGCTTGCCCGGAGCTTTCGAGGCATATTTGATCGGAGCCTCGCGCTTTAGGTCGATGATGTTGTCGTGGAGGGTTTCATCCCTTTTCTCGACGGAATCGTTGTTCTTTTCGTCTTCTTCTTCAAGTTCTTGTGCCGGGACCTCAGCCAGGAGCGACCGGAGAGTTAAGGTGCGGCCAACTGCGTTCGAAATGCTCTCGTCGTAAAGACTCGCGTATTTCTCGAGAAGATGGGTTCCCTTGTTGGCCAAGTGTTCGGGGCTGACCAGAGCGGCAAGCTTGTTGGCGATCGCGAGATTTGAAGAGATCGCCGCAGCGGCGACCGTCGGAGCGAAAAAGCACTTTCCGGCGGATTCCTTAAACTGGAAAAGGCGTGCGAAGAAATTGACGTCAATAAGGTTGTCGAAGCTCTCAACGCCCTCAGCTTCGGCATTGAAATCATCAAAGCTCAGGACAGCAAGCATTACGTCTGCGTCATCGCCCGGAATGTCCGAATAGCTGTCCGAGGCGTCGCGAAAGCGAGAGCAAAGATGGCTAAGCATTTCCTCTTTTGAGCAAATCACGGTTCGGGTCTCACCTTCACCCTTCCGCGAAAACAACCGCGTGACGAGAAACTCAAATTTGCCGCGGGCGGATTCCGAATAGGGCAGACTTCTATAAAAACGGGCCAGCGAAAACAGCGCCTGAGCACTCAATGCCGGCTGACAGGTTTCGCAGTGCTGGCGCATCATCGATACCGCAATATCGGAATCTCGGGCGGCCAGATTCTCTTGCCAAATACCGACCTCGTGAACAAGTTCTGCTTCGGCCTCGGCAAACGCCAATGTCGACGGATCGGCCGACGCCTGCTGGAATTTGTGGATGGCCTTCTTTATGTCGAGCTCGTCAAAACCACGCGTATTGAGGTTCAATCTGTCACGCTCGATCGACGTGATGACATGCTCCACGATCTGAAATGTCGCAACCTGTTCGATCGCAAACTTATGAACCGCCGAGTTCTCGCGGGCCTTTGGTGCCGCTGCATCGGCACCCACGATCGCGGATCCCGTCTCGTGCGGAAGCTCGTCGTACGAAGAGTCCGAATCGATCAGGTCGGCAAAATCATCCTCATCCTGACCGGACGCGAACATCGGCTTCGAAGGAATTCCAACCGTGATAACGGTATCCTCCAGCAAGTTCTCTTCTTTTAGTTCGACTATTAAGTCTTCAAAAACAGTCATCGTGATTCGTCCTGAACGTTATGATCTCAAAATTCGTGATCCCGACAGATTTACGGAAAGATCTGTTTGATCTCACCGGTTTGATCGATCTCGTATTGATAAACCGCATCGCTTCCTACGGCTCGTCTAGCCGTGATTACATAACCCGAGCGGAGATCGGTGTCAGTTGGGCTAGGAGGGGTCATTTCAAATACAAAGTATTTGCCGCGGACGATCTGAGCCCCCACAAGCGTTCCGATGCCGCCACCCATCATCGGGTTTATCTCATCCAAACGCCCAAAACGGTTAAACTGCGAAAAGAAGTTGACCTCGGTGGAACCGACTGAACGTAGCGTACCGAAAGCTGCCCCATTCTCGGCTGCTATCTTTGCTTTCAAGAGAGCTGGAACAGCCAGACTGGCAATAATCCCGATTATCGCCACCACCAGAAGCAACTCTATTAATGAAAATCCCTTTTCGTTTCTGTTCCTCATATCGCAAAACCTCGTTTGAAGGCGTTCGTGAAGTGATTTTGACATTTTCTGTTACCGTTTTTTGCCACAATCATCTGCTTTTCTTCCTAATCGCACGTACCTTCGAGTTCCATTCTCTGTCTTTTCAGGAGTTTACAAGCAAACACGTTCTTGCACGCCGGGTAAAATTGCAAGGTTTGTGCCAATGTGTATCGAATTCCCTCCGAACTCCTGTAAAAAGTTTCTGGTTGTTAGCGTGTTTGTTTTTTGCTACATTTTTATTAAACTAGTTGTTTTGTTGTTATTAGAAAGGGACACATTCCTATAT
>JBDTZW010000247.1:0-1698 GCA_040004905.1 Acidobacteriota bacterium
CGCAGCCTCTTAAAGGCACTCAAAGCAGCTGGCAAAAAAGTAATTTTTGTTAACTGTTCTGGTTCCGCCATCGCCCTTACCCCCGAAACGGAAAGTAGTGATGCCATTTTGCAAGCTTGGTATGGCGGCGAGTCAGGCGGGCAGGCCGTCGCGGATGTTCTGTTTGGTGACTACAATCCGTCAGGAAAACTGCCTGTCACGTTCTACAAGAGCACCGAGCAGTTACCGGATTTTGAAGATTACTCGATGAAGGGAAGAACGTATCGTTTTATGTCCGACCCTCTTTTCCAATTCGGCTACGGTTTAAGCTATACGTCGTTCTCAATAGGAAAGGCTCGAATAAATAAGAGGCAAGTTAAGAACGGCGAAAATCTACAACTCAGCATACCTGTTTTGAACACGGGCAAACTCGATGGCACTGAAGTAGTTCAGGCATATGTACGAAAGATTAACGACGAGAATGGGCCCTTGAAAACTTTGAGAGGTTTTCAAAGGGTTAATGTTAAAGCGGGAAAATCAAGTACGGCAAATCTCAATCTGCCATTTAAAGCATTTGAATTTTATGACGAAAGCAAACTAAAGATGTCTGTGACACCTGGGGAATATGAAGTGTGGTACGGCGACAGTTCGGCATCGAAAGATTTAAAAATGATTAAAGTCAGCGTCATACGATGATCATAGATTAGAGGTCTGAATACGATTAAAAGAATCCATCAACGGATGAGTGTAAATAAAATGAGGAGAATAAAGATGATTCGATTTTGTATAACTTTGTTTGCGGTTTTAGCTTTTGCAACTTTTACCTCCCCATGTTACGCACAGGATGTAAGTGATTTTCAACCTTCGACGACCAATGTATGGGGAGCGGAGTACCCGCGCGTTGATAGTAAAGGCAGAGTTCAGTTACGACTAAAAGCCCCAGATGCTACTAAGGTTCGAGTGAACTTCTGGAGCAACCCCAAAGCCGATATGGAGAAACAAGCGGACGGTTATTGGACTATAACCACGCAGCCACTGGTTCCCGGCTTACATTACTACAACTTTGTCGTTGACGGAGCAGACGTAAACGACGCCGGTAGTCAATCCTTCTTCGGCGGCGGCAGGTATGCAAGCGCAGTGGAAGTGCCGGAGCCTGGCTCAACATATTATTCGATTCAAGACGTACCGCACGGACAGGTGCGAGAGATTTGGTATAACTCGAAAGTGACGGGCAGTTGGCGACATGCATTGGTTTATCTGCCGCCAAGTTATGAGTCGCAAACTAAACAACGATTTCCTGTTCTTTATTTGCAACACGGCGGAGGTGAAGATGAAACGGGCTGGGTACGACAGGGACGAGCCAACTTCATCCTTGATAATCTGCTCGCCGAAGGAAAGTGCAAGCCCATGATAGTGGTGATGGGATATGGATATGCACGACGCGCGGGGCAGACTCCGCCGGATTTAACCGGAAAGCCTTTTGGTTCTCCCGAAATGTTAAAGGTTATGCAAGATATGTCTGTAGCGTTCGAAGACGATGTCACACAGGCTTTGATTCCACATATTGACAAGAATTACAGGACGCTTTCTGACCGAGATCACAGGGCGATGGCTGGGCTCTCGATGGGGGGAATGCAGACGTTTCAGATTACCCTTAACCATCCTGATCAATTTTCCTATATCGGTGGTTTCAGCGGTGCAGGCGGCATGCTCGTCGCT
>JBDTZW010000397.1:0-18958 GCA_040004905.1 Acidobacteriota bacterium
AAGAAATGGCAGAGAGAGTTCCTTATTCTAGGCGAAGTCGGCGCGGCATACGATCGCGCGGCCAAAGCGGTTTATTCGAAGTCGCCACCGCCCGTTTTGCTACTCGATGAAAGCGACAAATTCGGGGCCAGCATTGAGGACTCGCTGCTTATGCCACTCGAGCGCGGGTTGATCTATATCCCGCGATTTGAAGGTGGGTGCATAGGCGTTGCCGATTGGCTGTATCGTCCGATCGTTATTACTACTTCCAATGATCTCCGGCATAAACTGAGCACACCTTTTATTTCCCGACATATCTTCAGCCGCTTTACAACTCCATCCCTTAGAAAAGAGCTTGAGATACTCTCTGCACGGAATGGAGAGGCGAATTCCGCCCAACTTTCACTGGCGATAAAGCTGCTCGATGCGGTTCGGGGTATCGCCGGAATGGAAGACCATCCCAGCTTACGGGAATCGATCGACATCGCCGGTGCGTTTGTTAGGGGTTCCGTCGAATCGCTCGATGAGCAATTACTCTCCCGATTTTTCTGCTATTTCGTGAAAACCGGCGACGCGCGTGAACTTCTCAATATTCAGCTCGACTACCTGCTCGCAATGACGAACTCCTTCCACCCTGAAGTCGACACTTGGCTCGCAAGCCGTGATCCCGAATGGGCAGAGCGATGGTCCCATTTCATGACCGCTGAGGGAAAATGAACATAAGGGCAAGAAAAGAGGCAGAGAAAAAGGCTGAGAAACGTTCCGTTACGTCGCGGCGGCTGTTCACGTATCTAAGGTCGAATGGGGTGATAATTGTAGCGCTGATCGTGGGTGTCTACGCGGTATTAAGGCTTGTGATATCTGTACCAGATCCGGCACAGGTAAGATTTGTCGAGACCCATTCGGAGGAGGCAGATCCGCAAGAACTTCGTTCAGGCATACCCGAAACCGGATTCTCCGGTAAGACGTACGAGACTGCACAGCGCCTTCGAGAAGCGGGCGCACTTGGCATGGCGGTCTCGCTAACGGCATTTGCAACATTTGCGGCGAACGGGAAACTGCCGCCTTCGGAAAGGGCCATACTCGACGATCTTGTTAACCGAAACCTCAGGCCACCCGGGATTGAGATCAAAGGTGAGAACATTCGGTCGGAGCTGAGTCTCATCAGATTTAGGTACAGACGCGAACCATTTACTTTCGAGATAGTTTCTCTGCCGAAAAATGCCTCAGGAGACCCGACCTTTCTGCTCAGATTTCCGCTTCCGCCGGGTGAACCGAACTCCGTAATGTATTTTCAATCTTTACACGCGGAGTCGGATCAGCTCCCGGAGGCTTTCAGTACGACAGAACAGTTATCGGCGGCAGGTTGGGGTATCCGGCATTGGCGGGGTGAAACGCTTTCCCTGGAAGATTCGGCCATACGCGAGCTCCATGAAAACGATTCATGGCTTCGATCGTTAAATCCAAAACTGAGTGAGTAAACCGAATAATGTTTTCCCGGGAATGGATCGAAAAACTCGACGCTTCATACGGTATCCCGCGAAAGGCGAATGAGCAATATCTGCCATCGTTTAATGCATTCTGGCATTGGGCGGCCGATATGGGAAAAGGTGCATTCTTCGTGGTTCTTGGGCTGATAGGTGCGGGCCTCTGCCTCTCTGCTGGCAAGCTGTTCGCATTTCAAGGTTTGATCAATCTGGCCCCCTGGGCGATGGCGCTTGTCTGTATCGCGGGCGGGTTTGCCGATACATACTCGCTGCTTTGGGATTATCGACTATGGCGGATGAGTACCGCCCACGGCTCGGCCAGGTGGGCAACGGCGTCGGATCTTGTCCGTTGCGGCCTGATGAATAGGATTCGGGGTTTGTCTCTTCCCGCAAATGCACTTCCTATCGCAAAAGCTTTTCGCGGCAGCGACGTTTTTCTCCCTCCGAGTCAATGGCTAAGACACTTCGTGATGTTCGGTCCGACAGGCTCGGGAAAGTCGAAAACCTTTTTCATCTCCATGATCCGCTCTATTCTCGGCAAGTCATCGACTTTGGTGTATGACCCTAAGGGAGAGCTTTTCGCGCAAACAGCCGGTTCGGCAAGCCGTCTCTTTCGCCTTGATCTCAACGATCCGGCGAAAAGCGATCGATGGAACTTTGTCCCGAAGTGCCGCAATGATCCTGCTTTTGCCTGTCAGGTCGCGGGGATGATGATCGGCATCGAAAGCCGTCGCAGGACGAATTCAGATCCGTTTTGGGGAGATGCGGAGCAAATAGCTTTGACAGCGATCCTTCTCCATATTGCCGAAGTATATCGAGAAAGAGCGATACCTGCTTTTGCCGCGGATTTTCTGCTTTCGCTGAGCGAAGCCGGCAGCGACTCTTTCGCAAAGGCGCTGGAAGGCTCGCCGAGTCTTTATGCGAAGCAAGCATACTTGGCGTTCCGTCAGGCACCCATTCAAACACGGGGATCGATCCTGATCGGGCTCTACAACAAACTCCGTCCTTTTACCCTAGCGCCAGCGCGGATGGTAACGATGCCGCCGACGGCCGGGGAAGCACAGGCCGGCTGTCAGCTTATCGATTTTTCCGATCTTCGCAAGCCAGGAACGGCTGTTTATCTTGTCGTTTCCGAAGGAGCGGCGGATATCTATAAGGAATTTATCGCAACATTCCTCGGGCAAGCTGTTATGGAGCTGAGGCTCGACGGCCTCAATGAGCCGGAGTATCCCTGCTTTGTACTTATCGACGAGGCATACCAATTGAACGTTACCGAAGTGAAACGCATCTCGGGCATTGGTCGAGGCCGGGGTGTCGGTCTGGGTCTCGGATATCAGGACTTGCCTCAATTGTACGACCAGTATGGCCGCGAGCAGGCGAATGCGATCCTGGGAACCGTGATGACAAAGATCTTTCTGCCTGGGCTTGACGACGTTACAGCCGAGTATGCTTCGAAGCAGCTTGGCGATACGACCATATTCTCGAAAACTTTTCAGGACTATCCCGGCAAGAAGCACGACAATACCAGGTACGCCGAACAGAAACGAGCGTTGATGCATGCTTCCGAGATACGGCAGATCGCAGCGCACTCTGAAGTTCTGATAGTCAGTGATACCGCTCCCCCAATAAGGGCTGCGTATCCGCCATTTTCAGTTGCGTCGCAGTTGTTTCCGGCGAAACGAAAAGGAAGGCCGCAAGAGATCCATCTTGGAGATGTCGACCCCGCCTTTCTGCTTACCGGATCGTCCGGGGCCGCAGATTTCCCTAAGGGTATTGACAATGGTCTCGTTACACTTGTTTCTGAGGAAGTCGAGCGAATGTTCACCGACGAAAGGGTCAACGGATTAATAAAAGGATCGGACATGAACCGTGTCGGACAACCGGCGGCGGATGTGAGCGAGAAATCCAAAGGTTACCGACATCAGGATGCTCTTGACGATCTGACCGCCGATCTTCGTTTTAACCTGGCGGCACAATACGAACGTGCTCAAGCTCCCGCGTAGATCATCATGCTGAACCGTCTAAAAATATCCTTTGTGCTGATCGCTCTGGCGACCGTTTTGCTAGTCGTTGCTCACGTCTATTCGTTATGGGCCGCCGAGAAACAAAATGCGGCCGAGATTCCGGTCGAAGCAACCAGTATGATGATCCGGGACCTTCTGGCATTTCACAAAAAGCGTGGGAGTTTTCCGAATAACCTTAAAGAGCTTGAGGTCGCAATTTGGGAGAAGAAGCAAAACCGCGAATTTTCGATCGGGGATCGAGGTTTTATCCATCGAAATTACTTCTATCTTTACACTCGCCTCGATCCTCACAGACTTACCCTGTGGGCCGTGCCGATGGGACCCGTCCGTGATGAAGCCGCCACTGTTTTTGTATCGGGCTCGCCCGGCGTTTTTAGAAGTTGGAAAGGGGCCGCTCTCCCGCCCGATTCCGTCGGTAGCATCAAGGCGAACCCGTCTGAGATCGAATTAGGAATATTGGGATTGGTGGAACAATCGAAAATCATGACGCAGAAGTATTAGCGATAGAGACTGTCTTGTTTTCCGGCTTCATGCTGACGCGCACGTTGAGCCTTGTTCCGGGATGTCACAAAACGAATGTTTATCGACGCTATTTGCTGGTTTGCCAAGCTTCGTGCATGAGAGTTGGTATCTATGCTCGTGTCAGTACGCACGATCAACAAACCCTTCCGATGCAGTTAAAGCTGATGAAGGAATATATTAAGCACCGAGGTTGGAAACTCGCTGTTGAGTTTCGGGAGATCGGTTCCGTCGCGAAAGTCAGACCAAACGCGAGAGCTTTTGAAAATGGTCGGGCGGCGAGAGATCGACGCGATTCTAGTTTGGAAGCCTGATCGATTTGACAGAAGCCCTGGCCGATCTGATCACGACTTTGAACGAGCTTCGTGATCTTGGAGTTGTATATGTTTCGTTAACCGAATCTCTAGACTTCTCTACTCCGTCCGGGAGAGCGATGGCCGGAATGCTTTCGACCTTCGCCGAGTTCGAGCGAGACATCATCCGCGAACACGTCAAGGCCGGAATCGCCATCGCCCGAGCGAATGGCAAACCTCATGGTCGTCCCAAAACTGCGGCCCTGAAAATCGATGAAAATGAAACGACTCAAAAAGAAAGGGATGAATAACTCTCAGATCGCCAAGAAACTCAAACTTAGTCGGGCCAGTGTTATTGGCTTTCTGAAATCCTGATTTCGTGTCTTGGTATTTCTATAACCACATTCAAAGCTAAGGTATCCTAATAGCATCGATTACCCACTTATGCGTAGCAGGTTTTATCGTTTCTGGTCCGCGAACGGTCCTGACCGTGTAATTCTCGATCATTAACTCGCGTGGATCGAACCTCGCTCCACTTGTGTTTGTCCACAGATCCGATTGCCGACATTATCATAACTACCATTAATTCACGAATCTAAGGCTCGATAGCGGAGTCCAACCGCACACCAATACAAAAATATACTATCCCAGTCGATAGTAAGATAATCTTCATGTAAAGATTTCAAGAAACGAAGCCATTCACAGACAGCTTTTTTTTCCTCGTTACTATATTGCCTGTACATTGAGTCGTAAAAATCGCTCAAACCAAATTCGCTTTGGCTTGAAGGGTTTAAATTCATCAACAACCAATCGAGATCATTCAGGTAATCAATGTCCCGACTTTCCGCACTAAAATACTTCATTGAGAAGGGAAGGGCGTATTTGGTTTCTTTTGGCTCAAGATGGAAAATAATTCGCCCAAGTTTCCTTACGAAATCTGGACCAAATTTCTCCTCGAAATCTTCAATCCGTAAGAGTTTTTCCCAACCGTCTGGCGGTTGAACTTTAGAAAATGACACATCAATCAAACTGAAAAGTCTGAGCCGGTCTGCTTCAATATTCTCGTTTGGCTGTGGCAACATAGTTAAAATGCAAACCAAAGAATTCCATCTGCGACAAAGACAACATAACGTCCAACTGCATAGGCTGTGGCGGCAGCAGTAGATAGTTGAGCAGCCTGTTCAGGAGTCAACTGAAAATCGAAACCTAAACCGGGGCCCTCTATTCTTGGAATGTAAGCATCAGACAAGTCCCCAACCTCTTGGGGCAATCCACCACCACGTCCACCACGCCCATCGTTTCGGTCATTACAATTATGGTTATATTTACTAATGATGTCTTTCATTTGCCTTTGCATCTGTTTCATTTCTGTCCAATGTCCAAACTGCGAGGTTGACTTTTTGCCCCATTTCATGGGAAACCCCCCTTTTGCATCGGCAACAGGATCATATTTTGCCAACTCTGCTAAAAACTCTGCCACGACTCGGGTGGCACGAGCAATATAGCTTTTGCACAGAGCATCTTTTGGGTTTGGAGCAGGACCGCTAGGACCACCACCACCCCCACCACCGCCGCCGGTGCCGGGATCACTAAAGATCGTATGGTTGTTAAATTCCAAAGAATCCAGCAGGAACTGCCAAAAATCACTGAAGTCGACTGTGTAAACGTGAATAATTCCGGGTTCTACGGGGATATCATCCAGACCGCTCGGGTCGACAAAATCAGTCGGCCTGTTTTGAGCATATGCGTAAAGATTTAGCGATTGAGGAATTGATCCCGATGCGCCTGCCATCCCAAGCGGATCGACCTGCGTGAATCTACCTTGACCGGAGGAATGCGTTCGATTTATTGCGTAGTCGAGGCCGGTTGAGGAGCTTCGGTCATAAGTGGTAAATGTTTGATTGCTAAAGCCGGTACTTTCATTCGGGAATGCTGTGCCGAAAGGCATCGTCGATTGTTCGTAGTAGGTTGATGCCGACGGATTGGTCACAAGCCTGGTCCCAAGACGATCAGGATGATGGAACTCAAGAACCTCCGCGCTTGAAACGACGGTGGATGTTGAAAGCAGGCGCGATCCGGCATGCGTGTAACTCTTTGAATACACCGGCGTTGTCGAAGACGTTCCTTCGGTGTACTCCTGCATCACCGAAGACCCGCCCCAGGCGTAATAAGTTCGGCCACTCGACGTTTCACGAATAAGGCGGCTACGGTCGGCAGCGTACTTGTAGGTCTCAATAGCGGTGCCAGAGTCATTATCAACTTCCACTAATCTTCCCGCCGCGTCATATTTAAATTTCTGCCAGATCCCGGAATCGTTCTGCCCGCGCATAAGATTTCCGGCGTTGTCGTACTGCCAGCCCGAATCGCTGATCCGATTAGTAGCTGTGTTATAGCCAAGCGATGGCAATCCATCGGATACAATGCTTGCCGCAGTGTCGTCTATACCGGTTACAGTGACGCCGGTTTTGTTGCCGTAGCGATCGTAGGTATATTCCTGAGTCCAGTTCGCATTTACACCCGTTGTCGGGTCTGCCGCCAACCCGCCTTTTGCTTTTGTCAGGCGGCCTAACGCGTCGAACTCGTACACACGATCTTTAGACTCATTGTGATTGTCTGTTATCCGCGTCAATTGGCCCGTCTTCCCGCTGGCCGTTCCGATCGAATTTCCCCTTGAGTAACCGTAAGTAAGATCCAGAAGAGGAGAACTCATATTGCTTGCCTTATAAACCTTTTGATTCGTCAACAAGCCGGTCTGACTGTCGTAAGAATATTGTTCGACATCAGCGTTCCCAGTCGAGAGTCCGGTCTTAAGGGAAGTAACTTGTCCGAAGGTGTTGTAGGAAATATCGCTCAATTGGGTGGAACTCGAATCGCCGACATTTTCGACATTCACTTGAGTGATCCTGCTGGCCTGATCGTAAGATGGAAGGACTTCCTTTCTGTTTTCGCTGCCAAATCCCCATTGTTTAGGATAGGTTACTTTTGTCAGCCGGTTGGCTGTGTCGTAATCATAACTCGTCGTCATGTATTTGGACGAACGACTATCCAATGTCAGGGTATAATCCGATATTCTGCCTTGGCCGTCATAACTGTTTGTTTTCGTCGCAACGCCGGAGGTTGTCACCGTCGATACACGCGTCTGGTCGCCACTGGTCATATACGCAAGCGACGCGGCGGCGGCGGGAATTATTCCGTAGGTCGTGTCGGCTCCTGTCGTGCTGTACGAGATCGATTGCAAACGATTCAGAGGATCGGGATTGCTGCTGATGTTATAAGAAAAGTCGGTTTCCACGCCTCGGGCATCGATTCTTTTCGTGACATTGGACCGTGCGTCATAGGTAAACGCATCGCTCCACAATGCCGGCCCAGTGCAACCGGCGCCCACGTAACAACCCGCGTCGCTTAACGTCGCAGTCTGTTCGGCCAGTTTCTGACGGGTAAGACGCCCAAGCGAATCGTATTTGAACGATCGGGTCTGGGCCCCCTGGGTCACTGTTTTTAACTGGTCGAGCTCATCGTCGGCGTAGCTTGTCTTCAAACTGCCGGGATCAAAAACGCTTCCGGTGGCTCCGGAGGTAACCGGTACCGTCCACGCTTCTGCCTCGACCACACGTGCGTTAGTGTAGGGAGCAGGAGCCCCCGTCACATAAATGCGTATTTTCTGCGTAGTCACCGCCGTAAAGGTGAATTGACGCCAAACCTTGTTATTTCCTGTTACATTGGATACATCTGTCCATCCAGTTCCGTTCCAATACTGTACCTTGAAATCCCTGATGCACCACGTAGAACATGTCTCAGTCTGCGTCGGGTCTGTGTTGTAGTTCTGGCTGTCCCTGAGGGTATAAACATCGATTTCCGAAATGTTGCGACTTTGCCCAAAATTGATTTCCAGCCATTGCGGATTGCTAGTTGACGCACCTGTCGCCGAATCCCAACCCCCGTCCGCGTTGTAGTTATTGCCTGTATGCCTGCGGCCATCTATCGCCGAATCGGCGGTGTGGCCTGTCCACGTTCCGGTTGATGTTGCAGTAGACCCGTTGGAAGCCAGGGCAGCGTTTATCGTAGGTGTCGTCGCCGAACCAGCAGGATTGGGTTCGACCACCTCCGCCAGCCGGCCAAAATCGTCCGTACGAGCCCATCGCTCACGGCCCCAAGCATCCTGGCTACGTACAGTTTGTCCAAATGACGCCGATGCCGAATCGGGCCGCTGAGCTTCATCAAAGAACGATTTTGAAGTGCTGCCGTCCGGCGCCGTGGTCTGGGTTAGGCGCGAAAGTGCATCGTACGTGTATTCGGTCCACTGGCTCGGGCTTCCGGCCGAATCGTACGGGAGAGAAACCTCTTTACGCCGTCCCATTTCATCGTACTGGGTGCTCGATGCATTGAAGTTCGTTGCTCCCGCCTGATATTTAGAAAGGACCGGCTGACCGCGTCCGTTCAGCACCGATGTCCCATTGCCGACAATTGTCGTATTGTCGGAAAGCTTTACAACCTGGGAAGAAGTTAAGTTGGCGTCATCGTAAGCCGCAGTGGTCGTCGCGGCGGTCGGCATTGTAACTATCGTCGGGCGCGTGACAGCATCATAGGCCGTCCTGGTGGTCAGACCGTTGAAATCGATCGACGTAGTTATTACACCAGTGTTTAAATCGTAAATCGCGCTTTCAGTCATCCTCAAGGGTGAACTCGTAACGGAGGAACCTTTTGTATGAGAAGTTGGATAGGCATATGTGTGATGGTTGGTCGTATCACTAAAACTATCCGTGTAATCAAACGACATCTCCTGACAGCAGTTGGTCGTTGCCGTTACCTGGTTGCCGGTTATGTCGTACGTAAAGTCGTATGCATTCGCGCCGGACAGGCTCGCGGCGTCGGAATAGGTAGTGACCTTGGTTACGTTTCCCCGAAAGATCGAATTTGGATCGTAGTTATTGACTACAAGATCTGCGTATTCGAGACAATCTCCATGACAGGTGCCAAAAAGTCCTTCTCCCAAGTCGACAAATTGTCCCTCCTCGGTGCATTCCGGGTAGTTCCACTGCATGTTAGTGCAGGCTCCAACCTCATGATGCGTGTTGGACGTATATGCGTCCGACGTGTCCTTGTGCATGATAACGCCATCGGCGTGGGCGAGGTTGTGGTTCGACGTGCCCGTGACTACCGCATTATTGTCGTATTCATACTCGATTCGCGTAAGGCGGTTGCTCGAAGCATCAACCGTTTCGGTGGATGCGGGAAGATTGAAAACATGGCGACCCGTGTAGCTGCTGCTGTTCTGATACGTGTTGTTTACCTGTCGGTAAAGAGCTCCGCTGTAGCCGTATTCCTTCTGCGTAATTAACTGGTTGTATTTGCTCGTCGCATAAGCAAGGTCCGTCGCGGTGGTATGCCCCAGTTCATCGGTAACCTCGACCCGTGTCGGGCGCGACGACCCGTAGTCGCCCGCTCCGAAGAACGTCTTAATTTTCGCCATCGGCGTGGAAGCAGAGGACGATGCGTACACTTCTCCCTGATAGTAAAACCCGTCGAACGTGCCTCCGAGAAACGAGGTCTGCTTGTTAACGGTTAGATCTGGCTGAGTCACAGTTATTATTTCATCGGTGCCGGTTTTACTGTCGCCGTAAGTTGTTACTGCTGCCGACGTGTCCATTCCGGCCCATGATTCGGTACAAGTGGTGTATGTCGGAGCGTCCGTCAGCGAGCTGTCTGACACTAAAGTAAAATTGTAAACTTTCTCATCAGTTGTCGCGCCGTTCGCGATAGTACCGGGTGCACCTGGCAAGCCGGGGAAATAGCTCATCCCACGAGACTGAATTACTTTCGCGAGCATGCCGTAGTCAGAATACGAGTCGTTGTCGCCAAACCAATATCCGTTATTGGTGCCAGGATAATAGATCGCTTTTACAAGCCATGGAGTGTCCGTCGCCGTATCGGTCGTATACCCGCCTGCGAAAGCGTAACTCAACGTTGGCTGCTTATAAGTTAGTCTTACAAAAGTTCGGGTCGTGCCATTGTAGCCGGGACCTGTAACCGACAAGAGGTTATGGTCAACGCTGTAATGAAACGATATAACGCGTCCGGCTGTGTCGGTGATTGTACTAATATTAGGACCCTGATTATTTACATAGGTGATGTTTATATAGTTTCCCTGGACATCCGTTATCTGGGTCGGAAACGTTTGATCGTATGTGACGCTCGGGCTGCCGTATGTGACCGTCGTTCCATTGGAGAGCGTTGCGGTCCCGCTAAACCCGTCGGTGTAGGTGCCTGACGTATGTACGCAGTTAAAGTCTACAAACGAGCCATCGTTCGTGTGGCCAATGTAGGTGACAAATGAGTTCGCTCCCGTTGCTAACACGTTCGGGGTGCCAGTGGAGGAACGGCGCGTTCCATCTGAAGCGACCATCATACAGCCACCTGTGTCACCCATCCACATCATCTTGCCAAAGCCGAGGCTCCAGCCGGGACCGGGAAAGCCTTTATCCGAATCGTAGGTCATCTCTGTTCCCGACTTGCTCCATAGACGAGAGTTATATGTCAGAGCCAAGTTTACGTCTATACCACGTCCGGGAAGCGAAAGAACGGGCGCCGAAAACTCGAAGTTACCGTTTCCAGCCCCTTTGTCTGGCGCTGTCCCCGCAGGTTTTCCAACTAGATTGACCGGATCGTCAGCGGTGTACCAATTAGTGCCGTTCCAACCGTCTTCGTCGACCGGACGAGCTCTCTCAAGTTTAGGGTTAGGATCTTTGACGGCTGTGGGGAGTCCACCTAACGTTTCTTCTGACGCCTCAAGATCGTCTGTGTTAGGCCCGTGCTTTGGCCTTTTTATTAACCCGCTTTGCGAGCTGTTTCCTGTTGGGTTTGCAGTGGCTCCGGTGAAACCTAGTATAGGATCAGGATGCTGCTGCCGCATGAGCGACTGCCGCTCTCTAACGGCCTCACGCTTCGCTCGAAATGCATCATTCAGTGATCTTTCCGATGCAGCGTTGTAAGAACCCCTGGAATTGATCTCTCTCGTCGCAAGATCCCCATGCTGAATAAGGGCCGCAATGACCTGGCTTTCCCTTTCCGTTCGTTCGGCGACAGGTTTCCCGAGAAGTTTTTGCAAGAAATAATTTTCGTTGTAATAGACAGAAACGTTTATCTGTGCCTGTTGACCGCTGTCCGCGATTGCAGTAACTATGTATCTTCCAGATCGAATCGGCTCAAAAACACCAGCGATCAAATCTCTTGTCTGCGTTGTTCTCCCCTCATCCTGAACCGTCCATTTAAAGCTGATTCCACTGACGGCGTCATCGCCCGAATAGCCGATCGCCGAGAAGACAACCTTTTCACCCTGCATTATTGTTAACCCGCCATCTTCCTTGTAGGGCTCAATAACGATTCTGTCGGGCGTTGTCCGTTTGGTTCCTATTGTAGATAACCAGGAACGAACTGAATCGAAGAACAAGAACGCCGACCCAAAAGTACTCGACGCCCAGGCGTGGCTAAGGTCCTGCTTAGCCTCAAACAAGCCGTTGTAAAGTGAGATAGGCTCCTCAGGAGCCGCAAACGATGAATTCGCTAAGAGCGAAATAAGTAAAAGGACCGAATATACCTTGCGAGGACTTAAAACATTGCGAGGAATGAAGAACAAGAACATGGGAATTCTCCTTACAGCCCGATCTTCGGGAGATCGAGGCATCTATCAAATTGTTTTACCTGTTCGAGAGGATCAAGTGCTTGTGAGCTATTTGCGAAAAAGAGTATCAGACTTTGTCCGACATTGTAAACAATCTTTTTTGACTTGAATTTTGGCGAGTAAGGGCAAACGCGACCGATTTGGCTTCGCGGCACGCGCAATTAGAAAGCTACTTGGCGGCGACGACCAACACGTCCTTGTGCGACGACGTGTCGAAGGCGGCCGCGATATCTTTCTGGAATGTGTTGTCGACACCGACCCGACCATGCGCGACACGCTCGCATCCCTGAGCGACGGGTATCAATCGATGATCGCACTTGTCATGGACATTCTTGAGATCATGCTCAAGCATCACGACGACGTTTCGGACGCCGAAGGTCTAGTTCTGATCGACGAGATCGACGTCCATCATCCGCAGTGGAAGATCGAGATCGTCAAATTAGTTCGTGAGGTTTTTCCGCGAGTTCAGTTCGTGATCACAACACACGATCCGTTGTGCCTTTTAGGGGCAATGCCGGGCGAACTGCATATCCTGCGGCGAAATTTCGAAACCTTATTGATCGACGCCATTCAGCAAGACGTGCCGCCGGGAACATCGGCTAGAAGGGTCCTGACCGGATTCTGGTTTGGTCTCAAATCCACGCTCGACGGCGAGACACTGGAAATGTACGAACGTCATCGCAAACTGCTCCGTCGGCAGCAGTCCCAGGTGAGACCAGTAAGTCCACACAGAAAGAGATCGCGAACCTAGAACAAAAACTACTGGAACGGAGCAACAGCGTCGCTGACATGTCGATAGATCGCATGGCCCAAGGCGTTGCGGCGATACGCGACAACATCGCCAAAAACATGACGGAATTGTTAGGCACCTAAGTGGAGGATCTGATCATGCTCACGTTTCAACGGCCCGCGAAACCTGCAAATTTTGATTCGGCCGTACAAAGTCATCAGCTAGAGCTGGCCGCCTTCTTCGCCGCTGAGGAGATCGAGCGCAAACCAAAGTTCATGGCGAAATGGACGGATTTCAAAAACGCGCTTGTTATCGCACAGAACTACAAGTGCGGCTACTGCGAAGTAAGTATAGTCGGTCAGTACGGGGATGTAGAGCATTTTTTCCCGAAGGGCGAGGTGTGGGAACTGATCGCTGGAGAAGAGGGCCTCGAACAAAATGATTTGGTGAAAGTAAAAGGCCGCAATCATACAACCCTTAGTGAACGGGGCTATTGGTGGCGCGCCAAATGCCCGCCCGGAAACGACCCGGATTAACGGTCTGGAGTGGATAAATTTAGAGTCAAAGCAGTCTTGGTTGGTTATAAAAAAGAAACCTCGGATCATGATCTGCACGTGGTGATTAAGGACCTGCAAACGAGTGAAACCATGATTGTTGAATTTCCCGATTCTGCCTGTTCCGGCGTTTGTTCTTCGCAGTTTATTTCGGATATGGAGAAAGCCCGGGGCGATTTTCTTACTCAGATGCGGTGCAAGAACAGGGTGTTCCGAAGGCAACCTTCAAGAAGGTAAGCAAGCGAGTGATCGTGGAAGTGATTCGGTATAGGGTTTTGGGACTTCAGATATGGGCAAAGTGTTTAGCGAAGAATGCTATTGAACTTCATCCCTTCATTGGCTTTAGTAACTATGTAAAAAAAGTCGAATGGGTTTCTATTTTTGCGCCCATGAGTATTTTTATCAATTTCCAATCGATATCGTGCATTAGTAGTTTAAGGTCAAACTTTTTGATTTGCGTAGGCGATCCGAATCCTATGCCGCAAGGATCCATACTGCGAAATGCGCGCGGCTGTCTTGGTTCCACAAGCGGTCGGCTCGGAACTGGCGATCGTTGCTTCCAAATCGTTTTAATTTAGAACTTTGAATCCGTTCCCGAACCTCGGAAATATAAAAGGTTGAAAGTTGTGGAGGATGCCCTTCTAGCGGGCTTTTTTGGGAAGCCTACCATTTCGGTGTGGAAGGAAACGTGTCGCAGCAAGTTGATCATTTCCTTGAAACGACAAATCCGACAAAGCCGATCTTCTGTTCCTGGATTTTGAACCCAACAAGCAAAGCGGAACGATGACATTATCTGAGGCCGAAGAATTCGTGACACTTGTCAATCAAAGGGTGGGGCGCCTCCCAGAACCCTACTCGGGACAGGCGTTTCTGAATCAAGAGGTTGGAACCAACACGACCACCAAACTGAAGGAGTGTTTTCTGTGGATCGCACTCTATTCGGATCAACTACCGGTGATCCCTGCGGTTTGGGATATATTCACCTTCTGGCAATACACGGATGGCAACTCCGGGTCCCAGCCCACCAGGTTCCGGGCATCGGACGATGCAATCGCGACAAATTCAACGGCCTCCTCAAAGGTCGTCAAAGGATATGGGGCGTTGTCTAAATCGAATGTTATGTTCTGCCTACAATGATTGAATCGTGAAGACCTTTCGACAATGTTTCGGGGTCTATGGAGCTTTTTCAACCGATATGTGTTCCCAAGTCTAGCCCTAATTACGCCCAACTTTGGGTGTTAAGAGTTGAGTGGTTCTGAACTTGCAACTTTGATTTTGAGTCAAAGGTTCTAATTAGAGCATCCGCCATCCCAAGCCCATCGTACTTCTTCTTCCAGTTGTAAAATGTCGCCTCGCTGGTTCCCATCTTCCGGCACACTTCCACTACCGTCACCCCAGTCTCCGCCTGCTGTAGCCCGAACACGATCTGTTGCCCCGTATACTTCGATCTCTTCATGGCAATTATTCAGTTCCATCCTTTCACAATCGCCCGCTTTTCTCTATTTTAGATCGGCTCTGTTTTAGGGGGGAGGTCACGCTGGAGACATGTCACCTTTCAATTCAGGAGCGATCGAGAGGTTGATGGAATCGGAATTCATCTTGCGGGGATGTTCCGGATCGGCAGCGATTCGCGAACCGAATCCTTGACCATCGAGGCTCGTTGAGATCTCTCGGAATGGGGAGAATGGATAAGGTCGCCAGAGATCCGACCTGAAATATTGTTCGCAAACTTCTGGCTCAGATCTTGTAGACTCTCGCCGCCGTTTGGTTCGTGTACCAGCGATCCAAGATTCTTCTCCAATGTGATCCTCGTGCGTTCGATCAGTTCTTTATCGCCAACCTCAAAGCCGCCCTTGAGTACGCCTACGATCTCCGCCTTCAGGTCCGCTCTAAGAGCATTGCCGGTCTCCGCGGAGATGCCCTCAACGGGAACGAGTTGCTTGCCCAACGGTTGATCAGATCTAGCGCCAAAGACCTTTGCTTCGAGGCTCTCTTTCTGCAATACCGCTCGCTGATAAACAAAGTCCCGTTCTGCGGGAGGCAGCTTTCGATATAACTCGGCATGATCGAAGGGATTCTTAAATCGCAGCTCTTCATTTGGCGTCTTGAGACTTTGCAGGAAATGCCTCGTAGCCGACAGTGAATCCGCCGAACGTCGTCTTTCGAGTCGCGAATCGAGGCTCTCGATCAGCTGCCTTGCTTCCTTGCTCGGCGCTATTTCCCCCCGCATCAAAGCATCCGTCTTTGTCCTTGCTGCTTCTCCCGCAATTGAGTAAGCAAGACGGGTGGCGGTCATTTCCCTGGTATAGTGACGGGGCGAAGCCTCGGTGAAAAGGTACTGCATCTCTTTTGAGGTCAAAGGACGGGGGAGGTCGTCTTTCTCCCTTTCGGTCAGTTTTTCCCACTGAAAGCCGAGCTTCGCATTTTCGAGGCGAATCCTCGACGCCGCGTCCATCAATCCCTCTCTCGAAGCAGCAATTTCGAGCATTTCCGCATAATTTCGGTAGCGGGAGTTGAAATGCCTTAATCGCGACTCGGGTTGCTTGAGTTGATGCTCGATATAGCGGGACGCGAATTTGAGATCGTCGATAGCTGCCTGCTTAGCGGCCGGCTCCTCTTTTGCCGCTTGATAGATATCGTTCTGAAACGGTTTCAGGATCGCATCGACGGGCGTCCCCTCTTCGAGCAATTCGTCAAGAACCGGCAACCGCACATCGACCCACCGATCGAGTTCCTCCTTTGACATATCTGCGGCGAAACGCGATAGGCTAGTGTCCTCAAGTTCGACCCGCTCGAATTCTTGAATTCCGCCCAGGGTATGTTCGGAGTCTGCCGGTGCATGTTCCTCGCGAAGAGGGGCCTCTTCATAGACGTTTTCGAGTGAAAGATCGTCATAAGCTCTTTCAGCACCTATTTCTTCATGCTCATTGAGCGACTCGATCGCAACAAATCTATCCGAAGGCTCCAGTCTTCCCATTTCCTCGGCAAGACCGGCGATCTCCTTCAATGTTCTCTCGAATCTCTCCTCCTTTGCCTCGGTTGCGGGAACCCTGTCATCCGATTTCAAAAGATCGCTCCTCCCTTCCAGCGCACCGTAGATCCAATTAAAGACCTTCACCTTCGAATCACGGTCCGCCGAGGCCCCGGCGATCTTATTCGCATATTCGACCAGTTGCGGGGCCAGCTCCTTCGCTCTGGATTCTTCTACGATCGGTTCGAGTCTCTTTATGGCATATGCGATGGTGGTGACCGCGAGCGGTGCGGACAACGATGGGTTTTCCTTTGGCGAGATCAGCACACCGTCTCGAACAACGGCACCACGCTCGTACAGGTCTCTGACGAACTGCGAATATCCGTTCAGGTGCGACGCGTGCTCGCTGCGGTTTCTCACTTCTGTGTCTTCGAGCTTTGAGAGGATCAGATCCGCTTTACTGACGGAAAGGATCTCGTTAACCGCTCTTTCAGTTCTAGGATTTGGCCGGATTGATCTCAGAGTCTGCTGGGTCGATTCCTGGGTCTTCTGTCTCTCCGCTTGTCGAACGAGCGAGCTGCCAACCTTTTCAATCGCCATTTTTACGACATCCGCGTGACATATCTCGCCGGCCCGGCAAAAACAGGTAACGGCTATCATGTGGCCGTTGCGATATGCTTCGCCGAGCTTTAGCATTCCGTCCCGAATGCCGCCTTCGTTCGTTTTATAGCTTTCACGGAGTCGCTCCGAATAAGCGATCAGTGCCGCATCCCTCCCGCGACCGCGTGGTGCAATTTCGCTCCGCTGGGGCGAAAGTAAACCGAGTTCCGGGGTAACAATCTTTTGGAGATCGAGTGTGCGACGCGGCATTTGTGTCGCCTCGTCGTCAATACGTGCGATCACCTCATTACTTAGATCCGTTCGCATACCTCAAGCAGTTCGGTGCACCGAAGTGGACACCACCTCCATGAATGACCAGTGCAAGCCGCGTGCCCGTTTAACGAAGGCAATAGCCAGTCATCGCGAATGATCCTGGTTACTTTGGACCCGGATCTCTTTCGGGTCCCGCCTCGTATCGTCAAAAGCCGTAGATCGCTGAGGACTTGTCCCTTCTTGTATAACCGAAGGATGTTCCCTTTCTCTTGCAGAGATGATTTCGGGGTTCTCAAAATCTCGCAGTATATCCTTGAGCGAATGCACGGGTTTATCGGAGGCCGAATCAAGAACGGTTCGAAGTCGTGCGGCCTCTTTAGGATCAGGAGTATTGGTAGCCCTAATCTCCAGTAACCTGATCTCAGAAAAAGTGAATATGGGATGATATGTAGACTCGCTTCGCAGGCCAAAGAGGGAGAACTGTTTGAATTCGGATGAGTTCCTCGTGGCCGAAACCAGAATGTCTTTTGCGGCTGCGACATCATCGCTCAATCTCTGCTCTCTTGCTCTCACAAGCGAAGAAACCGTACGGCGAAGCGAGCGGTGCTCGCGGCTGTCGAACACCTCGTTCAGCGCGCGATCAAGCAGTGAACTGCGTGACGGAAGTTCAACATCGTGAAGGCTTACAAATTCGACCGAAACCGACTTCTTATCGGCAATCCCGAACTTGTAAAACCTCCTAGATTTGGTGAATGTTTTCAGATCTTCTTTCGCCTTTTCCAGCTCAACTTTTGCAACAATCTCGAGAGCAAGAGCACGTCCGGCGATTGTTTCGGTCTTGTGTTCACTCAAGTTTGATCTCGGGTTGGCTTTTAGAAGCCTTCGAGCAGCCGGTGAGTCGCTTGTCGCCGACTCGATTAGTGTTCGCTGTTCAACCCAGTTCTTTTCGTAGGACGGTTTCAGCTTTAGCCGGAGCGAGAGGGCATCGATCTCCGCGAGCTGCTCTATGGAATAAACCGGTTCAGCCGATGCGCATTTGGGATCAACCGTCAATATCTTCCCAATAAACTTTGCCTTGTTCTTTTCCGCTTTCAGGTCTTTTTCGATGGCTGTCAATTCCTCATCCAATTTGCGCAAGATATCGCTTCTCGGCCGATCCGACTCAGTTTTGATAGTCGAACTTTGCCCCTTTCCGGATAATCGCAAAGCGGTACTTTTAAGTTTCTCAAGGAACGACCAAACCGGGCTTCCGGGAGCTTGCCCCTCGCGGTCAAGTTGGGCGAGAGATACTCGCCTGTCACCGATATCAACGAAGCGATAATAACGCCTGTTGTTGAGCTCGTCTCGTTCCCTTCCGATACGATTGATCGTCAGATCTGAGATCGTTTTCCGGGCAGCTAACCGATGAAGATCGTCTTTGCTTCGCGGCTCGATCTTACCCGTTCTTTCAAGATCCGATCTGACACCCTCAAGGTATGAAAATCTTCGGATGTCGGCAGCCTCAATACAGTATTCCTGAAGCTTGTCGATCTCTTCTTTTGTGAATGAGGGAACAGGCAGTTTCCTGCTTGAGTGTCGATAGACGGTTCGAACACGGTCAGCTTCTCGTATCGCTTTGCCGGAATCGCTCTGCATTTGCTCTTTAAGAACTTCTTCCTTTCCAAGCATTTTAAAAAGGATGGTTCTTATCTGGCGTTCGGATGAAGCCCTCTGATCGGGATCGCCGCCTGCGTCGCGGTGCTCGAGATCCTGAAGCGAAAGCCGCCTCTTCTGTCCGCTTACCGGGTCGGAGACTCGAAATCGCATTTTATCGCCGTGGTCCGTCAATATTTTTATCTTTGAATCGATTC
>JBDTZW010000458.1:0-1696 GCA_040004905.1 Acidobacteriota bacterium
GCATTCTCCTCGGTCGGCCGCCCATGCGTTGCCCAACGCGTATGGCCGATACCGTAATTTCCATCGAGCGGATGAAGCCGGATCGCTTCTTCAAGGTTGCGGAGCTTCCCTTCTGCACGACGTAAACTAAGATGATGGTCGCCGTCGACCACGGCGATACCAGCGGAATCGTACCCACGATATTCGAGCTTTCTCAATCCGTCTATGATCAACGGAACAACTTGTTTATTTCCTACGTATCCGACAATTCCACACATAAATATTAAGACCTATTTGCTCGCGCCCGATACTAAAAACCAAATGCTCTGTGAAGCGAAGTAAAAATAGCAGTCCAAAAAGTCCGAATATCGCGGCCAGATGTAGAAGGCGATTTTCACTCTGCGACTCCCTTTCGGCGCCGTGCCGGAACACCTACAACGAGCGAATTTGCTTCCACATCCTTGGTAACAACGCTCCCCGCGCCTGTCGCCGCTCCGTCGCCGACCTTTACTGGCGCCACAAGCATCGTATTTGAACCTATCTTTACGTTATTCCCGATCTCTGTCGGATGTTTGTGTTTGCCGTCGTAGTTGCAGGTGATGGTGCCGGCACCGATGTTGGTTTCTTCGCCGATGGTTGCGTCGCCGAGATAGGAAAGATGATTCGCTTTCGAACCGCGTCCGAGTTTTGTTTTCTTTAGCTCGACGAAATTCCCGACCTTTGACCTGTCTTCCATTGCGGCGTGGCCGCGAAGATGAGCCATCGGGCCAACCGTACATTGGTTGCCGACGGTCGAATCGATGATCAAGCAATTATCGAGGATCTCGACAGCATGGCCGATTCGCGAATTGGTGATCCGTGTCCCTGAACGGACCGTACATGCATCGCCGACGACACTGTCACCCTCGATCCTGACGTTTGGATAGATCACGGTATCGCGGCCGATACTGGCCCGTTCGCTGACATACGTGTTCTTCGAATCGATGAAGGAAACCCCGTAGTCGAGCATTAATTTCTTTATAGTTCGACGATTTAGCAGCCGTTCAAGATCGGCGAGCTGCACTCGGTTGTTGACTCCCTCGATCTCGTGCGGATCGTTATGCTGGTAGATGGCTACATCTTCGCCCGAAGCCCGTAAAAGCGCCGGAACGTCCGTCAGATAGTATTCGCCCTGCGCGTTGTTGTTCTGGACCTTGGTCAAAGAGTCGAAGAGTTTTATCGTATCGAAGCAATAAATTCCCGCGTTGATCTCATTCACGGCCTGTTCCTCCGGCGTGGCGTCCCGCTGTTCGACGATCCTCTCGAAGACTCCGCCCTCATCGCGAACGATGCGTCCGTAACCGGTCGGGTCTTTGAGTTTTACCGTAAGTATCGTGCATGCGGCTCCTCTGCCGCGGTGGCCGAGATGAAGCTGGACAAGCTGCGCCAATGTCTCCGGGCGGATCATCGGAACATCTCCCGACAAGATCAAAAGAGTGGAGTTCTCGTTCTGAAGAAAATCGCGCGCTGCATTTACGGCGTCACCCGTCCCGAGCTGCTCGTGCTGGACGACAAATTCCGTGTGCTCCTCGCTCAATTCTTCGAGGACAGCTAGTCGAACATCTTCCCCATGATGGCCGACGACCACATATACCTTTTGAGGTGCAAGTGAAACCGCGGTGCGGCAAACGTGATTGATAAGCGGACGGCCGTCAAGCCGATGAAGCACCTTGGCCCG
>JBDTZW010000154.1:0-1690 GCA_040004905.1 Acidobacteriota bacterium
CAGTATTGGTATGGGTCTATCGCGCCAGCCGACCGAATGGCGTTCGGACGCAGGAGAGGCAATTCACCGCGCGTGTTTTCGCTACGGCAGGGGGCGGAATGCCTATCCGAGCGACGATCTCAGCTGACGGTTCTCGAGTCGTTTTTGTAGCAGATTCAAAAGGTCGAAACTCGCTTCGGGTTGGCAACATAGATAGCTCGGATTCGATCGAGATAGTTCCGGCTGAAGAACGATCATACGATTCCCTCGTCTTTGGCCCCGATGGCAAAAATATTTATTTTACTGCCCGCGACGCCCATCACCGAGAGACAACGTTGATGAGGGTCTCGGTTTTTGGCGGGGCGCTGACACAGATCGCCGCTCCGATCGACAGTTCGGTAACTTTTTCACCTGATGCTAGATCGATCGCATTTCTCCGACGCGATATTGATGGTCTGCGAAGCTCCGTGATCACCGCCAACGCGGACGATGGGAGCGGTGAGAGAATTCTTGCGGTACGATCGTACCCGGAGAATGTGGTCGGCACGGGAGTAGCGTGGTCGCCGGACGGGAAAATGATCGCGATCGCCGCTGCTGATAAAGAGGGTGGCTCGGTCATTCTGGGAATTGATGCGACCGACGGAAGTATCAGTAGGATCGGCGAGCGTTTTGAAAATCGTATTGTCAACATCGTATGGCAAGCAGACGGACGAGGATTGTTTGTCAATAGAAATACCTCAAACGATGCGGGAGACGGTAAGATATGGTTTATATCCTATCCCGACGGCAAGCCCCAGCAGATCACCGATGACAGCTCTAATTACCATATTTCCAGCCTTGGCATTTCTTTGGATGCAAAGATCGTCGTCATTCAGGATCGAGCCGACACACATATCCGCTTTGCACCAAATGGAGACATTCAGAAATCACGCGACATACTCGAGGGAACGCGATTTCGAGCAGAAGGTCGACATGGCGTAGCGATCGCGCCAGATGGAAAGATCCTCTTTGCTGCGAACTCGGCGAATAGTGGGGCGATCTGGGAAACGGATGTCGAGCGAAGTAGCCAACGAGAGATAACGTCGGCACAGAAGGGTACTGACGATCAGCAAGTCAACGTCACGCCCGATAACCGTTATCTGATCTTCGAGTCGAATAGGTCGGGAGCCGCGGAAATATGGCGATCGAATCGGGACGGCAGCGATCTCACAATGTTGACCGCGGGTGGAAAAAATCGGCAGCCGACCCTGTCACCCGATGGGCAATGGGTCATCTACGCGAGCGAACGCGACGGGCGAAACGGACTATTGAGAGTAAGTGTCAGCGGTGGCGAACCGAAGCCGATAACTACGGAAAAAAGCTTTTGGCCCTCCGTTTCGCCTGATGGCAGATACCTAGCTTTTGACCACGGGCGCCTCGATAGCGATCCAAAGCGGGAATTGTGGGTGATCCCGTTTGATGGCGGCGATGCAGTCAAGACGTTCGAGGTCCCGACCAGCTCCGTCCTCTACAACCGGCTGCGCTGGTCACCAGACGGTAAAGGAATATTTTATAAAGACGATCGTCAGGGTCTATGGTATCAAGACCTCACGGCACGGGAACCTCAGCATTTGAAATGGCCCGACGATCTGCGGGTTTACCAATTCGCTTTCTCGGCGACAGGCGACCTTGTCTACGCGACCGCACAGCCGATCAGTGAGATCTTGATACT
>JBDTZW010000410.1:0-5582 GCA_040004905.1 Acidobacteriota bacterium
GATGATTTCGGGGAATCGAAGCAGTTCTACGGCGATTTAGGCTTTGAATTGACCGAGGCGTGGGGCGGCTCCTTTGACTGCAAGCTTGGGAACGCAGAGTTCCGTCATCAAAATTATTTCGTCAAAGATTGGGCGCACAATTTCATGATGCTTTTCCAGGTCGAGGATGTTCAGGCTTGGTACGAACATGTTAAACCCATCGTCGACAGCGGACGCTACAAGAACACCCGAGTCGGGCCGCCCGAGCTCAATGGAGACACCTGGATCCTCCACGTCCACGATCCTTGCGGCGTTCTGCTTATCTTTATCCAATAATATCGATCTCCAATTTTGTGCTTGACTCTGGACTTGGCTCAAGGGTGTAGAATCGTTCTTGATGCAGGATGCATTTCGCATTGGTGAAGTAGCTAAACGAGCCGATGTCAGTGTTGATACCGTGCGTTACTACGAGCGCCAAGGTCTTTTACCGATTGCGCCGCGAACGGGCGCGGGCTACCGAGTGTTCACATCGGAAGCTATCGACAGGGTCTTATTCATCAAACAAGCGCAGGAAATCGGATTTTCGCTCAATGAGATCCGTGCTCTAGTTGTAAATAACGGGATAAGCGATTGTCGAAGGATTCACGATCTACTGAATATTAAATTGGACGAAGTTGACGCTCGCCTCAAACGAATTCGTTCATTCCGGGGAAAACTTGCGCATTACCTTGCCGAATGTCAAGAGGTTCTGACAAGGCTCGGCAACGCCGCCGATTGTCCCGTTGTAGAAGAAATCGCGCACACGGAGCTGCGAAGCTCCAAATCGAAAAAAGCCGCGGCCTGATGGACTTTGCGGTCTGAGTTTAATATGAGCACTAATGTACTTGATAAAGTTGGCTCGATCGGCGCAGTTATCGCAGGGGCTGCTGTTCCATGCTGTTTTCCGTTTCTTAGTTTGATCGGTTCCATTCTCGGATTTAGCTTTCTGGCACCTTACGAACGATACGTAATGTGGGCGATGCAGGTGCTCGTCTTAGTGGCTCTAGTCGGAACATTGATCGCGTACCGAGCTCATCGAAAGCTTGCTCCGGTGGTACTTGGGATTCTCTCAACGGCATCGGTTCTTTATGCGGTAAATACGGACCTTAATATTTACCTACTTTACGGTGGTCTGGCTGGATTGCTAGTAGTCGCTGTCTGGAATTCTATTGAGGGCCGCCGATGCACGACACAATGCAAGATACAATAACCGGAACAACGCTCGAATCCGTACTTAAATGTCCGAAATGCGGCTTTCAAAAGACGGAAATAATGCCAACGGACTTTTGCGTCTTTTATTACGAGTGTACGAACTGCAAAGAACTCCTACGACCCCTCCCAGGCGATTGCTGCGTATATTGTTCCTACGGTTCGGCTGAATGTCCGCCCAAGTCGAGCGGCGAATCCTGTTGTTAGGGTGAAGATATGAAACGCAAACACGTCAAATGGCTTGTCGCAATGGTTGCGTTATTGGCATTTGGCGGAGTTGTCGCCTATCAATTCACCGGGGGTAAGCCCTATTCGACCGACATGTCCGTCTTGCGTTCTCAGTTCAACAACGACAAGGGCAAGATTCGCCTTCTTGTTCTAATGGCACCTACCTGAGGGACCTGTCTTCGGGGGGCCTCCGAAATTCAAAAAGTGTTGGACAAATTGCCGGAAAAGGATGTCAAGGTCTACGCCGTGTGGGTGCCGATACTCGCCTCCGACTCGCAGTCGATGGTCGGACGAGCAACAAAATACTTGCCCGATAACCGCGTTACTCACTATTGGGATGGCCGAAAGGAATTGGTTAAAGGTTTCGTTCCCGTCCTTGATCTAGGAAAACGACCCGCTTGGGATGTATATCTTATTTACGACCAAACGGCCGAATGGAAAGATGGATTTCCGAAGCCCGAATTTTGGGAAGAGCAGCTTGGTATCTCCGACGAAACAGCGTTAGACGCGGACAAAATGACCGCTGAAATAAACAGGCTCGCCAGGTAGACAAATCAACGATTAACGTTATTCCTGCCGCGAATCCACAGTTAGCAGCATCAAAAGAAGGCGATGATTGAGGAACCTAAGTCTGCCGACATGGTCCAGAGCGGGCCCCAGGGGCCGGTCCGCGCCGAACTTGAGATTGCGAGTTGCCGTTTCCACGCGTTGCTCGATTCGCTCTCCCCGACGGACTGGGACGCTCCCAGCCTTAATCCAGCTTGGACAAACGGTCAACTCGTCTATCACATGCTTTTCGCCTTCATGCTCGTGCCGTCGCTGTTCTGGATGATTAAGTTCTGGAGCAGGTTGCCCTCGGGCTATTCACGACGATTCGCGCAATTTCTCAACTTCACCACTCCCGTATTCAACCGCGTTAACGCACTCGGGCCTCGCGGGCAGGCATTCGTGTTCGGCCGCAACCGCGCCGGAGCGATCTATGACCGGATCCAAAGGTCGATCCTCGAGAAGGTCAATTCACTAGGCGACGATCAATGGACAGCCGGTATGCACTATCCACGCCGGTGGGACCCGACGTTCGGCGACTTCATGACCTTCGAGGCCCTGTTCAAATACCCGCCCGCACATTTTGAGCACCACCTTAGTCACCTATCTGCAGGCAACGTATCTGGTTGCTGAAGCGTTAACACATAACTTTCAAACAAGCCGAACCTGTTCGAGCTGAAACCGACGATCAGAGAACATTGTCCTTCGACTAACTGCGTTACACTGGATGCATGCACGAACACAGTCATGCACCTGCGAATTTCGGACGAGCTTTCGCGATCGGCGTCACTTTGAATCTTGCCTTCGTGATTCTTGAGGTTATCTACGGCCGACTTTCTAATTCGCTCGCACTTGTTGCCGACGCGGGACATAATCTCGGCGATGTTCTTGGGTTGGCATTAGCCTGGGGTGCGATGTTATTGGCGAAACGGAGTCCGACGGCGAAGCGAACTTATGGATTCCGCCGGTCTTCGATACTCGCGGCCCTTGCAAACGCGGTCGTCTTACTCGTCGGCGTGGGTGCGATAGCTTGGGAAGCAGTTATGCGTCTAAGAAACCCAAGCGCGGTAACTGAAACGACTGTTATTTGGGTTTCGGCACTCGGAATACTCATCAACGCCGGTACTGCCCTATTATTCATGTCCGGTCGCAAAGGTGACATCAACATTCGCGGAGCCTTCGTTCATTTGATGGCTGATGCAGTCGTTGCTTTGGGTGTTGTGCTGACCGGCGTTGCGATGCTTTACACAGGTTTGGTTTGGCTCGATTCCGCCGTGAGCTTGGTGATCGCTGTCGTAATCGTTTACGGAACTTGGGGCTTGCTTCGCGATTCCGTCAATCTCGCCCTTGACGCCGTTCCCGAAGGCATCGACATCGATGCTATCAAGCAATACCTTGCCGATCTGCCGACATGTTTCGACGTTCACGATTTACATATTTGGGGAATGTCCGCGACCGAGACGGCTCTGACGGCACACATCGTTATGAAAGAAAAGATCTGCGATGATGCGATGCTTGCGAAAACGGCGGACGAACTTCATCACAAATTCGGCATCGAACACACGACATTACAAGTAGAGTTCGGCGATCCGAATTTTCCGTGCCGCTGTAATCTAGTGAAAATTTAGTTGGAGAAATATTAATGACAAACAAAATAAGCGTATATTCAACGGCCGTCATCTGGGCAACAGGATTGATCGCAACATCAATTATTAAAAGGTACGCCGCAGTCTGCGTTGGTTGTCGGAACTCTAAGCACATGTCTGCTGGCAACTGCGTTGATCCTGGGCTTTTCTTGTCGCCAATTGGTAATAACGTTAGGTCCTAAAATTATTGGAGCCGGAGAGCAAAGATAATGTCAGAACACCATCATTCGCATGAGTCCGGCCATTCGCACGACTACGGCACCAAGCACAAAGATCAGGGCCACGATCATGGCGGCGCTCAAGGCCATACGCATGGCACAATAAACCCGTCGATTCTCACGAACGAGCGCGGTATCTGGGCGGTTAAATGGTCGTTTATTGCGTTGCTTGCCACGACACTCATTCAGATCGCGGTGTTCGTATTTTCGGGCAGTATCGCACTCCTTGCTGATACGATCCACAACCTGGGTGATGCATGCACGGCAATTCCGCTTGCGATTGCCTTCTGGCTGGCACGCCGTAAGCCGAGCAAGCGATTTACCTACGGTTTTGGCCGTGTTGAGGATCTTGCGGGAGTCGTCGTTGTTGCAACCATCCTGGCAAGTGCTATCTGGGCGGGATACGAATCGTTCCAAAGACTCTTTCATCCACAGCAGGTAAGTTATCTCTGGGCGGTCGCCATTGCTGCTATTGTCGGCTTTATCGGCAACGAAGGTGTTGCGATGTTTCGTATCAAGGTCGGTAAAGAGATGGGGAGCGCCGCTCTTGTCGCCGACGGCTATCATGCCCGGACGGACGGCTTTGCAAGTTTGTCGGTATTGCTTAGTGCAATTGGCGTTTGGCTTGGCTATCCGTTAGCGGACCCGATCATCGGCCTTCTGATGACCGCGTTAATTCTAAAGATCGTCTGGGAATCGGCAGGCTCTGTTTTCTCAAGATTGCTTGATGGCGTCGATCCCGAAATCGTCGATGAGATCAAAGAAACGGCGCATCATACGCCAGGAGTTGAAGATGTTACCGACGTTAAGGTGCGTTGGCTCGGTCACCGGCTCCACGCCGAGTTAAATATTGGCGTCAATCCAAAAGTTTCGGTGAAAGAGGGACACGAGCTCGCCGTGAATACCGAACACGAACTGCTGCACAAATTGCCTTTCCTTTCCGGCGTCACGATCCATCTTGATCCCACAAACGAGTCCGGCGACGTGCATCACCGCAAAGGGGAACATAAGCACGGCGATTCATCGAAGCACGTCCATGAGTAACATCCGCCGGTGCCGTCTCTTCTGAGAAATTATGAACGCCGAATTGCTCGCATCACAATCCGCACGTGCCGCCAGTGTTCGACGCGGTGTCCTGCTTGAATATTTCACGATTGGGTGGAATGTGCTCGAAGGCTTGGTTGCCGTTGGTTCGGGCATCGTAGCTGGCAGCCCTTCTCTTATCGGTTTCGGTTTTGATTCTTTTATCGAAAGCACATCAGGCGTTGCGCTGCTCTGGAGGCTTCGCGTAGACGACGAGCATGCAAGAGAGCGACGTGAGCGGATCGCCTTGCGGCTTGTCGGAATTTGTTTTCTGCTTTTGGCCGCTTATGTGCTTTTCGATTCGGTAAAGACACTCGTTTATCGCGAATCTCCCGAATCAAGCATCGTCGGTATCGCGGTAACACTGGTCTCTCTGATCGTTATGCCGATCCTTGCTTCCGAGAAGCGCAAGGTTGCGGTGCAGATAAAAAGCAAAGCACTCGAAGCAGATTCGCGCCAAACTGATCTTTGCGTCTATCTGTCAGCGATCACACTCGGGGGGCTTGCATTGAACGCCATGTTTGGCTGGTGGTGGGCCGATCCGGCCGCTGCCCTAGTAATGGTGCCAATAATAGTCAGAGAGGGAATCGGGGCCGTTCGCGGCGAGTCTTGCGACGACTGTTGCTAGCCAAAA
>JBDTZW010000243.1:0-18815 GCA_040004905.1 Acidobacteriota bacterium
ATCTGTCATGATGCGTCGAAAGTCAAAATCCTTATTGATCAACCCCGATTTCCACACGGGATTTCCGCTCGAATCGATATCGTAACCGAACTTGTAAACCTTAGTCTTGTTCGGGTTTTTGAACATTGTTGCCATGAATCGCATTAATTATTTCTCCGTATGTAAAAATGAAAATTGTCCGTGCTTGTAATTCAGAAAAGGCGGTTTCCGACTAATGAATCGATGGCCGGATCAAACCTGGATCTTTTCTCGGACGGGCGATCGCGATCGGGTTAGTGGACCTTGCATCTTCTGTTAATTAAGACATTCGCGAAAAAATCTTTCGCGGTTACATTAGCCCTCAAAGAGAAAAACCATGAAACGCTATGCCCCATGGGTCTGAAGAAATCGCTTCCTAGTAGGACTTTTAATGATTCTGTTTATCTCAGCCACGCCACCGGAACAATCGTCTTCGTATCCTCCGCCGACGATGTGGATCCGGACCTAAGCCGGCCCGTCGATCGCAAAGCCAAACTTCTGATAGAATTCGATCGCTTGGTTGGTGCTCGCGCGCGATAGCTCGACAGCGTGTTCCTTGGCCATTTTTTTTCATCCAGACTATTCCGGAACTTGCAACAAATGTATTGCGACGCGCGATAAATGCTAAAATGGCACCGCATTTTGCACAAATGTTGAATATCGAAAATTACATAGGAGGCGAATTCGTAAAACCGGCTTCGGGTGAGTATCTACCGAATATCGACCCCTCGACTGGTGAAGCATATTCAGGCATTGCCGATTCCGATGACCGGGATGTCAACCTAGCGGTCGAGGCAGCTAAGTCGGCTTTCGCCGCGTGGTCGAACACTCCCGTTGGAGATCGTCACGAGGTGATGGTGCGTATTGCCTCGTTGATCGAGCGCGATCTCGAGGCGTTTGCCTTGGCTGAGAGTATCGATAACGGCAAGCCGGTCTCCCTTGCCCGTTCCATGGATATTCCGAGGGCGATCGCTAACTTCAAATTCTACGCGACTGGGGCCATGCATATGGCGAACGCATCACACGACGCGCCTTTACCAAACGGCGGACGCGCCCTTAATTACACACTCCGGCAGCCGCTCGGAGTGGTTGGCTGCATTTCGCCGTGGAACTTGCCGCTGTATTTGTTCACCTGGAAGATAGCACCCGCGGTCGCTGCTGGCTGCACCGTTGTGGCGAAGCCGAGCGAGATAACCCCGATGACCGCGTTTTTGCTGTCGAAACTCTGTTTAGAAGCAGGTTTGCCCGCGGGCGTTTTGAATGTTGTTCATGGGCTGGGCCCGAAAGTTGGCGCCGCCATCGTCGCTCATCGCGATGTAAAAGCCATCTCATTCACCGGCGGCACAAAAACCGGCGAAGAGATCGCTCGGACGGCAGCTCCGATGTTTAAGAAACTCTCGCTCGAGCTTGGTGGCAAGAATCCTAACATCGTTTTCGCCGACTGTAATTACGAAGAAATGCTGGCGACCACGGTCCGGTCCTCGTTCGCAAATCAGGGCGAGATCTGCCTGTCCGGTTCGAGGATCTTTGTAGAGCGGCCGATCTACGAAAGGTTCAAAAGCGACTTTGTTGCCGCCACCTCGGCGTTGAAGGTCGGCGACCCTTTGTACGACACGACCGATGTGGGCGCCATCGTCTCCAAGCAGCATTTCGAGAAAATACTGTCGTATATCGAACTCGCCAAAACTGAGGGCGGTACTATACCCTCCGGCGGCAAAGCCGTTGTTCCGGACGGACGGTGTTCCCTCGGCTGGTTTATCGAGCCGACCGTGATCGAAGGACTTCCATTCGACTGCCGCACGAATCAGGAAGAGATCTTCGGTCCGGTGGTCACGATAATGCCCTTCGACACCGAGGAACAAGTTTTGTCCTATGCGAACAGCGTTCGTTACGGCCTTTCAACGACGGTCTGGACTGAGAATCTCTCACGTGCCCATCGCGTATCAGGCTCGCTCGCATCCGGTGTCGTCTGGGTAAACTGCTGGCTCCTGCGAGATTTGCGAACGCCATTCGGCGGAATGAAAGACAGCGGCCTCGGTCGCGAAGGCGGATTTGAGGCTCTTGAGTTTTTTACCGAAGAGAAAAACGTGTGCATCAAATTCTAGACATATTAACGCGGGCGTCACAGATCATTCTGCTTGGTGTATTTGTCGGCGCGGCATTGGGACAATCGACGCCGGACGACGAACCGGACATCATCGCACCTGCACGGCCAACGGTTTCTAATCCGGCACAATTTCAGCGGCCGGGCGTTTTGCAGCTTGAGGTCGGGTACGACGGGAACTTTAATGCTCGCGACAGCTATCATATCCAGCAAGATCTGCCCCTGGCCTTGCGCTTTGCTGTGAGTCGGCGAATTTTGGTCGAGATCGATGCGGACAGTCCGTATTCGTTGAAGGATACGAGCCGCCTGGCCGAAACCGGTGCGGGTGATACACAGTTTGGGATCCAGGGAGTTTTGCTGACTGAGAACAAGTCCCGGCCCGGCGTTGCTCTGGCTTATTACATAAAAGCTCCGACGGCGGACGAGAATAAGGGCTTAGGCACAGGTCGGGTCGATCACAATTTTATCGGGTTGGTCAGTAAAACCAGCGGAAAGACGACGGTGGATTTCAACGCCATCTATTTGCTCGCTGGCAACACTAGTGATCGGCATCATTCCTCGAGCGGCCAGGCCGCTTTAGCGATTACCGAAAACATTACGAAACGATTTGGCGTACAAGGTGAGATTAGCGGAGCAAGCCGAAACGACAAACAGATAGGAGCGGTGTTCGGGCTTGGCGTGGCGACATATCAGCTAAACAAACGAATGGTTTTCGACACCGGGCTGCGATTCGGCCTTACGCCCTTCGCGCCGAAGGTCGGCGCGGTGGTTGGCGTGACATTTGGCATCGCGAACCTGTATAAAAAGCATCATTAGTTAGGTTTGCTCTTCTCAAAAATAACAATTAGGAGCTTTTGAATGAAATTATTTTGTGGATTTCTGTGTGGATTGATCTTGGCAGCGGGTATTTCGGCTCAGATAAAGCCGCCGACCGAGTCGGCCCTCGACCGTTTTCTTCGTTACGTCAAGATCGATACTCAATCGGCCGAAGACCAGAAAACGGTTCCTTCGACTAAAAAGCAGTTTGACCTGGCTCGAATGCTTGAGAAAGAACTGACTGCTCTAGGGGTGCAAAGCGTGCGTGTTAGCGAATTTGGGATCGTTTACGGACTGGTGTCTGGGAATCTCGCGGATAATTCAAAAGTCCCTACGATAGGTTTTATCGCTCACATGGACACCTCTCCGGCGGTGAGCGGGGCGAACGTTAACGCGATCATTCACAAGAATTATCAGGGCGGTGATATCGTGCTCCCAAATGATAAGACGCAGGTCATCGCTGTCGATAAAAATCCCGATCTTAACAACCTGAAGGGCGACGATATAATCACGGCAAACGGCACGACACTGCTCGGGTCAGATGACAAATCAGGATGTGCCGAGCTAATGACGATGATAGACAGTCTCAAACAGAATCCGCAGCTCAAACACGGTAACATCGCGATCGCCTTTACACCGGACGAAGAGGTCGGCGGTGGTATCGACAAGTTTGAGATCGAGAAATGGGGGGCAAAGTTCGCCTATACCGTCGATGGTGAGCAGCTGGGCGATATCTCGAACGAGACGTGGTCTGCACGCACGGCTACCGTCACTTTTCACGGAAAAAATACTCATCCTGGAACGGCCAAGGGCATAATGATCAACTCGTTGTACGCGGCCGGCGACTTCCTTTCGAACTTCCCTGCCAACGCTGCGGACCGCCCTGAGACCACTGAAGGCCGCGTGGGATTTGTTCATCCATATAGTTCGGCAATGACCGAGGAAACCTCGACGATCAAGATCCTTATCCGTGATTTCGACCTCTCGGGCGTTACTGCGAAAGAAGAGTTATTAAAGTCGATAGTCGCCAAAACACAGGGTAAGTATCCGAACGTTAAGATCGACTACGAAAGCAAACTGGGCTACCTGAACATGAAGGAAGTATTGAAGAATTACCCTCAACTGACTGATTACGCGATCGAGGCGTCAAAACGAGCGGGCGTTACACCTGAGATCCGTCCGATTCGCGGTGGAACTGACGGTTCGAACCTTACGGCTCGTGGACTGCCGACGCCGAACCTCTTCACCGGCGGGCACAATTTTCACGGAAAGCTTGAGTGGAACTCGCGAAGAGGCCTGGAAAAGACGACGGAGACTTTGGTAAACCTTGTTCAGGTGTGGGCTGAAAAGAGTAATTAACACGGGCTGAAAAAAGAACCTGCCGATGGGGCAGGTTCTTTCGTCCGTTATCTTTCCGTGTAAAGATTCGGGAACTTTTCTTTCAAAGCCGCGACCTTTGGTTTGTCGTTGTACACGATATATGGCTCGTCCGGATGTAGAGCTAGGTAGTTCTGATGATAATCCTCCGCCGGATAGAAGGTCTGGAAAGGGACTACCTGAGTTACTACTGGCTTCGACAAGGCCTTTGACTTATCGATCGCGGCGATAAAATCCTCCGCTGTCTTTTTCTGCTCATCGCTCGTGAAAAAGATAACCGAACGATACTGCGTACCGTGGTCAGGACCCTGATAATTGAGTTCGGTCGGATCATGAGCCACCGCGAAGAAAACGTAAAGTAGTTGTTGATATGTTACCTTTGCCGGGTCAAACGTCACCTCAACCGACTCAGCGTGCCCGGTCTTGCCGGTGCTGACAGTTTCATAATCGGCTGTTTCCTTGGTTCCGCCCGAGTAACCGGAAGTCACTTTCGTAACACCCTTTACATGCTTAAAGACAGCGTCAAGGCCCCAGAAACAGCCGCCGGCGAAAACAGCTTTTTGCGGGCCGTTGGCTGCTGGTGACGCGTTCTCCGGAGTCGCGACAGGCGGAAGATCTGAAATATCGGTAATATTCGGTGAGCTTTTCGCAACAGCGCATGCGGCCGCAACTCCAAGCGAAACGGCCAAAATGATCTTGATAAATATGGACATGTTTATAATTCCTTAGTGTTAGATGCCGCGTAGGGCAAAATTTATTCCCGCTATTAAATTCTCCAACGCGTTCAATTCGGATTCACGCGAGGATCGGTAGAGGCGTAAATTTCGAGATATCATCCAACCCCAACGCGACCTCGATCTCGCCGATCTGCTTGACTGCGTCCTCAAAACCGTCTTCCCCGAACTGCTGATGCTCGATCTCTTCGAATTTATCGTTCATCTCATCGTATTCGTCAGGCGTTAGCACATCCTTCCACGCCGGGAAAATTATCGTGTCTTCACGGGCGGCGTGATGGTTATACATGCGGACGAAGCCATCCAGAGTGTCCGCAAAAAGCAGCGAATTAGTGTTGATCTTCGCACCGCCGGTCACCGAAATAATGTGTTCCGTGATCTCGCGGCCGCGGGCATGTTGTGTGGTGAGGATGTCCGGATACTTTGCGGCCTCCAAGTTCCCTTTTTCTCTAATTTTGGGAAAGATAAAGGCTTCCTCGAGCATTTTTTCATGATAATCCTCGCCAAACCTGCGGAAAAGCTTCGCCGTTTTCTGAAGAGTGTCGGGCGAAACTTCGGATGTGTTTTTCCGCAATCGGATGGCAACCTCGGAATATATAAGTAAAGCTCGCCTCAATACTCCGTGCTCACGCATAAGATACTCGACGGCGGTTACTTCAATTTCATCACCCGGCTTCTTGTCGGCATCACCAGGTCTCGCGTCTCCCACGTTTAAGTTTACCTGTACCGCGTTTCCCGCCTCCGGCGGAGCACAGGAACTCAACATAACGGCCGATCCGATGCCTACGGCGCCGTATTTCAAGAATCGACGCCGCGATTCATCTTCAATATTCATAATATATCTTTGAGAAAATGCAATATATTTGAATCCTTGCTGATTCGACTTTGCCCCATGTTCAAATAATAATAATAGTTTAGTCCGAATGGAAGAGAACGCGATAAATTCGACGAGAGCCCCGGAACCGGTCGGCCCTTATCCGCATGCCCGGCGCGTAGGTAATTTGCTTTTCCTATCAGGCGTTGGACCACGTCAAAGAGGGTCCAAACAAATTCCCGGTGTCGAAGTAAGTGAAACGGGCGAGATAATTTCGTATGACATCGAAATGCAATGCCGCTCGGTGTTCACGAACGTGAGATATATCCTGGACGATGCCGGATCGTCGTGGGAAAGGATCGTTGATGTTACGGTTTTTCTTACGAATATAAGGGAAGATTTCCCTACCTATAATCGGATCTACGCCGAATATTTCGACGACAATCAGCCATGCCGGACGACAGTCGAGGTAAACGCCTTACCAACGCCGATAGCGATCGAATTGAAAGTGATCGCAACGATAGACTGAAAAAGTCGGTGTTTATTGAACAGGAGCAATCATGATCGCAACCAAGGGATATGCAGTCCGCGGGCCTGACGCCGCATTTGAAATGCTTGATTTTGAGCGACGAGAAGTTGGGCCTGACGACATTTTGATCGACATTCTATTTTGCGGCGTTTGTCATTCGGACATCCACCAGGCACGCGGCGAGTGGGGCAATTCGACGTATCCGATGGTACCAGGCCATGAGATCGTCGGGCGCGTGGTGAAAACGGGAAACGACGTTACGAAGTTCAAGGAAGGGGACATAGCCGGCATAGGATGTTTTGTGGAGTCATGCGGCACCTGCTCAAGCTGCGCGGCCCACTCCGAGCAATTCTGCATGGTCCATTCGGTAGTGACATACAACGGCACCGAAATGGATGAGAAAACGCCGACCTATGGTGGGTATTCAAAACTCTTTGTCATAAAGGAAAACTACGCATTGAAGGTCGATTCCAACCAACCGCTGGCGGGCGTTGCACCGCTCCTTTGCGCGGGAATTACAACATACTCACCTTTGAAAAGGTTCAATGTCGGGAACGGGCAGAAGGTTGGGGTCGTCGGCCTCGGTGGACTCGGTCACATGGGAGTCAAGTTCGCGGTTTCGATGGGCGCGGAGGTTACCGTCTTCAGCACCTCGCCGACCAAGGAGGACGATGCGAAAAAGTTGGGGGCACATCATTTTGTAGTGACTGAGCATCCCGCAAATCTCGCCCCTCTTGCCGGCGCGTTCGATCTGATCCTCGATGCGGTGTCGGCGAGTCACGACCTGAATGCTTATCTCGCTCTTCTTGGTTTGAATGGTGTTATGGTCATGGTCGGGCTTCCGTCGGAGCCTGTATCTGTGCGTGCGTTCTCTCTGCTTTCGAATAACCGTTCGCTGGTCGGATCCGGCATAGGCGGGATCAAGGAGACGCAGGAAATGCTCGACTATTGTGCAAAACACAACATCACCTCCGACGTTGAAATTATATCGATGGACCGAATTCCTGAAGCTTACGAACGAACCATTAAATCGGATGTGCGATACCGGTTTGTTATCGATCTCGCATCGTTTTAGTTACGAAAAAATGCAGTTTGAATTGCGAAAAGCCAATAGGGACGACCAGGAACGAATCGAGAGATTGATCGCCGAATCAGTCCGCGGACTTGGTTCGGACGACTATTCGCCTCAGCAGATCGAGCTTTCGATCAAAAGTGTCTTCGGCGTCGATCTCGAACTGATCGACGACCAAACCTACTTCGTAGCCGAAGCCCCTGACGAGACACTAGTTGGCTGCGGCGGCTGGAGCAAGCGACGAACGCTGTACGGAGCCAGCAGTTATGAAGAAAGTCGCGACTCGAAAGAACTTGATCCGCAGATCGACGCAGCGAAAATTCGTGCATTTTTTATCGATCCCGATTTCGCGAGGAAGGGTATAGGAACATTGATACTGAAAGCCTGCGAAGATGAAGCAATATCTCATGGTTTCAAATCAGCCGAAATGATGTCGACGCTGCCGGGTGTAAAGCTCTATTCGGTCCATGGATATACAGGCGATGAGCGGGTCGCTGTTCCTGTGGGGGAAGGCGTATCCATCGACTGTATAAGGATGACAAAGGAACTTCGATGAAATACGTCGCCTTCCTCCGCGGAATAAACGTCGGCGGCAAGAACATGATAAAGATGGAGCGACTTCGCGAGATCGTAGCGGATCTTGGGTTTAAAAACGTAAGAACCTACATTAACAGTGGAAACGTTCTGTTCGAAACAAAAACAGCTTCTGATAAAACTCTCGCAAAAAAGATCTATGACGCGATCCAGAAGAGTTTTAATATGGATATCTCGGTGATGGTTCGGACGATCGAAGAGATCGAGAGGATCATTGCCGAGAATCCTTATGTCGGCCAGTTCGACAACGACAAAGATGTTCACGTATTTTTTCTGGGTGACGAGCTATCGAACGATCATCGCGAGCTTTTGCTCGCCAACAACAGCGACGTTGAGTTAATAACTGTCAAAGGGCGGGCGATCTACTACATGCTACGGATCAGTATTCTCGACAGCTCTCTCGGAAAAGGTTTTATTGAGAAGAAATTGAAGATACCAACAACTGCTAGGAATTGGCGAACAATAAATAAGATCGCGGCGATGTGAATCGCTTCGTAGCCGACAAATGCATTTCGCAAATATAACTGAAGACGAGATAGACATTGTTTTCGACCTCTACGACAGGGCCATCGAGTTTCAAAAGACCGTTTTCCATAAAAGCTGGTTGGGATTTGACCGGCAGTTGGTGGAGACCGAGATCGTGGAAGAGCGAATATGGAAGATCGAGGACGATGGAACGATCGCTTGTATCTACTCGGTCACGTACTCCGATCCGGTAATTTGGGGCGAAAAGAGCGGCGAGTCGGCGATGTATATTCATCGCATCGTGACCAATCCGGATTTTCGGGGACGCGGTTATGTTCGCTCAATCACCGGCTGGGCGACGGATTTTGCCCGGTCAAATAACCTGCGTTTTGTGCGGATGGACACCTGGGGCGATAATCAGAAATTGATAGATTATTACAAAGATTGCGGGTTCGGTTTTCGGGGGGTGGTAACGCCGAAAAAGTCTGCTGAGCTTCCTAAGCATTACAGTGATATAAATCTAAGCTTGTTCGAGATCGATCTGGAGAACGGATAGTTGTGACGATCGCACGCCCTTTCAATTTCCAAAAATGGATCGACGAGCATCGGCCCTTGCTTAAACCGCCGGTCGGCAATCAATGTGTGTATGACGCGGAGGACTTCATCGTGATGGTAGTTGGCGGACCGAATTCGCGAAAAGACTATCATTGGGATGAAGGCGAGGAATTCTTTTTCCAACTCGAAGGCGATATAACGGTCAAGATCCAGGAAGGGGACAACGCCGTCGACTTGGCTATCCGCGAGGGCGAGATGTTCCTGCTGCCGCCCCGCGTACCTCACAATCCGATCCGCCGGGCGGATACGATCGGGTTAGTGATCGAACGAAAACGGCGAAACGGCGAGAAGGACGGCCTGCTCTGGTTCTGCGAGAATTGTAATGCCAAGCTGTACGAAGAATATTTCGTGCTCGAAGACATCACTACGCAGTTTCAGGGAGTTTTCGCGAAATTCTATGGCTCGGAAGAATTACGCACCTGTAAACAATGCGATGCTATCATGGAGCCCCCTCCCGTAGCTGCGTAACGAAAATGCCGATAGTATATCGCAGATTGCAACAGGGCGATGGGTACGCGTATCGCTGCATTCATCTCGAATCGCTGAAAAACTTCCCCGACAATTTTGGCACGCTCTACGAAGATCAGGTCAAAGTGCCGATATTACTTTTTGAGACCTTCATCGAAACCGTATCTATGGATAACTTCATGATAGGAGCGTTCGTTGAGAACGAATTAGTCGGGATTGCGGGCTTTCGCCGGGAGGAGAGGCCTAAGACTCGTCACCGCGGCGAGATCGTCCAGGTATTCGTCAGACCTGAATTTCATGGACAAAAGATCGGTGAAACTCTGGTCCGTAAGGCGGTCGACGCAGCCTTTTTGCTCCCTGGAATTGATTCGCTCGAGCTTTCCGCCGTCGCAGATAATTCTGCCGCCCGCGGACTCTACGAAAAAATCGGGTTTGAAACATACGGCATTCGGAGCGGCTATTTTAAATCCAGTAGAAATTACTCCGACCAGAGATTCATGCAACTATCGAAAGAGAAATATTTAAACGGCGATCCGGCGTGATCTAAAATTCATGGAAAACGAAAGATCGATGATATGGAAGAGGCTTGATGTCGCCGGGCACGAGGCGGTTCGGCTGTACGGTGACGAAGACGGCTGGTATCTGGACGGTGCGGCGATCTTTCTCCATAACAAAGAAGTATGCAGGATAGAATACCTGATCGAATGCGATCTAAACTGGCGGAGCGTTTTCGTCAGCCTGGATGGCTGGATCGGAGACGATCTCATCGACCTTGAGATAAGCGTCAGCAGTCGTCAGATCTGGACCTTGAACGGCGATAATATTGATGGGGTCAGCGGCTGTTTGGATATCGATCTTAATTTCAGTCCCATCACTAACACATTGCCCATACGCCGCCTCGGTCTGATCGCAGGAGAATCGAAAGCAGTCCGTGCGGCGTGGCTTCGTTTTCCATCCTTCGAACTAGAGCCACTCGATCAAACCTATACTCGCGTCAACGCCACGACTGTCCGCTACGAAAGTGGAGGCGGCAAATTTTTGGCGGACCTCGTGGTGGACGAACTTGGCTTAGTCACGACATACCCGGATTATTGGACGATTGAAGATTAATGGGCCGCAACCTTCTAATCGCAACTCGCTTAAATGTTTAAGATCGACGTTCACACACACATCCTTCCGCGAGAGATACCTAAGTGGAGGGACAAATTCGGCTATGGTGGTTTCATCCAACTTGAACACCCGGGACCGGGTTGTGCCCGGATGATCAAGGACGACGGCCATTTTTTTCGCGAGGTGGGAGAGAATTGCTGGAGCCCGGCGAAGCGGATCGAGGAGATAGATGCGCTCGACCTAAACGTACAAGTTCTATCGACGGTTCCGGTAATGTTCAGCTATTGGGCCGAGGCGCGCGACGCCGCCGAGATCGCCAGATTTCTCAATAACGGTATCGCGGAGACTGTTATCGAATTTCCGCTTCGATTTATCGGACTCGGCTCAGTTCCGCTTCAGGACACCAACCTGGCGATCATCGAGTTGGAACACTGTAAAAGTATCGGACTCGCGGGAGTCCAGATCGGAACAAATGTTAATCAGCTAAATCTCGGCGAGCCACGATTTTTTGATTTTTTTGCGGCTTGCGAGAATCTCGAAATGGCGGTTTTCGTTCACCCATGGGACATGATGGGCGAGCGGGACATGCAGGAATACTGGCTGCCGTGGCTGGTAGGAATGCCGGCGGAAGTTTCACGAGCTATATGTTCGCTAATATTTTCGGGGACGCTAGAAAAACTTCCTAATCTTCGAATTTGTTTTGCCCACGGCGGTGGTGCGTTTCCAGCAACCCTCGGCCGGATCGACCATGGCTTTCAGGTTCGTCCAGATCTGACCGCGATCGACAACCAGCACAGCCCGCGAAAATATTTAGATCGGATATATTTCGATTCGCTAGTTCACGATGCCGCGATGCTCGAATATCTGATCCAGCTAGTCGGGGCGGAACGGATAGCCCTCGGCTCTGACTATCCGTTCCCCCTTGGAGAACTGGAGCCTGGTTCGCTGATCGACTCGCTGCATTGCGACGAGAAAGTAAAGGAAATGCTTTTTAACGGCGCAGCCCTGAAGTGGCTGGATCTCGAACGATCACGCTTCGCCTAGACTCTAAGTCATGCTAGCAAGAATGGCCCTGATGTCTAGCTCGGTCGTATCGGGATTGATAAAGCAAAATCGAGCGACGGTCTCAGGGGTTTCGCCGCGGCCCCATCGTGTCGGGGCAACAAGAGCAAACCCCTCACGATGATTTTTGTATGTCCAGTTCCAATAGTCGTCTGGCTGCCAATCCTTCCGCCGAAAGAGCACGCATGAAAGACTCGGCTCGCGAACTAGTTCGACATGTTCCGTTTCCGAGATTAACCGCCCGGCCATCTGAGCAAGTGCGATCCCGTCCTCGACCGCTTTTGTATAGCGTTCCGTGCCATGCATCGCGAGCGAAAACCACAACGGCAGTCCGCGCAGGCGGCGCGTTAACTGAATTTGGTATTCCGACGGATTAAACCCATTGGTCTCACCCTTGAAAATATCGAGGTATGAGCCCTCCTGCGAGTGCGCTTTTTTCGCTAATGAAGGATCGCGATAGATTACGGCCCCGCAATCGTAAGGAGCAAATAGCCACTTATGCGGATCGATCGTGATACTGTCAGCCTTTTCGATCCCATTGAAAAGATGGCGGACCGACGGAGCCAGTAAAGCTCCGCCACCGTAGGCTGCATCAACATGAAACCACACGTTCTCGGCCCGGCAGATATCGGCAATTCCATCCAGATCATCAACGATGCCTGCGTTGGTGGTGCCGGCTGTTGCGATCACCGCAAATAGCCTTTTTCGATCATCGGCTGAGAGTTTTTTTACAGCAGAAGCCAGGTTCGTCTTCTCGAATCGATTTTCGGTCTTCACAGCCATCACATCCGCGTCGATGACCTTAGCCATAGCCTTGATCGACGAATGGGCGCCGTCTGAAGTGACAACTAATCCTCGCCGCGTTCCATTGCTTTCGTCTCCGCTACGCCAGTCTTCACGCGCGGCAACCATCGCGGAAAGATTTGCCGCAGTTCCGCCGCTTGTAAACACGCCGAAGGCCTTGTCGGGCATTCCGGTCAATGAAACGAGCCATTTCATCGCTTGGTTCTCGGCAAATATTCCGCCCGCACCTTCCATCCAAAATGCACCGTGAATGCAGGAAGCCGAGGTGACCAAATCGAACATGATCGCGGCCCGGGTCGGCGAGGCCGGGACAAATGCTAGGTGGGGCGGATGATCGATAGATACACTCGCTTTTAACAAGACATCGCGAAAAAGAGCGAACGCAGCCTCGCCCCCAATACCTTTCGCCGTTATCGTTTCGCCGACGAGCTTCTGGAGTTCTTCTTCCTTCTTAGGAAACCCAAGTTTCGGGTTCGTTTCAGTGATCCGGCTGATCGCGAACTTCACTACGTCGAGGGCCATTTCAACGATGTCGATGTCGATGTCGATATTATGCATAGTCTCGGCCCATTAGGGGTGCTCAGCGTATTATCGACTTAATTGGCCGGAAAAGAAGTGATTTAAATCATTGCTTTGTCTCGACCGAGAACGCTTTGAAAAAGCCGGGTCGGTGATGACCGTCCAAATCTAAGTCAGTGCCGACTTTCAAAAGCAGTAGCTTTCGGATAAATTCAGATTTGATGCATCCGCAACAAAAATCCTTTTCAATGTCGGCAAATGAGCTGGACGCGGCAGATCCTCTCAGAGATTTTCGCCACCGTTTTTGCATTCCGCTCAATTCAGGTGGGGACGAGGCGATCTATTTCACAGGAAATTCACTCGGCTTGATGCCAAAAACTGTCCCGAGTTATGTCGAGCAGGAATTGGCGGACTGGCGGGATCTGGCAGTCGATGCACATATCAATGCCAAAACGCCGTGGCTTCCGTACCATGAGTTTCTGACCGAGCAAATGGCAGCGATCGTCGGAGCGAAACCCATAGAGACGGTTGTGATGAATTCCCTGACGGTGAACTTGCACCTTATGATGGTTTCATTCTATCGGCCAACGAGCGCCCGATATAAGATCGTGATCGAAAAAGGAGCATTTCCGTCGGACCAGTACGCCGTGAAATCGCAGATCGCCTTCCACGGTTTCGAACCTGACGCGCTTATCGAACTCCAGGCTCGTGAAGGGGAATCGACCTTACGCACAGAAGACATTGTTGAAACGATAGAACGCGAAGGGGGCACGGTCGCTCTCGTTTTGCTCGGCGGAGTGAACTACTACAGCGGCCAGGCCTTCGAGTTTCAGCCGATCACAGAAGCCGGGCACAAAGCGGGAGCTATCGTCGGGTTTGACCTCGCTCATGCGGCTGGAAACCTTGAGCTGAAAATGCATGATTGGGACGTGGATTTCGCTGCATGGTGCTCTTACAAATATTTGAACGGCGGTCCGGGTGCCGTAGCGGGAGCATTTATTCATGAACGGCATGCCAGAAGCTTCAACCTGCCGCGTTTTGCCGGCTGGTGGGGGCACGATAAAGAAACGCGCTTTTTAATGGGCCCCGATTTTCATCCGATAGCCGGCGCGGAAGGTTGGCAAATATCCAATCCTCCGATTCTTCAGATGGCTGCGCTACGAGCATCCCTCGAGATATTTGCTGAGGTCGGGACGGAAGCTCTGGTCGAAAAATCTCGAAAACTTACGGGATATCTGGAATACCTGATCGACCAGATCGGAGGCGATGAAGTTTCGGTCGTCACGCCTCGAGACCCACAGCAACGCGGATGTCAGCTTTCGATCCGCGTAAAGGATCGATCGATCCATGAACGGCTCACCGCAAAAGGTGTGTTTGTAGACTGGCGGGAACCGGACGTTATTCGCGCGGCTCCTGTTCCGCTTTATAATTCATATTCGGATGTTTTCGCCTTTTCTGAGATCTTTAAAGAATGCCTAAAGTAGTCATCGTCGGGGCCGGTCTTGCGGGCTCGCTGCTCGCGATCTATCTTGCAAAACGCGGAATTCAGATCGAGGTTTTCGAGGCGCGGCCTGACATGCGCGCTGGTCCGGCCGAAGGCGGTCGCTCGATCAATCTCGCCTTGTCGAACCGCGGGATAGCCGCGTTGCGTGCGGTCGGTCTCGACCAAAAGGTTTTAGACGATGCGGTGCCGATGTACGGCCGGATGATCCATTCGATCGATGGCGAAACCAAGTTGCTTCCGTACAGCGGCCGCCCCGGCGACCATATAAATTCCGTCTCACGAGTGGGTTTGAACATCGCTCTGATCGAACAGGCCGAAAGATACGATACCGTGCAGTTTGTATTTAATTCTCGATGTTCCAATTTCGATATCGCGAGCGGCGAGATCGAATTCGATAGCGGCCGTACCATCCGCGGTGACACGATGATAGCGACCGACGGCGCCGGTTCGGCGGTCCGACGCTCGATGCAGGACCAGGTTTCCGGTTTCACAACCGCGACCGCGTTTCTCGAACATGGATACAAGGAACTCCACATACCGCCAACGAGCAACGGCGCGTTCGCGATGGAGCCGAACGCTCTGCATATTTGGCCTCGAAAGCGATTCATGATGATCGCCCTGCCGAATGCCGACCAAAGCTTTACCTGCACCTTATTCCTTGCTCGCAATAGCGAGGCGGCATTAGACGATCCCTCGTTCGAAGCCCTGACAAATCCGGAGTCCCTAGTCGAGCTTTTTGAACGCGAATTCCCCGATGCGTTAGGACTAATGCCGACTTTGTCCGATGATTTTTTTGCTAATCCGACAGGCGATCTAGGCGTTGTGACCTGCTGGCCATGGAACGTAGGAGGCAAGGCCCTTCTCTTGGGTGATTCGGCTCACGCAATGGTTCCTTTCTACGGCCAAGGTATGAACTGCGCGTTTGAGGACGTTCGTGTTCTCGATCAGTTGATCGCAGAATATGGAGATATCTGGGAAACGATCTACAATCGATATGGTGAGTCAAGAAAGCCGAACACCGACGCGATCCAGATAATGGCCGAAGATAATTTCCGCGAGATGCGCGATTCGGTAAGCGATCCGGTCTTTCAGCGCAAACGCGAACTGGAGATGCGGCTAGAACAAGAGTATCCAGATTATTTTTCGAAATATTCGCTGGTCACATTTCGCGAGGATATTCCCTACTCTGTCGCAAAAGAAAAAGGTGAAGCTCAGGATCGCCTTTTAATGGAAATAAGCTCGGATGGAGAAGAAATCGACCTTACTCATCCGGCAAAGCTCTTCGAACGGATTCGTTCGTTACCGATGAATAGGAAAAATCACTGACTATGAGTATTGCCGCGCCACTTTACCTTCTCCTTCTACTAGTTGTTTGCTTTTCGCCTAGCATCTCGGCACAACTCGTTGAAAAAGAGGATACCGACGTGTGCTCGCAGCTTAAGCTCGCAAGAGAAAAGCCACTGTCGTTCTGGACTGCTAAACTAAAAGCCCCCGATCCGGGCTCTCGTTTGTGCGCAACCAAGAGTTTGGCGAGGTTGGGACCTGGGGCCAACGATGCAGTGCCGATGTTGATCGCGGCCATCAATGATCGAGACCCGACGGTTCGAAATCAGGTCTATGACGCATTGGTAAAAATTGCCGATGGCAATGATTCGGGTCGAGCCGGGTACGCTCTAATTCATATCCTCGCCGAAAGCAAGCCCCTTAGTGCTCCGCACGAATTAGCCCTAAGAGCCCTTGTAGATATATACAAAACACGACGACTACTGGGTGCAGTTCTTCCTGGATGGCCCGATATCTATCCGAGTGGCACGATGGCGATGGGAGACTTTCGAAGGCCCGTTATTTCTAGTGATCACAAGAGCTATTCCCAAAGTGCCGCCTTAAGTAGTGTGGGGAATGCGTCTGCGTGGGAGTTGGAAGAGACGTTGGCCCGGAACCCGGCGTTTACTTCGAAATACGCGGACGAGTCAATTCGAGCAGAAAGGATTCAACCGAAAGTCTTTCTTGCGGGCAAGCGAAAGGTATTGGTTTGGAATCTAAGTGAGAATAAGGAACAGGCTGCTTCGTGGGCCTCGGTCAATCGGCGAATCGTCGTACTGTTAGGCAATGATAAGGTATGGATTTCCGAATTTCACGGACAATTTGCATATACAACAGCGTCTAGAGACACCCCTTGGAAACCAACATTTACGAACGAGCAATTAGCTTTTTTTGATCGAGCGGAAAAGGCACTGGAAAGTCCTCCACGGACCGACTTTAGACGCACCGTAGCTCTTTTCACATATCTGAAGAAAGGCATGTCGAACTTCGATGTAAAGCTATACGCCGGCAAACCCGATAAAATGTTCCTGATAGCTCCTGGAAGCGCGGTTGCCGTTTACGAACTCCTTGATGGATCGTCGGTGTTATTGCGATTCTCAAACCCCGCGGTTACGAGTAGGAACTTTTCCGAAAACGAGGATTGGAAACTCGAATACGCCAACTTGACCGACTCCAGCGGTCACGCAGTAACCGAGTTCGTAAAATAGGATTCTGAAGCTTGCTATCAGAAAGAAATCGAGTTCAAATTTTCGCGAGCAGAGCAGCGAAAATTTGAACTCTAGATCCAGATCAGCTCGTTGCTGTCGCCCATTGTCCGGGCTGATAATTTCCTGCCGTTGTTTGGAACGCGACATTTGCCCGATTCCAGCCGTTGATGGCGATAACGCCTAGCGTCAGGTCGATCAGCTCTTCTTCGCTAAATTCCTTCCGCGCTTCTTCGTAAACCTCGTCGGGAACCTGCTTGTTGGTAAGCAGCGTGACGGCCTCGGCCCACGCAAGTACGGCACGTTCGCGATCAGTATAGAGATCGGTCTCCCGCCAAGCTTCGATCACGTAAAGACGCTGCTCGGTCTCGCCCTCATGCCGTAGATCCTTTGAGTGCATATCCAGACAATAGGCGCATCCATTCATCTGCGAAACCCTAAAGCTGATCAGATCGAGAAGCTGCCTTTCGATCTTTCTTGACTTCAAAAATAAGTGCTCAGTCCAAGCATTGCCTGCATCGCACCCTGCCCTTTTTCCATTACATTGACTCTCTGTCCCATGATTATTTCTCCCCTATGAATTCCCAGCCGTTTTTCGGCTTTCATAACGAAGACGGACGAGCTACCGGTTCTGTGACATAGCGATCAAATTATTTTTGTCGCCGAGCACAATTCCCTTCAATTTGTCCAGATGCATTACACGGTAGATCGCCGTTACCTTATTGTCTTCTATAGTGAAGGTGCTCGCCGAAACCGCAGCGTTGCCCATAAATTCGATCACGCCGGGTTCGCCGTTGATCGTTGTCAGATATGCCCCGATCTCTTCGGGATATTTCGAAACGGCGATCGTGTAAACGCGAAGAATTCTGTCGCTGCCAAAAACCGTCCGCCAGGCCGCATGTACCTTGCCTCCGCCATCGGACGTAAGCGCTACATCGTCGGCAAAAATAGACATGAGGGCATTTTCGTCTCTCGCGTAGGACGCGTTAACAAATTTCCTGATCAGCTCGGCCCGTTCCCTATCATCCGTCTCAAAGCGGTGCTTGTCTGCGCGCACGCGGGCCCTCGCACGCGAAACTATCTGCCGTACCGCAGTTTCACTCTTGGCGACGATCCGGGCAACTTCCGAGTGAGCAAAATCGAAGACGTTATGGAGGAGAAATACTGCCCGCTCGAGGGGCGAAAGACGTTCAAGCATGACGAGAAAGGCGAGCGATACGTCAGAGGCGATCTCGGCCTTCATTTCTGGCGAAGCAGCCTTATCCAAAATCAGCGGCTGGCAGCCACGACGTTGGACATATGCCTTTCTAAGCCGATCGATCGAAAGGTGAGTCGCCGCCGTCACCAACCACGCTTCGGGATTTTCTATCGCCCCGAGGTCCGCGGAGTGTAGGCGAAGGTACGTTTCCTGAAGAATATCCTCGGCGTCCGCGCGTGTGCCGAGCATCCGATAAGCAAGGCCAAACAGCCTCGGCCGATGCGCGTTGAAGACCTCTACCTTCTCGTTTTCGCCGGAAGGCCCCATATTTCGATTCTAAAACATAAACATTACTGCGTCGCGGTCTGTGACAACACAAAACTATTTAATGTAAATTTGTTTGGTGATAAGAATCGATTGCAACGGCCGCTCGACCGAATTTGACGAGAACGCACCGATAGACATCTCGATACCAATGAATTTT
>JBDTZW010000010.1:0-5561 GCA_040004905.1 Acidobacteriota bacterium
AGAATTTCGGATTGTACCTCGCCGTTTTGAAAAAAGGCGACGCAAGCCCGCTGCTACCGGAAAGCGACGAGGACAAGGGCGTCACTGCCGGGCCTGAGAGACGCCCCGGCAGTGACGGTGAGACGCCAGGTGCGGGAAGGCAGCATCAGCCCGTAACGGTGCAGATCGATTTTGACGGTCTGTCGCAGCGGATCATTTCGGTTCCGGGCGTGCCTGAGCGGCAGTATTCCAACCTGACGGCGGGCGGCGATGGGACGGTTTTTTATATCGAGGCAGCGAGAAACGCTCAGGTTCCCGGCGGCGATCTCATTCGATATCGGCTAAGCGACCGCAAGGCGGCTCCGTTCGTGAGCGGCGTTGGAGGATTTAGCGTCAGTGCGGACGGGCACAAACTCGTCTATCGCGGTGCAGGTGCCGCGGGCGGTCCCGGCGGAGGCGGCGCACGACCTCCGGCCCCGTCGTTGTTTCTTGTCGATGCGGACAAAGTTGCTCCGCAGGCGGGCGCCGGTAGGTTGAACTACAGCCTGCGAATGTACCTCGACCCGAAAGAGGAATTCAAGCAGATCTTTAACGAGGGCTGGCGAAACCAGCGAGATTATCTTTACGTTCCCAACCTGCACGGAACCGACTGGGCCAAGGACAAGGAAATGTACGGCGCGATGCTTCCGTTTGTCATGCACCGGTCGGACCTCAATTACCTGCTGGACATGATGGGCGCAGAGATCGCGATCGGGCATTCGTTCGTTCGCGGCGGTGATATGCCTGATGTTCCGTCAGCGATCGGCGGGTTGCTCGGTGCGGATTTCGCTATCGACAGCGGCCGGTATAAGGTGACTCGGATCTACGACAACGAGAATTGGAATCCAGATCTGCGATCGCCGCTCGCGGTCCCTGGAGCAAATGTGAATGTCGGTGATTACATTCTCGCGGTTAACGGAATCGAGTTGAAAGCGCCCGACAATATTTACCGATTGCTGGACGGCACGGCGAACCGGCAGACCTCGCTTACGGTCAATGAGAAACCGACCATGGACGGCGCCCGGCAGGTGACGGTCGTTCCAACCGCCAACGAACAGGGCTTGCGCACGCGTGCCTGGGTCGAAGCTAATCGACGTTTGGTGGAGAAGCTTTCGGACGGGCAGCTCGCGTATGTTTACGTTCCGAGCACAGGCCAGCCGGGATATTCGAGCTTTAACCGCTACTATTTTGCGCAGCAGGATAAAAAGGGCGCGATCATTGACGAACGGTACAACAGCGGCGGGTCGGCAGCCGATTATATAATCGACGTGCTGCAGCGTGATTTTGACGGCTATTTTAATAACGTCGCGGGCGATCGTTACCCGTTCACATCGCCGTCGGCCGGCATCTGGGGGCCGAAGGTGATGATAATAAACGAAATGGCCGGTTCGGGCGGCGACCTGATGCCATGGATGTTCCATTATCGTAAGGTCGGAACGCTCGTCGGAAAGCGGACCTGGGGCGGACTGGTCCACACGGCCGATACGCCAGGGTTTATTGACGGCGGGTCGATGATCGCACCGCGCGGCGGATTTTTTACGCGAGACAACAAATGGGCAGTCGAGAACGAAGGAACTCCGCCCGACATTGATGTAGAAAACTGGCCAAAGGATGTGATAGACGGGCACGACCCGCAGCTTGAACGAGCGGTGGCCGAGGCGATGCGCCTGCTCAAACAACGTCCGGTCAATCGGGCAACAAAAGAACCGCCGTCACCGACATGGGGCACAAGGAAACCATAACAATATGAACCTTCGATCACGGATGAAAGTTAAACGGATTTTGGTCTTATCTTTATGTGTGGGCGCCTTTGCCGCGAGCGTAACGGCCCAGAAAACGGTAACAAAGGCGAACCCGGAGATCACCGCGATGATGAAGCAGGTCTCGGCAAAGAATATCGAGGCTACTATACAGAAGCTCGTTTCGTTCGGAACGCGGAACACACTGTCATCGCAGGACGATCCGAAACGCGGAGTCGGCGCAGCGCGGGACTGGATATATAGCGAGTTTCAGCGGATCAGCGCCGATTGCGGCGGCTGCCTAAACGTGCAGAAACAAACGTTCACGCAGGCGGCAATTCCGCCGCCAAGGGGCCGATACCCAGAAGGCGCAGTGCTGACCAATGTCTATGCCGTCCTTAAAGGGACCACCGACCCTGACCGCGTCTACGTCGTTTCCGGCCATTACGATTCGATGTGCAATCTTGACGCGACCGATTCGAAATGCGACGCGCCCGGTGCGAACGACGACGGCAGTGGCACAGCCGCTTCGATCGAGCTTGCCCGCGTGATGTCAAAGCACAAATTTGACGCGACGCTCATCTTCATGACAGTGCCCGGCGAGGAACAGGGGCTAACGGGCTCAACCTATTTCGCCAAGCAGGCTGCCGAGAAAAAGATGAATATCGAAGCGATGTTCGACAACGACATTATTGGCGGCGTGATGAGTTATAAAAACGCTCCGGACCGGCAGTCCATCAGGGTTTTTGCAGAGGGTGTTCCGTCAAACGAGACGCAGCAGGAAGCAAACACTCGGCGAAGCGTAGGCGGCGAGAACGATTCGCAATCTCGACAGCTTGGCCGGTATGTCAAAGAGATGGCCGATATCTACTCCCCAAAATTTAAGGCCACGCTCGTTTACCGGCGTGACCGTTATGGACGGGGCGGCGATCATATTCCGTTCCTCGAGCAAGGTTACGCGGCCGTCCGATTCACCGAGCCACACGAAGACTACACGCATCAGCACCAGACCGTGAAGATGGTGGAAGGCAAGCAGTATGGCGATCTGCCCGAGTTTGTCGATTTTGAATATATCGCGAACGTAACGCGGATCAATCTGATCGGCCTCGCAAATTTGGCCGTCGCACCGGCCAAGCCTAAAAATGTGGGTATAATAACCTCCGGGCTGACGAACGACACCGACCTGAAATGGGACGCGAATACCGACGCCGACATTGCGGGCTACGAGGTGGTCTGGCGCGACACTACATCGGCCTATTGGACCAATTCGAAATTTGTCGGCAACGTAACCAGCTTTTCGGCAAAGGAAATGTCAAAAGACAACTATTTTTTCGGCGTTCGTGCTGTGGATAAGGCGGGCAATAGAAGCCCCGCCGTGTATCCACGACCGAGCCGCTGATTTTCTGAGGAGAGAAAAAATGAAAGCACATCATAAATTTTTCGCTGTGGTGTTAGCCGTTCTAATGGCCGCGGTCGGCGTGGTCGCTCAAACTGAAGGCGGAGGCCGGGTCGCCGGATCGGGCGGCGCCGATTCTACGTTCAAACCAAAGGTTCGTGCCATCGCAAAACATACCGTACCGAAGCGCACGACAAGGGCCGGCAAAACGGCCGCCCAGTATGAGGCCGAGGCGAATAAATTTTACGACGACAAGGATTATGATAGTGCTCTCGTGGCATACCAAAGTGCGGTAAATATTCGGCCGTCCGCCAATGCGCTTTACAGGATCGGCTGGCTCCAGAACGATTTCGGCGAGTTTGATAAGGCGCTTGTCGCGCTCGATCGTGCCGTAATCATCCAGCCGACCCATTCAGCGGCATTCCTCGAAAAGGGATATGCCCTGCGGCGGCTTAAACGAATTAGCGAAGCGACCGTAGCACTGAAAAAATGTATTCAACTGAATCCGCAGTCATCTATCGGACACTATGAGCTTGGGGTTCTGTATTTCGATCAGGGACAGTTTGAAAATTCCGTTTCGATGCTGCAGAAGGCGACCGAGATCAGGCCGGATTATCAGGACGCTTATGAAGAGTTGGGTATTGCACTCCGTCGGGCGGGCCATAACGACGAAGCCATCGATGCGTTGAATCGTGCGATCGAGCTTGATCCGGAGGCGGGAAATGCCTACATGGGTCTCGGGGATGTTTATTATTACGGGACCAAGGATTACAGCAAGGCGATCGATGCTTATGTTAAAGGCCTCGAATACGACAAAGACAACCATGTCGCGGCATTTAATATCGGCTGGTCATATAACGATCTCGGAAATTTTGACGACGCGATCACCTATCTGGAGGAGGCTACGCGGCTAAAACCGGATTATCTCTCGGCATTTAACGAGTTAGGATATGCGAACATGAAACTAAAGCGCTACCCCGCTGCGACAGCCGCGCTTCGGCGTTCGCTCGAGATCGATCAAAAGAACGGGATCGCCCATTACTATCTCGGCCAGGTTCATCTGGCGACGAGCAACCGTGCAGCAGCCATGGCAGAATACCGGCAGCTTCAAACGCTCGGCTCGGATTACGCGGCGAAATTATACAAGCTGATCAATCCGTGACCGGATAAATTTCGCCTTTGTTTCGCAGATAGAGACCATCTGATACGGCGCTGCCGGATCAGATGGTCTCGCCTTTTCACATCTAAACTTTGGGCGGTGACTAAGCTGCGAGCGAATTACGTTCACTATCTACATTAAATTCCTGCAAACTTTGCTTAAATCGCATTCCGTTTTGGCCTTCATTTACGCTAAAATCAGAATCGCCCCAAAATTGACCCTTCTTGGAAAGTTCCAGGCAGTAAAAAACAGGAAGTTCGTATCATGAAAAAGTTTTTGTTGTTTCTCGCAGTCGTCGTTGCGCTGGGTTTTTATTTCGATCACGCTACCAAGGCTGACGCTCAGGCTGCCGATACGAATCTGATTTCGCCAAATATCGTGATCAGCCAGTTTCAAGCCGGCGGGGGCGTTGCAGATGACGAATTTGTCGAGCTGCACAATATTGGCTCAGCTCCGGTGGATCTGAACGGTTATGTTCTCGTTTATAGATCGTCAGCCGGGACGACGGACGTAGGCCCCTTCGCGAGCTGGACTACCTCAACAATTGTTCAGCCGGGACAATACTACCTGGTTACTTCGTCGACCTATGATGGCGGTGTTGCTGCGGACAAGATCTACACGCCGTCAGTGTGCCTCTGTTCAATGAGTGCTACGGTCGGCGGATTGGCGATACGAAACGGAGCCGTGAATACGGGAACTGTTATTGACGCCGTGGGCTGGGGAAATGCGACCAACATCTTTTTCGAGGGAACACGGACCACGGCTCCGGCGAATAATTCGAGCCAATCGCGGGGATTGAACGGCTGCCAGGACACGGACAATAATTCGGTCGATTTTTCGAACACCAATCCGGGAACAGCTCGCAATTCGAGCACGACGGCATTTGTTTGCAGTGGCGGCGGAAGTACCTTGTTCGCCGCGATGGCTGCAAGTCCGACATCGGTCTCGCCGGGCGGAAATACTTTGCTGACCGTCACGGTCATCCCGGCCACCACACCGCCAAGCACCGGCATCGCTGTCATCGGCGATCTGAGCACCATCGGCGGCCTCGCCTCGCAAACATTTTTTGATGATGGTTCAAACGGCGACGTAACAGCTGGCGACAATGTTTTCTCGTTTCTCGCGACTATTCCAGTTGACGCAACGGGCGGCACGAAAAATGTCACGGCAACCGCATCCGACGCGCAGGCGCGTAATACCCCGACGAACACCAACATCACGGTCAATGCGGTCCTGCCGGACGAGGACC
>JBDTZW010000287.1:0-1675 GCA_040004905.1 Acidobacteriota bacterium
ACGCATTCTCCTTTACCAGCGGCTGGTTGGTCTTTGAGGCGATAGTGTTGGCTTCGCGGTTTAGTTCCTGCGTCAGGAAGTCGAGGCGTTTGCCGACCTCTTTGTCGTCGTTGATTATCTGGCGGAAATGTTCGATGTGCCCGTGGAGCCGTGTGATCTCTTCGCTGATATCGCTGCGGTCCGCGAGGTACGCGACTTCCTGCGCGAGGCGGGCTTGGTCGAGATCTATCTGAGATTCGCTTTTGGCAAGCATCTCGGTGATGCGCTTTGTGAGCCGCTGGCGATACTCGTCGGCGATAGATCCGGCTTCCTTTTCAATTGCGGGAAGCCGTTTATCGATCTCGTCCAAGCGAAAGCTCAATTCATTTTTGAGCATCAACCCTTCGTTCTCGCGCATCTTTTCAAGGTCGTCGATCGCAAAGCCCACGGCCTTTTCCACACCAACGATGAACTCTACGGTGAGGTCGTCCTTTTTTGGCTGGACGACATTTGGGAGCCGAGCGATCACGTTGAGATCTGGCTCGCCGGCCAAGCCGAATTCGGTCTGCATCTGCTTCATCGCTGAGATGAACGCGTTGATCAGCGGCCGGTTTAGATCGTAGCTAAGCTCGCCGGCACGGTCGTACTGAATATTCACATCGACGCGCCCGCGCGAAAGACGATTGGCGATCTGGCGTTTGATAGTCGATTCGAGCTCCTGGAGTTCGCCGGGCAACCGCAGGGCCACATCCAGAAAGCGGTTATTCACCGTTTTTAATTCGACCGTTACTGCGAAATTATCTTCAGCCACGGCGCCGCGGCCGAAGCCGGTCATTGATCTCATAAGTTTGAAAATGGTTAACGGAGAATGGAAACGGTAAGGTCAGGAAACTGTCCGACGTTACATTCGCCAAGCAAAAGGTTCTAAGATCATTATCCATTATCCATTGCTAATTATCTATTTTTCCTGCTATTATTCGTCTGGTCGTCACCCGCAACATCCTTAATCAGGAGAGATTTAATCCCTATGTCCGTTGATGTAAAAGGCGAAACTGTGATCAACCGTCCGCGTGCCGATGTGGCGGAGTTTATGTTCGATCCAAAATCCGAGACTATTTGGCTCGAGGGCGTACGACAGGTTTTTCCACAGTCGGCGGGCAATTTGGTCAAGGGTGTCCGGCTTGAACGACGCGGCACGATGGCCGGGCTCGACTATGTTTCCGAGGTCGTTGTGACCAATGAAGACCCGGGAAAGATGCTCGAATTCTCCAGCCCCGAGCCGTTCGAAATGAAGATCCGCTACAACCTGTCGGACGCCGATAGTGGTACGTCTGTCCAGATCCGAGTTCAAAGCATTGGCGACACCTCGCGAATAAGCATGCCGCCAAGTATCCTTTCCGGTAAGGTCCGAGACGGCATTGAATCTGATCTCAAGAAATTAAAGAAGCATCTCGAAAATAACGTTTGATCGTTCCTTCCTAAACGGCCCCGACCGTTTCCTCGTCAGCGAATTGAAGCTCGTAAAGGCGTCGATAAGTTCCGCCGTGTTCGAGCAGCTCAGCGTGGGTACCTGTTTCGACTATTCTTCCTTTTTCCATCACGACAATTTTATCCGCGCGGCGGATCGTGGACAGCCGGTGCGCGATAACGATCGAGGTCTTGTTTTGCATCAGATTCGATAGAGCCTTTTGAACGA
>JBDTZW010000302.1:0-1667 GCA_040004905.1 Acidobacteriota bacterium
GCGGCTTGCTTTTCGGCGTCTTTATGGTCTTTGCGTTACGGACCATCTTCGGCGCGTCATTTGCCGCCGCGATCGCGGTTGTCTGCGTTTCCTGGCTGTCGCTCAGTCTTGGCATTTACATTTCACGGTTTGCGTCTCCGTGGCTTTTCTCGCCGTTCATTCTGTTTTACGCGATCATGTATTTTGCCGGATCTTTGGGCGGTGAGGTGCGCGGATTCGGCAACGCCTTTCGTCAAAAGCAAAATTTCAAACGCTTTCTCCACAACGCCACCGTCAATCCCCGCGATGCCGATGCCCACGTGCAGCTCGGCATTATCTACCTCCAACGCCGCCAGGAATCAAAAGCGCTTGAGCATTTCAACAAAGCATTCGAGATCGACAACGCCGAGATCGACGCTAACTCCGAACTTGGAAAGATAGCCCGTCAGAAAGGCGAACTGCAAAAAGCCCTCGATCATTTCGCGGTCGTAGTCGAACAGGACGACAAATATTCGTTAAGCGAGATCTGGCGCGAGATCGGCATCACCTACCTCGATGCGAACATGCTCGCCGAAGCCCAAAACGCTCTCGAAAAATACATCGAACGCCGCTCGGCCGACGTCGAGGGCCTCTATTTTCTCGGCAGGGTCTATAAGGAAAAAGGCGAGACAGAAAAGGCACGCGAGTTGTTTACCGAAGCCGTCGAATCCGCAAAAGTCTCGCCCGACTTTCGCCGCCGAAGCACAAAACAATGGAGCCGCCTGGCGGAAAAAGAGCTAGGCCGATGATGCGGCTCGAACGCGGAATGTAGTCAGCCCTCTGATATATTCCGGTGCCACCTTTCGAAAGAAACGAAGTAATTCCTTGATGTGCGCCGGCTGTAGAGAACGCTTGTTCCAGATCGCCTCAAATGTTATCAATGCGGGCCTTCCGTCTCCGATCAGCAGGGTCTGTGCATTTCGACCCGAAACCTTAGACCGCGGAAGTATCGTTGCTCCAATACCGAGCGAAGCCCAGTCCTCTAAGACCGAATAGCTTAATGCCTGCCCAGCGTATTGCCGAAACTCATACCCCGACCCGTTAAACATTTCCCGTAAAGAGAATGCCAGTCCGCAGCCTTCGCCCGCGATAGTAAAAACCTCGGCGGAGATCTGCTCAAGCGTCGCGTCTCCCTCTCTCGCATCGAGCATACTGCCGGCACGCGGAACAAAACACAATTCCTCGGAATAGAGGACTGTCCTTCCGGCATTTCGAACCGCCATTCCTTGTGGAACGACCAGAAGATCGATCTTACTTAGTTCCAACCGCTCGCGCAGGTCGTCGACAAAACATTCCTTCAAGACAACCTCGACCTCGGGGTTCGCGGACTTAAATGGCTCGATGACCGCGCCGATCAGCTTCAGATCTACAAGAGGGCAAAAGCCGATCCGAGCGAGTTTCCGCTCCGGTTCGGCAAGACTCTTTGCGGTGTTTTCCAGTTCGGCCTGGGCGTCCAGAACAGCGGTTATGTGCGGCATCATTCGTTCACCGAACGGTGTCGTGCTGACGTGATGCGTCGTCCGAAAAAAGAAACGCCCGCCAAGCTCCTCTTCGAGTTGTGCGACGGCATTCGACAGGCTTGGCTGGGTAACAAAACATTTCTCCGACGCCCGGCTAAACGAGCCGGTTTCTGCGACCGCCTTAACGTA
>JBDTZW010000362.1:0-1664 GCA_040004905.1 Acidobacteriota bacterium
ATGCTGATCGCAATGCGATACGGCGGGCTAAATTCCGAACACGGAATGTTTTGGGGCTATGCCTCGATGATCATTTCGCTGTCGATGGTCTTTTTCGGCGTTAAATCGTTCAGGGACAACAACGGAGGCCATGTCACATTTCTGAAAGGCCTGCAGATCGGTATTCTTATAAGTCTGATCGCGGCGCTATTTTATGGGATAAGCTGGGAGATCTATTATCAAACGCTCGGGGGCAATTTTATGGCTGAGTATATGACCGCAATGCTCAACAAAATGCAGGCGGCGGGTAATTCGGCGGCGGAGATCGATGCGGCGCGGACCCAGATGGAGAACATGGCCGCGATGTATAAGAATTTCTTTTTTCGATTTGCGATGACGATGGTCGAAATAGTGCCGGTGGGCATCGTGGTGACTCTTGTCAGTGCGGCTCTACTGCGAAAACGTGAGGTACTGCCGGCGATTCCGGCCTAGGAGGATGTATGGCAAAGGTAACTGGTATCGGTGGCGTGTTTTTCAAAAGCACCAAGGATAACAAGGCGCTGGTGGCGTGGTATAGAGATAATCTCGGGCTCGATATAGCGGATTGGGGCGGAGCGATCCTTAACTGGTCCGACGACAAGCAAGTGGACGGCGGGATGACCGTATGGACAACGGCCGCGGCCGACAGTAAGTGGTTCGCCCCAAGCGAGTCTGGCTTTATGATCAACTACCGGGTCGACGATCTCGACGGACTGATCGTGCAATTCAAAGATGCCGGAATTGAACTCGTAGGCGGACCTGATACGGATTTCAACGGCAAGTTCGCATGGGTGATGGATCCTGACGGAAACAAAGTCGAGCTTTGGGAGCCGATAGTCTCGGATGAAACTGAACAGAAGGCGTAAGCTTCTATGTCCCGAGCTAATCCCATTAGCAAAATGATGAGGCAGTTTGCACCAAAAATCGTTCTTAATTCAAGATCAGAATACTCCGTGAAGCACGACCAACTCCTGAATGATCTCATCGATGCTAAAGTCATGCTCTTTTGTGTAATCGGAACTGACTGCGAAACGTGGCACGATGTTATGGATGACCTGATTGTCGGAGACGGCGTGACCCGACGAGACTTTGTTATGACGACCACTTGGCATACAGACGAAACCTTAGAAGAGGTGATTGAGTTTGCGAGAACATTTCATATCGACGGTTCCGTTAATCACAATGTGCAAGTTATTGAGATATGAGCTTCGGTTTGGATGCGTAGCTTGCCTCAATTCTGTCTTTAGACGAAACTAGTCGTTTATGACAGTACGCGTTAGATTTGCCCCGTCTCCCACCGGGTATCTTCATATCGGTTCGGCTCGAACCGCTTTATTTAACTACCTGTACGCTCGTCATGTCGGCGGCAAGTTTCTGCTGCGGATCGAGGACACAGATCTTGCGCGTTCGACCGAGGAATCGACACGTTCGATCCTCGACGGTCTGGCATGGCTGGAGCTCGGCCATGACGAAGAGATCGTTTTTCAATCCGACAATGCAGACAAGCATCGCGCAACCGCGTTAAAGCTGCTTGACGAAGGCAAGGCATACCGCGACTTCACGCCCAAGGCCGAACCATCCGACGCGAGCGTAAAAGACACCATCAAAGACCGCGCCCGCGCAGCTCAAGGCGAAAAGAACTTGCG
>JBDTZW010000098.1:0-5510 GCA_040004905.1 Acidobacteriota bacterium
CGGGCACCGGGCTCATCTACTGGATTTTGAGAAGTTTAGCACTAATTCGATGTCCGCCGCAGAGAATTCGGATGCCCGCGACACCCGAAGCCAACAAAAAAGGGAGGCCGCTGCCCGGCCTCCCTTAGTTTTAATGGTCATGAATTTCGGCTATTGCACCGAAACATCATCGACGCGGAATGTTGAGATCAGCGAAACATCAGTCGTTGCCCTGAACTGCACCCGAACCGTCTGTCCCGAGAATGCCGCCAGGCTGAACGGTCCACGTTGAACATAGGCTCCCGCAGTCCCAGCGTTAAGATTGCTGAACGTGCCCAGCGTGCTCAACAACGTGCCACTGGTATTCCTGACCTCGACAAAGATCCTATCGAATTGAGTGGTCGTTGTAGTCTCCGCTGTCGTGATATTCAACCAGAACGTAAGATTCGGTGAACATCCAGCCGGGATCGAGATAGTCTCGAATTCTGAGTGAGCGTTATTATTTCCGCCACCCAGGATGCTGTACGCAACGCCGGTGTGCGGGAAAGCACCCGTGCTCCTAATAGCACCCGTAAACGTCCACGGAGCAGTACCGCTCTCAAACCCTCCGTTGGTGACCAACTGGCCTGTGCATCCACCGGGTGTCGGCGTGGGCACGGGAGTCGGAGTAGGCGTCGGCGGAGGAGTCGGCGTCGGTGTTGGGGTTGGGGTCGGAGGCGGAGTCGGGGTTGCCGTTGGCGTTGGTGTCGGCGCGGCAGCCGTTCCGTTGTACACGACGAGCGCAAAATCCTGGTCCGTCGTATCAGCATTTCCAGGTACGCCGTCACCCGCGATGTTTGCCGCGGTTACAGTAACTGTGAATGGACCCGTCGTGCCGGCAGGAAGAAATACCGACTCAGCATTATTTTTCGCGTCGGCCGTTCCGCCCGTTATCGAGTTGGCACCAGAAAAGACATTACCCTTGTAGGGAACGCCGCCGACCGTAACGGTCAGGTCGAGGTTGTTTACGAACGGGGCACCCGTCGTCGGTCCCGGAGCATCCGTCCACGCAAGTGTTACGCGGTACGGCTTGGTGCTGTCGGCAACATTACCTGTGACAGTAAAGGTGTTGCCGGTCGCGCCCAAGGTAGTCGTTTGGTCGGTCAGCATTCTCGACGTAGTGTCGAAAGCCCGACCGAGGTCCATGCGGCCCATACCCTGACTGTTTGACGGAAGATTTCCGCCCGCTCCGGTTCCGGACATGTAGGCGGCCGAGTTCATCAGCATCGCCTTTGCCATTGCCGGGCTTGGGGCACCCAGGCCTTTATTGAGAAAGTCCTGGAAGAGCAGGGTCGAACCGCCCGCGATCGCCGGGCAAGAGTGCGATGTTCCGCTCGACCATCCGTACAGAGTTTGTCCGGCAGGGAAGAATTTATCGCAGACGCTCGAGCCGTCGTAATTAGATTGCGGAATACCCGCTTCGATGTGGGTTCCCGGAGCCGAAAGGTCCGGTTTGATGCGTCCGTCGCCGCCTGCCGAATTGACCGGCCCGCGACTTGAGAAGCTGATGATGTCATTTGCGCTGTCGGCACCCGTGTTTGCGATCGCGCAACCGTCGGTACCAGTCATCCGGACGTTTTCGCTGGCCGCAGCTGTGATCACGTTTTTCGCAGTAGCTGGAGAGCTGACGGTGTTTGCTCCCGACCCATCATTGCCTGCTGCGAACACGACGATCAGCTGCTGATTGCCTGCGACGCCGCTTTGGGCATCGCGAACAATGCGGTCATATTCCTGAGCGTTAGCATCGTATCTCTTGGCTGCCGCGCCGGTGAAGCCCCAGGAATTGCTTGAGATCCTCGATGTTTGACCGTATGCGGTATTTTCCCAGGCGGTCGGTGTCGACGCTCCGTTACCGAAGATCGACGTGATGCCGACTCTCGCAAACGGCGCGATGCCGAGGCCGTAGTTGAAGCCATTGGCATCCTCGTTAGCTGCACCCGTTCCGTTGTTGAATCCGCCGATGATGTTCGAGTTCAGGAAGCCGTGGCCCCCCTGGACTCCCGTCTGGCCAGTTGGGTTATTTTGGAAAGCTACCCGCGATGTCGGGAAATCGGGGTGTCCGGTTAGAACCAGAGCGTCGTCGGCGACGTTCACAGCAAAGCTGCCGAATTGTGTGTTGTCAAAACCTTTGCTGGCAAGCCAGGTAAGGTAGCCCGGCCCTGACGGAACATTGCCTATCAGATTTCCGGCGAGGATCTGTCCCTGTGCCTCGTCGAGCCTGCGGCGTTCTGTGCGTTCCTCGACGGCAAAGACATTGCCCATTGCGGCTATATCGCCGAGCGATGCTCCGTCAATCTTCATGGCGACGTTGTGGTAGTTCAGGACCTGATCGGTCCCGACAAACTCGGAAGACATCTGCTTTAACTTGTTAATCGTCTTCTCTGAATCATCGCCGTCAATCACCTGAACGGTGATCGAGACCTCGCCCTTACCATTTAGATTTCTAAAAGCCTGAAGGCCGGGCGAGAGGCGAAATGCGGGTTCGTAATCGCCGACATACTGAACGAAATCCTTATCGCGCAAATTGCGAACGCCAAGCGCGGCCTTTCCGCTCGCCTGAACGACATAGGCGTTTTCGGGAAGGTAGCTGACGACGCGTGCGCCGGCGGCGTTGACCGAGTCGACCCATTCGTCTTTGATGGGGCCGATGAATTGTACGATGAAGAGCCCTTTTGGTGTACGAAGGTTACCGATGATCGAATCGGCCATCGAGGTCTGGCGAAGATTGCCCGGAACGCGGTTGAGTTCTGCGGTCCCCGTCGTGGTGTCGAGCACGTAATCGTTGATAGCGATCAAGTTCTGCTCGTCGCGGATCTCAACATTAAAGCCCGCTAATTCGGCCCGGCCAATACCAAGGTCCTCGTTCACGATCAGCATGCGAAAGCTGCCGTAATCGATATCTTTGGTTACCACACCGCGAGAGATCAAGGAATCATAGGTGTCCTTATCCGCGGCGTTTACAAATACCTTATGAAGCCTACCGTTTCCGATATGCCCCTGTGGAAGAGCATCCCTCTGGATGTCGCCGGTGTCCGGCGTAGTTTCCGGCAAGGCTTTTTCCGATTGTACAAAGACGCGCGTCGCGCCAAGTATCGCGGCAAAACCCGTGACGGCCAATAGCAAAATTAAAGTTCGTTTCACAAACTTTCCTCCTCACTGTTTAAGTAAATAAAACCGGCCCGAGGGCCCGCAAAATTTAATGACGAAAGAATGTAGGGAAAATATTTGAGCGCAGCTTTGCGAAACGAATGCTCCCTTTAATTATGCCTAATGCCGAGACGAAGACGTGGGCGAAAGCGTCTCGGTTTATTGTTGAAACGCCGGAAACTATATCAAAGAGATTTTTGGTTGTAAAGCCAAGGATAAGCGAAACCCACCTCGAGCATAAATAGAACTTATGTTCTAGTGATAGACCACAAAAATGGACGGATCAATCTCTCTGTAAATGCTTATGAAGAAAAGAAATTATTTTGTAGCCATCGAGATAGACCCAGGGTCTCGTGCCAAGGGTGTAGTGTCCGCAGGGAATGGCGGCTTTGCTGTGTTTGATCTTAAGGCGGCGGAGTTCGCGCATTACATCCCGGGAAAGATCGACAGGAAAGCTAAGATCGTAGAGCGTATAGATGTATCGCTGCGGACGCGGCGGGAGCTTTGCCAGGCGTTCCATATATGCCATGGGCGAGATCGGGAGCCAGTATTCGCGGAGCTCGTCGAGCTCGAGATTGTCGCCGATGCCCTGTTTGACGGCGTAGGTCGAGAGTCCGTGCCAAACTACGTCGGCCGGATAACCTGAGACGTGATTAAAAACGGCAGCGTCGATAGTCATGTCGTGGCAGAAGGCAAAAAAACCCACGCACGAACCGATGCTGGTTCCGACAACACCGACCTTTTCGTAACCTTGTTCTTTCAGCCACCGTACGGCAGATCGCGTATCGACAACAGATTGTCGAAGCGACTGTAGCGTGCGGCCGACGCTCGGAGCGACCAAATAGTCGGCACGATGGAGTTCCGGCGGCATCCGCTCTTCGTGATAGGGGAGCGTCAGCCGCAGCGACGACATTCCGACCTTATTTAAGAATTTACAGAGATCGAAATACGTTCCCGCTTTTGCATTCCAGTGCGGCAAGACAACAACGGCGGATCTTCGGTTGGCTTCATGCGGAAAGTATCTCGCGTAAGCAGTGTTGTTCTCGACGGAAGTGGTATTTATTCCGCTGGTCCAGGTGAGCTGATCGCCGTTGAGTGCGAAGTTTTTCACATCGGGCGAGAAGAAAAACTCGTCGCTATTAGCCAAAATATTTTTCGAATATTCGCGAAAGAATTTTCGTGGGTCATCGCTGTTCGAGTGGTCCGAGACGAACTGCATGCCCCACTCGAATTCATGCACCACGCGATCGTCATTGAGCATCGCGAAATGTCGTTCGCGGTTGTGCATATAGCGTTTGAGCATTTTTCTAAAAATTGGCAGCGGAGAAGAGATCCGGAATCTAACTAGGCGGCAGCGGCTTTAGTTTTGGCAAGGACCTTTTCGTAAAACGAGATGTATTGGGGAATGATCTTTTCGGTGCTGTAACGCTCGATGGCCTGGGTGCGGCCTTTTGCTCCGAAAGCCAGTCGAAGATCTTCGCTCTGAAGAAGCCGCAGCGTATCGAGACTCATTTTATCGGTATCGCCAACCTCGCTCAGGAAACCGGTCTCACTATCAGTTACGACCTCGGGAATACCGCCGATGCGGGTTGCGATGACAGGCAGCTCACACGCCTGCGCTTCCAGCGCCGCCAGGCCAAAGGCTTCGAGTTCCGACGGCAGAAGAAAAACGTCGGAAATGCCAAGATAATCCGCGATATTCGCTTTCTTGCCTACAAAAACGGTGTCGCTGCCCACGCCAAGCGTTTCAGCCCTATATTTGACCGCCGACAGCTCAGGTCCGTCCCCGACCATGATCAGCCGCACATTCTCAAATTGCTTTTTCGCTCTCGCAAGAATCTCGACGCAATCGATCGGACGTTTTACCGGACGGAAATTGGACACGTGAACAAGCAGCTTTTCGCCATTGGGCGAAAGCTCCGAGCGCAGCGGCGTATCGCCCGCCCGTTTGTAATGGGACGGACAGATGAAGTTGGGGATAACCTCGACCTCGTCGAAATCAAAGGTCTCGATCGTTGCTCGCTTAAGAAATCTCGAAACCGCGGTCACGCCGTCCGATTGCTGAAGCCCGTAGCGGGTGATCGGCAGATAGCTGCGGTCCGCTCCCACAAGAGTAATATCGGTTCCGTGGAGAGTGGTGATCACGGGCACATAGCGCTTGTCCTTAATCGACTCCCGAGCGAGTATCGCGCTGATCGAATGGGGGATGGCGTAGTGGACGTGCAGCAGATCGAGCTTTTCGGCTCGCGCAACCGTGGCCATTTTGGTCGCCAGGGCAAGGTCGTAGGGCTGATGTTCAAACAGCGGGTAGGTCATCATCTCGACCTCGTGAAAACTGACCCGCT
>JBDTZW010000306.1:0-18596 GCA_040004905.1 Acidobacteriota bacterium
CGACGGTCGTGCTCGACCATTTCGATCTTCTGCAAGGTTGTCCCCTTGGTTTTCGGAGTTTGAGTTTTTACCTTCTCGATGTAAGTCATCTGCGGACGCGTATGCAGGTAATCGAGCAGATCAGCAACCATTTCGCGAGCGGACGGACGCAAGGTCGCGTCTGCTTCCTGCTGATACAGCTTGATGTAGGCGTCGAGATGTGGAGCGAGGTCCGATCGGCGATAGAACTCGCGAACAAGCGGTGCAAAATCTAGAACGTCGAGCAGATTGCCGGGCAGGTCACTGGTTATTACCGGATCGGCTAACTCCGGTGCCGGTGTAAGTGTGTAGGCCATCGACATGAACGGTGCGACGATCTGGGCATCTGTACCCTTCGAATGTCGTTTTTTGTACTGCGCGATGAAAGAAACGATCTTTTGCTTTAGGTCGGCGGGCGTGTTCGCCATGTCTGCTTTCAGCGTCTCGCGAAACTTTCCGCCCGTAGCCGAAAGCTGTGTATCAATTAGCTTTTCCTGCCCGCTGTTGGCCATTTCCAGCGTAGCTAGCACGACCATCAGACGCTTATCCGGCTCAACCCGAACTCCGTAGTTCGAGATGTCCATCGTCAGCGTATTTATCTGCGCTGAAACGCACACCGTAAACACTAGGGCAACAACCAATGACAGGACTACTTTCATTTTCTGCTTTTCACCGGGACCAAATCTCTCCAAAGACCTAAATAAAGATGAGATCTGGGCCGCAATAGATGCACATTTCAATAAACAAAAGGATAAAGGAGACCTCGCATCTCCTTTACCCTATTCTTATCAAAAAATAACCGGAGCCTAGTTGTAGCTCGCGAGTGCCTCGGCTTCGTTCTCGTAGACGTCGAAAACCGTCAGCAGCTTGGTGATCGCCAGTAGGTCCTGGATCTTTTGTGTCAAGTTCAGAAGTTTTAGCGTCCCGCCTTCTTTGTTGACAGCAGTAAAACTGGAAACAAGCTCGCCGATACCGCTCGAATCAATGTAGCCGACTCCGCCAAGATTAAGCAGGAGCTTGTTCTTGCCTTCGCCTAAAAGCCGGCGGATCGCAGTTCGCAGGGCAACGCTGCCCTCCCCGATCGTTACCTTGCCGTCGAGGTCGAGTACCGTGATGTCGCCCGCCTGGCGCTCAGAAATATTAATATCAGCCATTTTTGTCTCCTCAGTTTATGTTAAAAAGTTTGATAGCAGATTTTAGACCAAGTAATAGAAATGTCCAAATTGAAGCCGGATAATTTACCGTTTCTTAAGCATTTTGACGATCATGCCGCCGCCGTCGGCCTTTTCCCATTCGACCTCGTCCATAAAGGTACGCATGAAAAGGATCCCGCGTCCGTTCACCTTTAACAGATTTTCCGGGTTGGTTGGATCCGGTATCTCAGCTATATCGAATCCGGTGCCGAAATCGCGGACGCTCAGCTCCAGTCCATCTGCCAGGTCCGTAAAGGCGACCTCGACCTGCTTTTGCTCGTCAAACTTGTTGCCGTGTTTGACGGCATTGGCCACCGATTCGCGCACGGCCAGGTCGATCGCCGATAAAATGTCGTCGCTGTAGCCCCAGTCACGGGCCACTTTTTCAGCGAAAACCGCCGAATCATCGACCGATTCGATCCGGCTAGGAAGTTTGAGCTCTATTGTCTTTGCCACGTAGTTTTCCTGTAAGTTATCGGTTTAAGCCACTTGCTGTCAAGACAAACCCGGCAAAATCAGTCTAAAATAGGAGTAATTGGACAGGATTCCCAGGATAGTTAGACTTGTTTAGTGATGCTCAAACGCTGTCAACCCGCGGTAATCCGGGAGTTTGAAGCGATCCTGAGGTCACCGGAAGAAATTGAAACCGTCCTGTCCATCCAATAAATCCTGTTTGAATTCATATGCATAAAACAATTTCCGGGCGGCTTGTCATGCCCGGTGACAAATCGATCTCGCATCGGGCTGCCATGTTTGCGGCGATCGCCAACGGAGCGACCGAGATCACGAACTTTGCGACCAGCGTCGATTGTGCTTCGACACTTAGCTGCCTGTCTGCACTGGGTGTCAAGATCGAGAGGGACGGTTCGACTGTTTCGATCACTGGTGCCGGAAAGAGCGGATTTAAGGCTCCCCCCGCCCCGCTTGATTGCGGTAACAGCGGGACGACGATGCGGCTCTTGGCGGGAATTCTCGCAGGTCAGCAGTTCCAAAGCGTCTTAACCGGCGATGAGTCACTCCAAAAGCGTCCGATGAAGCGCGTGATCGCTCCGATGACACAGATGGGCGCCTCGATCGGGTCTCAGGACGGCCGCGCCCCGCTTGTAATAAACGGCGACCCGCTTGCCGGCATTCAATACACACCGCCTGTCGCGTCCGCCCAGATCAAATCCTGCGTTCTTCTCGCCGGCCTGTTCGCAAGCGGCAAAACGTCGGTCATTGAGGCAGTCCCGACCCGCGATCACACCGAGCGGATGCTTGCCTGGTTCGGAGCTCCGCTTGACGAAAGCGAGTCTGGGAATGGAAAACGTTTAACCATCGACGGCACCAAGCAGTTCACTGCAAAAAATTTTCGCGTGCCCGGCGATGTTTCGTCTTCGGCATTTTTTATGGTGGCGGCTGCATGCCTGCCCGGTTCAAACCTCGAACTCGCAGGCGTCGGCCTCAACCCATCGCGGACCGCCGTGATCCACGCACTCAAAAACCTAGGCGCGAAGGTCGAGATCAGGAACGAACGCATCGAATGCAATGAACCGGTCGGCGATATTGTCGTGATCGGCGGACTTGAACATTCGGCGAATGAGAATATTATCCGCGGTGGCGTGATCGCTAATTTGATCGACGAAATACCGATCCTGGCCGTTTTTGGAACCCAGCTCGCCGGTGGCCTCGAGGTCCGCGACGCAGCTGAGCTTCGCGTAAAAGAATCGGATAGAATTGCCGCGGTCGTTGAAAACCTCAAACGAATGGGCGGCCGCGTGACAGAATTTGAGGATGGCTTCAAGATCGAACGCTCGGAACTGCACGGAGCGACCATCGACTCCTTCGGTGATCACCGTATCGCAATGGCATTTGGTGTTGCGGGACTTTTTGCAGAGGCCAACACCGAGATCCTAGACGCCGAATGCGCGGGCGTCTCGTTCCCCGGTTTTTTCGAGACTCTTGTGAGTGTGACGACGTAGGAGAAGATCGGCCGCGAAACGACCAAAGAATAGATGGCTAAACCGGTTCGAATAGCACTTACAGGTTTTATGGGGGTCGGCAAGTCAAGTGTTGCGCGTCATCTCGGGAACATGCTTGCCTGCCGTCGCGTCGATCTTGATCACGTTATCGAAGCTCGAACGGGCCGCATCAGTGCCGAGATAATCGACGCCGACGGGATCGACGAGTATCGCCGGCTCGAGACCGAAGCCTTGATCGCTGAGGTCGAATCGCCGGACCCGCTGATCCTCTCCCTAGGCGGAGGAACTTGGACCGTCCCGGAAAATCGCGAGATCATAAAAAAAGCGGGGTTTACCACAGTTTGGCTCGAATCGTCATTCGATCACTGCTGGTACAACATCAAATTCTCAAAAAAGGACCGTCCGCTTGCCCGTTCGAAAAGTGCCGCTATCGAGCTTTTTGAGGAACGAAAAAAGCACTATTCTCTCGCGGACGTCCACTTTGTGATCCGGCCTGAATACAATTCCTACGACACCGCCGCCCACCTCGCGGAAGAGTTTTGTTAAACACTAGAAAATATCGATTGAAAAAAGCCGCTGTATGGCTCAATATAGATTTATCAAATTAAAGCGAACTTCCTCTGCGGTTTAGATGCGAAGTATTTAATAGACACGATGCGGCTGTTGTCTTCCACTGGCGGCAGCATTTGGATTCAAAAGCTATTCAAAAGTCAGAATCATTTCAGGAGGAAAGATGAAAGTTAAATTTCTTACCGTTCTAACCATTGCCATCGCCCTGTTCATCAGCGCTTGCGGCAAAAGCGATGCGGACCTAACAAAAGCCGTCAATGATAAACTGGCCGCCGATAAGGTGACCGGTGTTACGGTCGCCGTGAAAGACGGCGTAGCCACGCTGACCGGCGAGGTCGCTGATCAGGCCGTTAAGGCCAAAGCCGAAACCTCGGCAAAAGCCGTCGAAGGGATCAAATCCGTTACCAACAGCCTTACCTTAAAGCCGCTTCCGGCTGCAACTCCGTCCGCTCCGGATCCAGCTCTGACCGGCAAGATCAACGAAAGCCTTAAAAAGGCGGGATGTACAACCGCTACCGTGACCGTAACTAACGGAAAGGTTACAGTTTCTGGCGAAGTTCCGGCCGCGAAATACGCCGAATGCGTTCAAGCCGTTATGCAATCGGGCATCACGGGTATCGATAACCAGCTCAAAAAGGGCAAATAACCAGGGAGGAAGAAAGTAATGTCAGCACAGGAAAAATATCAATCGCTCCTTGAACTCGCCAACCAGAACGGAACCACATACGAACTAACTGAAGGCGATAACGGAACTCTTGTTATCACGGGGACAGCCCCGAGCGCCGAAGCAAAACAGGCGCTTTGGGATGAATACGACCGTCTCGACCCTGATTACAAATCAGGCGATCTTATATTGAACATAACCACCGGCGACGCGGCCGGTGGTGGTGCGAATACGTACACCGTCGAATCGGGCGACAGCCTCAGCAAGATCGGCGGAAAATACGGCATTGCATGGAAAGCCATTTGGGATGCCAACCGCGACATTCTCCACGACCCGGACAAGATCTATCCCGGTCAGGAACTGAAAATCCCGATCTAGAAAATAATTGTTCTTGATTCCTATTCGGCACTTTTGATATGTTTACCGCGTGTAAATGTTCCAAAAGTGCCTTTTCTTTTCCAAGGAGAATGATGAAAGTTATCCTCGTTGCCTTACTCCTTCTTTTGATCTCCGTTTTTGCGTCCGCTCAAAAAACAAAACTGCCCGAGATCCTGCAGCCCGGAGAGTTAGCGGTTCTGGAAGCCGCCCAGTTGAATGCGGGTGTGTTCAGAATTCTTCCCCGTGAGCGTTACGAGGCTGACATGTTGTCTTATAACGAAGAGTACAGCCCGCTCGGAATTCGCGGCGGTGGCGCCTACTACTCTTTTAGTGCTTCATCGCATAGCTTCGACGCAACGCCGGAACTTGGGCTGGAGAAGGGTGAATTGTCCGTTGGAGTTAACGGATTCGATTTCGGTATGCTCACCGATCTCGGAGCGATCCCTCTGCAGAGCGTCTCTCTCGCAACGCCCGAAGCACAGGCGATGTCGGCTTACGCGCCCCCAGCAGACGAAGTCGATGCCCGGGAGCTTAAGCGCAAACCCCTGGCCGTTCACGGCTTTTCATTTGGACGGCGCGAGAAGGTGGTTGTGGGTCATACATATCTGGTCCGGGCCATAGCCTATGACGAGGCGGATATTCTGGTCACATTCCACGTTTTCGGCACGGCTGAAAAGGGCGCCTACGACATTATCTGGTTAAAGATAAAGGATTTTCCGGTCACTAAGTTTATTCCCGAGCGAACTGTCAGGTAAGCTACCTCAGGTACGGTCTGGAATTTTGTCTTCGACCGCACTTTTTAGTTTGCTCAAGAGTTCGGCTGACGGAGCCGCAAACTGGTTTATCCAACGGTCATATATCGTATGGATAGGCACAACATCCAAGTAATTCCACCGAAATCTCCCATCCTTTTTTACGAAGATCAAACCAGCTTTTTCCAGCACTCCCAGGTGCTGCATCACCGTGCAGCGGTCAAGTTCCGGAAATTGATCGCAGATCGCACCGGTGGTCTTTGGCTCGTCCTTCAGCAAGTCGAGTATTTCCCGACGCCGCCCGTCCGCAAGTGCTTTAAAAACAAGATCATACGAATTTTCACTTGACATGTTATAAAATTATAACATATAATCATCTTAAATGAACAGCGTGAACAAATCTGAACGCGCGAACGACATGAACAATTTGAACCCGTGAACATTTGACCCCCCTGAACACTGAACAGAGCAAAAGGAGCGCAACATGGAGCTGAAATTCAAGATACAAACCAAGATCCTAAAGCCGGTCGCCGAGGTCTTCGACGCCGTTTACAACCCCGAAAAGCTGAGCGGATACTTCACGACCGGCAAAGCCAGCGGCCCGCTTGATGAGGGAACCACGGTCACGTGGGCGTTCGCGGATAATCCCGGCGACGAGGAAAAAAGGTTTCCGGTCGCCGTAACGAAAACAGTCCCGAATGAGCTGATCATACTTCATTGGCAAGGAGCTAAGGGGCTGCAAACGGTGGTCGAGATGAATTTCGAAGCCGACGGCGACGGCACGATCGTCCGTATTTCCGAGACCGGGTGGCGCGAGACGCAGGCCGACCTCGAGAGTTCTTATGGCAACTGTATGGGCTGGTCGCAGATGGTTTTCGCTCTAAAGGGTTATGTCGAATATGGGATAAATCTGCGAAAAGGAGCCTACGAGGGTTTGTACTGCGCCAAGAGCAATCACAGCGACTCAGCCGCTTGACGCCGTTCGCACAAGACACCGTTTCCCGAATTTGCTACATTTCTCTTAATGTCTATGGAAACGGACTTTGTCGTGATCGGCAGCGGCGTTGCCGGGCTTAGGGCGTCGATCGAGCTTGCAACCCGCGGGGCCCGCGTGACCGTCCTGACCAAAGACAAGGCCAGCGAGTCAAACACCGAATACGCCCAGGGCGGCGTCGCCGTCGTGCTCTCGGACGACGACAATGTCGATCTTCACGAAGGCGACACTCTCGTCGCGGGAGCCGGATTGTGCGATGTCAAAGCCGTCGAAACGCTCGTAAACGACGGGCCCAAATACATAAAACAACTTATCGACTGGGGCACCGAATTTGACCAGGAAGGCGGCGAGCTTGTAATGGGCCAGGAAGCTGCCCATTCGCGGCGGCGGATTCTTCACGCCCACGGCGATTCCACGGGAGCCGAATTCGTTCGTTCGCTGATTGCCCGAGCCCGGGTTGAAAAGACAATAAATCTCACGCCTTTCGCTAATACGGAAAGCCTGATCGTCGCCGACGGCCGATGTGTCGGCGTTCGTTTTCTGGACCCGATCCTCCGCGCTCCTCGCGAGATTTACGCAAAGGCTGTCATTATGTGTACCGGCGGCGCGGGCCAGCTTTACCAGCACACGACGAACCCGCCAGTGGCGACCGGCGACGGCATGGCCATGGCCTATTTTGCCGGGGCCGAAATGGCGGACATGGAGTTTGTCCAATTTCATCCGACGGCTCTAAGCCTCGAAAACGTTCCGCGTTTCCTATTGACCGAGGCAATGCGCGGCGAGGGCGGCCTGCTGAAGAACAAATTCGGCGAGCGTTTTATGCCCAACTACGACGAACGTGCCGAGCTTGCTCCCCGGGACATAGTTTCACGCTCGATCGTTGCCGAAATGCGGCGGACAGGTACACGCAGTGTCTTTCTCGACATGACCGCTTTAGACGAGGATTTCCTGAAACACCGCTTCCCCACGATCTACGAAACCTGTGCCAGTTACGGCTTGAATATCGCAAAAGACATGCTGCCCGTATCGCCCGCTTCGCACTACTGCATGGGCGGCATCCGCACCGATCTATGGGGCCGCAGCACTCTGTCGGGTCTTTATGCCGCGGGCGAAGTTACTTGCACGGGCGTTCACGGAGCGAACCGCCTTGCGTCGAATTCGCTTCTGGAAGGCCTCGTATTCGGTGCGAGAGCCGGCGAAGCCGCAGCCGGTGACGTTAGACAGGCGGTAACAACACCCACGCATTCCGACGAGTCCGCGACCCGCGATGCCCGATCCGCGATGAGTACTGCTGTCAAAAAACGTGTCAAGCGTCTGATGTGGGAACGTGTTGGGATCATCCGAGACAAGGATTCGCTCGAGCGGGCTCTGGCCGAATTCCGGCAGATCGCAGCCAGCAACCTCGGCACGTCGTCGCGCAACTTTGTCACGCTGGCCACGCTCGTCGCAACGGCAGCTCTCTGGCGTGAAGAATCACGCGGAGGGCATTTCCGCACGGATTTTCCCCAACAGCGTGAAGAGTGGCGGACCCATTCGATCCAAAAGCTCGGTTCCGGGATCTCGACTGCCGCCGCGATGAGTTTTGACAGGACCGCGAATGTATAATAAAAGTTAAGCATCACGCATTAACTTCAATTCCGAATTGTCGACAGATCAATGGAATATTCCGCCACTACACTGAATTTGGCGTCGATGGTTTCGCATCACGCGCGCCTGTCGCCCGATCGCGAAGCCATAGTCGGGGACGATGTCCGGCTAACTTATCGCGAGCTCGATCATCTGTCGAACCGCGTCGCAAATGCGTTGACCGAGATGGGTATCGGACATGGCGATAAAGTCGCATTAATCTGCCCGAATTTACCATTTTTTCCGATCGTTTATTACGGGATCATGAAGGTCGGCGCGGTCGTCGTGCCGACGTGTATCCTCTTCACGCCGCGCGAGATCGCATATCAATTGCGTGACTCGGATGCGAAAGCAGTTTTTGTATTCGAGGGCACGCCCGAATTACCGACCGGGACATCCACCAAGGCCGCGTTTGATCAGGTCGAAACCTGCGAACACCTGATCGTAATGACAAAGGACCTGATGGCCCCGAGTCCCTTTCCCGAGCATAAAACGATCACTCAGATCACATTCGACAGATCCGAGGAGTTTGAGATATATCCGACAGCTCCCGACGACACCTGCGCGATCCTTTACACTTCGGGAACGACTGGCCAGCCGAAAGGAGCCGAATTAACCCACCTTAATCTTTGGTCAAACGTAGTCACGACCTATTCGATCCACCTACCGATGCTCGATCTTACGACCGGCGAGCAGCAAACCGTTCTGATCACGCTGCCCCTTTTTCACACGACCGGTCAAACCGTTCAAATGAACACCAATATTTACGGCGGCAACCGGATCGTTCTGCTGCCGCGCTTTGAGCCGCAAGCCACGCTCGATGCGATGCTCAAAGAAAAAGTCAACTTCTGGGTTGGCGTGCCGACGATGTATTGGTCGCTTTTGAAGCACGTCGAGGAAACGGGTTTCGACATCTCGCACATCGCGGAGAATATGCGGGTATGCACTTCGGGCGGGGCCCCGATGCCGGTCGAGGTGATGCGTGAATTTCAGGAGAAATTCAAGGTTCGCGTTATGGAAGGCTACGGCCTCTCGGAAACCTCACCGCTCGCGACATTCAATCATTTTCAGAAGCCGTCAAAACCGGGAACGGTCGGGCAGGCGATCTTTGGCGTCGATGTCCGATGCGTAGATGACGATGACAAAGAAGTGGCGCGCGGCGAACCGGGCGAGGTCGTGATTCGCGGCACGAACGTGATGAAGGGCTATTACAAACGACCCGAAGCGACCGAAAAGGCATTCGTCAACGGCTGGTTTCACACCGGCGATATCGGCATCATGGACGAGGAAAGCTATCTTTCGATCGTCGACAGAAAAAAGGACATGATCCTTCGCGGCGGCTCCAATATTTACCCGCGTGAGCTTGAAGAGGTAATAATTACGCACCCGGCAGTATCGCTTTGCGCCGTCATAGGTGTGCCGCACGACCGCATGGGCGAGGAGGTCAAGGCCTATCTTGTACTCAAACAAGGTGCGGAGCTAAACATCGACGAATTCATCACTTGGTGCAAGACACAGTTTGCCGCAAACAAATATCCCCGGGAGGTCGAGATCCGTGACAGTTTGCCGATCGGTGGTACGGGCAAGATCTTCAAACGAGCGCTTCGGGAGGAATTCGCGGGCGAGTGAATCTTTCTTCGGTAAGTATTATAAAAATGATTCACGCGAAGTTGGCGGTTTTGTTCATCGGGCTGATCTTTGCATTGACGGGCTGTTTTTCGAATGGAAAGACTCGCTTCGCGATTGCCGACAGCAAACTATACGAAGCGTCAATGTTCCGCCAGCATTGCGCCATATGTCACGGATCCGAAGGCGAAGGCAAGAAGCTCGACGACGGCAAGCTGGTGCCAAGCCTCCGCTCTGGTGAATTTAAGTTCAGAAGCGAAGACGAGATCTACAACCAGATCGTCAACGGCGGCAACGGCATGACGCCATTTCGCGGCCTGCTTACTGAACGCGAGCTGCGGATGATGGCGGCATTTGTTCATGATCAGCTTCGTTAGCACAATTTCCAATGCTCGAACCCGAACCCGGAACGCTTTATCTCGTCGCAACCCCTATCGGGAATTTGCAGGATATCTCGGCGCGCGCGATCGAAACGCTGAGCTCCGTCGATCTGATTGCCTGCGAAGATACGCGGCATACGCGAAAACTTCTTAATCACTTCGGCATCGCGACAAAAGCGGTCAGTTACCACGAACACAACGAATCCGAGCGGGCCGCGGAGCTTATAAACCTACTTTCGGACGGCCAGTCGGTCGCGGTTGTATCTGACGCCGGAACTCCCGGCATCAGCGATCCGGGATTCGCCGTCGTTCGGCAAGCGGCCGAGGCAGGGATCACGGTGATTCCAGTGCCCGGACCGGTGGCTTTTGTTAATGCCTTGATCGTTTCCGGCCTACCCTCGGACGGTTTTTTCTTTGGCGGGTTTTTGCCGTCAAAAAAAGGAGAACGGGTAAAGCGATTGTCGGAACTGGCGACGACACCTGGCACGCTCATATTTTACGAAGCTCCGCACCGCATCGCGGCTTCACTCGCCGATTGTGCAGATGTCCTGGGCGATCGTAAAGCGGCAGTCGTCCGCGAGTTGACCAAGATTCACGAGGAAACGGTCCGCGGAACGCTTTTCGAGCTAAAGGCCCGTTTTTCGGCCGCAAAAACCCGGGGCGAACTCGTCATTGTTATAGATAAGGACAATGGCGGGCGAAAAGCGCCCGTAAAACAGCCATCGCTGATCGAAAGACTCGATGAATTGGAACGCTCGGGAGTCGATCGAAAGACTGCTTTGAAAACTGCGGCCAAGGAATACGGGCTAGGGAAATCCGAGGCGTACCGGATGGTTGAGGCCAAAAAAAAAGCTGGACAATAGCCGCTATTCGTTGTGTAGTGGGAACACAGCTCGGAAATATCAATACAGCAGTACGGCGGCAGGTCGGTTGAGATCCTGTAAACTTAGCAATTAAAGAACTTTGACCAACGGCATTTCAATTCAAAAATCTATCCTCGCTGGTTTGGCGTTTTGTTTGGTCTTTACGTTCGCGTCCCTGGCACAGAACCGGCCGGTCACGATGCCGGCCACGCTGTTTGACCTCTACCGTCGCAGCGATGTGATCTTCGAGGCACGGTATGCACGGACCGAAGATGGCGACATCGTCCGAAAGGATGAAGGCTATGTGGTCGTAAAAACGAAGAAGCACTTCGACGTCTATTCAACGCTAAAAGGTAGCAGCTCAAAATTTTTCGAGCTCACCGGAGATGAATATCGCTACAGCGGCGACCAGAACGGCAAATACCTCGTTGCCCGTTCGGGCGGGGACACTCAGGGCGACGTTGAGATCACTTACGGCCTTCGTTCGGGCGACTCAGTACTCTTATTCCTCAAGTTCGGTGACGACGGGCGGACCCTCGATCTTGCCAACGATGACGAAGGCGTTAAGAAACTTTCGAGCGACGATATCGATGTTTACAGAAAACGCATAAACGAATTGTCCGCGATCCTATCGGCCTCAAAGGTTGCGCCCGAGGCAGTGAACGCGTGGCTTATTCGCTGTGCCGAGGAACCGGCCACACGATGGGAAGCGACATTCGAATTGGTCAAGGGGTTTGAAAGGCTTGAGTATCAGGAAAAACGGCCAAAGCCCGCAACGGAAAACAAGGAGAGCTCTAACGGCATGATAGTTACTGATGAGGTCGACGCATTGGACGGCAGCTCATTCGCCCGTGCTTTGACCGTCGATCAAAAAGGTAAACTCGCGGACATTCTCCTCGACCGTAAACCACTCGCCTCCGGCGACACTGTTCGAACGCTCGTCCGTGGTGACCGCGAATTGATCGACCTGGTCAAACACTGGGGAGACCCTCGACTTGCCGGATTTCTTCTCGAGGAACTGAAAACGAACGACCTGACCGACTATCGCCGTTCGGAAACGATGCGCCTGATCGCCGATATTCTTCGCGATCCAAAGATCGAGAGCCTCGCTTCTGAGTACAGCAACGCGTATCGCGACGAAGCCCTCGCCGCCGAAATGTTTCGCGACCAGATCCCGGCCGCAATAACGGCTACCGAGAAAAATGCAATGCCTGATTTCAAGCAGACACGCAATACGGTCATCGCGAAATTTATTCGCCGCGCAAATGCTGTATTTGCCGGACAATCTAACACGGAAAACTAGATGTAGGAACCACTTAACTAAAAAAGATCGCCCCCATAAGCAACCGCTTTCCCTATTACTCCATCATACCTATCGTTACCGAATCGCGATCAGAGGAACCGCCTGACAAATTTAGCAGTATCGAATTTGTTAGGCGTTTTTGCGTCTGGACCACGACGTAATTCTCAATTCAAGGAGTATAGGGAATAATGAAAAAATTGATCTTTTCACTATGTTTTATAGGTGTCTCCGGCATTCTCGGCTTTGCTCAAAACAAGAGCGATTACAACAAATGGGAAGTCTACGGCGGCTACTCTAACGGGCAGGTCGATACGGGGTTCGACTCCGGAAACTCGCTTCGGGATTTTTTTGACGATCGAAGTTCCTTTAATGGATTCGAAGCTTCAGGAGTGTATAACATTCACCGGTATTTCGGAATAAAAGCGGATGTTTCCGGCACCTACAATAGCCGGCCCACATCGTTTACCGTGCCGAACGGCAATGGTACCAGCAGCTCGATCTCATTCGATCACAATCGTTCGCTCTACAACATTCTCGGCGGCGTTCAAGTCAAGGACAACTCGTCGGATGCGCGCCTCAAGCCGTTCGCCCACGCGATGATCGGGGTCGGACACGGACGGTCAAAGTTCAGCAATGTCGCCTGCTCGGGCGGCATAGACTGCACTGGCCTGTTTACTAGCGACTCGCAAACCGGATTCGCCGGGGCCTTCGGCGGAGGACTGGATATCAAACTCAGCAAAAAGATAGATTTCCGGGCCATCCAGGTCGACTATAATCCGATCAAATTCGATAGCGGCACCGACCACAACGTCCGGTTCGGAATTGGCTTCGTTTTCAAGTAGACCCCGATAGGTTGAAAATAGGAAAGGCTGTCCAGATAGATCGGACAGCCTTTTTATTTTGTCAACGCTGGGTCAGCTCCGGCGGCAACTGTTTATCGATCTTTGGCCGCTCCTTTAGTTCGGTCACTTCCCAGAGGGTCAGCAAGATAGTCCTTGCGACCCTTTCCATCTTGCTATAGTCGATCTTCTGTGGTTCGTCTCCGGGCTGATGATAATCCTCGTGGACGCCGTCAAACCAGAACGTGATCGGGATGCCGCTCAACGCGTAGTTGAAATGATCCGAACGGAAGAAGAAGCGGTTGGTATCCTTGGGATCGTCATACCGCGTGTCGTAGGTAAGATTGAGATAGCCTTTGTTCGTGCCGTCAACGATGGAGCCTAAGGTCGAGCTCATCATGTCCTTTCCGATGACATAGATCGCTGTCTCGCCCGAGAGATCTTTGTTCTTCGGGTTCGTGTCGTCGACCTTTTTGCTCCGGCCGATCATGTCTATGTTCAACTGAGCGACGACGTTCTTGATATCGACCGTGGGGAACTTGTTGAAATACTCGCTGCCCCACAGACCTTTTTCCTCGCCGCAATGCCAGACAAAAAGGACCGAGCGTTTCGGATGTTTCGGCGCATGAGCAAGAGCTTCGGCTATGGACAAAACGGAAACTGTGCCCGAACCGTCATCGTCGGCGCCGTTGTTGATCTTGTCGGTTGCGGCAGGATTTTGGCTGATCCCGATGTGATCGTAATGAGCTCCGACGGCGACCATCTCGTTCTTCAAAACAGGATCGTTGCCTTCCCAAATTGCCACGACATTCTGTGTCCAAAGCTGTTCGGGTTTGATCGAGAGAGTGAAGTTGAAAGTCTTGTTCGCCCTGAGTTCGAAAGTGTTCGTGGCTCCCGCGAGAGGATTTCCCGCTTCACCGCTAAAGATGGCGTTCGCCAGCTTTGACGAGGCTATCAGAACCGTCGGAGCGGCGGCACCCTGCGCCGGGTTGGCCGGTTGGAGTTTATCCGGCACGACGCGGCTACGGCCGAGGTTCTGCGCGATGCCTGCCCAGTTGTCGGAAATTATCTTTGACGGCAGCACAAGCACACCGGCCGCTCCGTTCGTCCGTGCGTACGTGACTGGATCTGCCCAGTCCTGGCCGCGCTGGCCGGTAAGATCCGCCTGCGTAGTACCGGCAGGCATTGGGACCAGATTTCGCTGAGTGAGCGGCCCGTCATTGTAGACGGCAATGAGCTTGCCCTTAACGTCGATACCCTGATAGGGATCCACGTTTTTCGACTTGATCATCCAGCCGTTGCCGGCGAACACGATCCGAGCGGAGATCGGATTGGTGCCCGCGACGCGGACTACATCGTCGCCGTAGAAGAATTTCTGGCCGCCGACCTCGACGGACGTTCCCGCGGCATCGACCGTATCGCGATGGAGGGCGATCTTTTGATAATAAGTGCCGTTATCTCCGGCGGGCTTGAATCCCCATTTGGACAGATTCATGCCGATGAACTTGGCGGTCGTATCGAGTCCTCGCGAAGGAGTGTCACGGCCTTCCATTTCATCCGAGGCGACAAAGTAAAGATAGTCGCTAAGCTGTTTGGCCGTCACGCCCTCAGCGATCTTTCTTTCTTCGGCCGAAAGCTTTATCTGGGCTTGGCCAAATGCAGAAGAAGGAAGTAGAAAGATGGCAAACAATAATAATGCGAGCAGATTTCTTTTCATGTTTTCTCCGAATGGATTTAGAACCGGCAGAACGCACCTGCCGCAAAGGTCTATCAAGCGAGCGATCCGATCACTCGAGTTTTTAACAGGTCAAATGCGTTTAGGCGGTGATTATCAGCAAATTGTGTTACGCAGCGTGTGCCGTTTTTGTTTCGGGCGGCGAACCTACTATTGCGATCTTATGCTTGTCGGCAAGTTTGAGCATTTCTTGGCGACCGAATACGAGGGTTTTCCCGGCCGAAACGGAAAGGCAGGTAGCTCCAGCCGCGGCCATTGTTTCGATCGTCGGAACGCCGACGACCGGCACGTCAAACCGCATATCCTGATTCGGTTTAGCTATCTTTACGACCGTCAGCTTTCCTTTCGCAAGCTCGCCGGCTCTGTGAATAGTGGCGTCGGTGCCTTCCATCGCCTCGATCGCGACACAGGCCTTTGCACGAACGACGATCGTCTGGCCCAGGTCAAGCCGCCCCATCTCATGCGCAATATGCAGGCCGTATTCAATATTACCGAGCTCGGTCTCATCGGGCTTTCGCTTTGTAAGCACGCCCTCACCGGCGAGTTGGTCCTGGATGAAATATGTCGAATCGATCAGCTCGATGCCTTCTTTCGCCATCTCGTCAGCCACGCCTCCGATCAACGCATCTGTATTTCTTCGCGGCAGATTCCAGAGCATTTTGACCATGCGCATATCGGGGAGCGACCCCGAGAAGATCTGTACGTGCTTAACCTGGCCGGCCATTATCGCTTTGGTCACGTCATGTTTCTTGAAGAACGAGATCATTTTGCCCAACTGCCCGATCCCCACCCACACGACAGTGTCTGCGACCTCGTCGATCCGTTTGTCGGTTTCTTCCTTAATGGCAACAACCGCAAGCGATTCGCCGCTCTTGCGGGCGCCTTCAATAACGAGAAAAGGGAATTGGCCGTTACCGGCGATCAGGCCGTACTTCATGAGGTTTTATTGACTCGATTTTCATAAAGCCGCAGTTTCTCGGCGTCCGGCATTTCGATCAGGCCGATAAATTGAAACCCCAGTTTTACCAAGAGCTTACAAGAGACCTCGTTGTCCTGAGAGGTGATAGCGAGCACGGTATTGATTCCGAGGGTCCGTCGGCCATATTGGAGTATGGCCCGACTAGATTCGAAACCAAACCCATGCCCCTCGGATCCGGGAAGGAAAGCGAAGCCAAGATCCGGTTCGGGAAGCGTATCGCGTTTAACAAAGCCGCAAATGCCGATCGGGATCGAATCGGTTTTTCGTTCGACTGCATACAAACCATAGCCGTTCTCGCGATAGCTTCGGATATACCGGTCGCGTATGATATCAGCCGCTTGTTCAGCCGATCTCACGCCCCGGTCGCCGATATATTTTATGAATTTCGGCGTATTGAGCAGTTCATTGACAAACTCGGAGTGTATTCCAGGATCGAGTTCACGAACAACGAGTCGGTCGGTCGTAAGAATTATCACGGGGTTGAATGTTTGATACTATCCGGCAAACGGCTCTATCTCGCCGGGCTTACGAAGCATCTTGTTGACCTCATCGAGATGAAGCTCTTCGAGCAGGATCATCTCGCGAGCGTATTCCTCAAGTGCGACCGTTTTACCTTCGGTTAAAGCGAGGAGTTCGTAGTAGGCCGCGAGCGTTGTTCCTTCCTGCTCAAGACTTTCTCGAAGAATATCGCCGATATCATGCTTATGCGTCTCAAGCAGAGGGCCAATTTTCAGCGAAGGATGTCCGCCGAGCATCGTAACAAACTCACCCGCCTTATATGCGTGTGCGAGGCTTTCGTCCCCGTTGCCCTTAAGCCACGACACGATAGGGATACGATTGTAGCCGAATACCATCAACGAATAATGTGTGTAACGCACCACTCCGGCCAATTCTAATTCGAGGATCTTGTTCAGAACCTCTATCGCTTGTTGTTTTTCTTCGTCGGTCATACTCATTTGGGGTCGGGTTTACAGTGTCGCACCATTCTCTGTCTGTTGTCGCGCGTGATAGGAGCTTCGGGTCAGTGGTGACGATTCGACGTGCTTGAAGCCAATCGCTTCGCCGATCTTTTTCCATTCGGTAAATTCTTCGGGCGTGACGTAGCGTTCGACCGGCAGGCGTTTTTCGTAGGGCTGAAGGTACTGGCCGATGGTCATGATGTCGCAGGACGCTTTACGTAGGTCGCGCATCAGATCGATGACCTCTTCAAAAGTTTCACCGAGGCCAGCCATGATGCCGCTTTTGGTCAGCATCGTCGGCATCTGAGTATCGCGAAAATGTCCAGCCCGAGTCAGTAACTCCATCGACTGTTCGTAGATCGCATCGGGCCGAACGCGGCGATACAAACGAGCTATCGTCTCTGTGTTGTGGTTAAGAACGTTTGGCCGAGCTTCGAGAACGTTGTTCAAGGCCGCTTCGTCGCCGTTGAAATCTGGAATGAGCACTTCGACTTTACACTCAGGATTTAACTCGCGAACTTTGGTGATCGTTTCTGCCCAATGCATCGAACCTCCATCCGGAAGATCGTCGCGATTTACTGAAGTGATCACAGCATGTGCGAGGCCAAGATGCCGGACGGCCTCTGCGACATGTGTCGGTTCCATCGAGTCCAGCTCCATTGGCTTGCCCTTATTTACCGCACAGAATCCGCAATGCCGTGTACACGTATCGCCGCCGAGCATAAATGTTGCCGTTTTGTCCGTCCAGCATTCGAAGATGTTCGGGCACTTAGCTTCCTGACAGACCGTGTGCAGATTCAAACCTTCGATCAACTCGAGAACTGCATTTTGGTTACGCGGATCACCGAGCTTGATCTTCAGCCAGTCGGGCTTTTTAAGCCTTTCGCGATTTTTTCGACTAACAAATTTTTGGATTAAAACCCTTTCTTCGATCATAAAGCCGCGCTCGAAACTCGAAGCGATAGTGTAGCACCCACCGTCAAAAAATTCAGTTGACAAGTCGATTTCTAACCACTAAAGTCAGAATATAGACTTTTTAGTAATGATTCAAATATGACCCGAAATCGACGGCCAGCGAACAGATGCAATTGTTGTTGCGAGCACTCCTGTTGTCGGGAGTTACGGCTGAAGATTTGCGTAGAATTCTGAAATAGTACGCAAAATCAGGAATAGGTTGTTCGGCCGTGAGATCTATAAGATTAGAATTCACGGCCTTTTCAGTGAGGTTTCGGAATGCAGACTGCAACGACAGAACAGAAGATCTCGGGAACATTTGAGCAAATCGGCACCGGCTACCGATCTCTCGAATTTGCGATCGGTAACACTCCGCTGATTCGGCTTCGAAATGTCACCCAGGGTCTTCGCGAAGGGGTCGCGGTCTACGCGAAAGGCGAACATCTTAATCCGGGCGGGTCGATCAAAGACCGGGCGGCACTTGCAATGATTCTTGCCGGCGAGCAGAGCGGCGAGCTGATGCGAGGAAAGGTAATTCTAGACGCAACCAGCGGCAACACTGGTATCGCGTACGCAATGATCGCCTCGGCTCGCGGGTATCGCGTTACCCTTGCGCTGCCTAAAAATGCGAGTGACGCACGAAAAAGCATTCTCCGGTTTTATGGAGCCGAGATCATCGAAACTGATCCACTCTCAGGTACCGACGGAGCACAATTAGTGGCCCGTGAACTGGTCGAAAAGTATCCAAGCAAGTATTTCTACCCTGACCAATACAACAACGAAGCGAACTGGAAGGCGCATT
>JBDTZW010000432.1:0-1661 GCA_040004905.1 Acidobacteriota bacterium
CGGCTTGATCTCGGTTTCGGACCTCTCGCAGATATACGGCGTCGACTCCTGCCAGTCCTCGATCTGGCGCCACCACGAGTGATGAAGCCGCCGGCTTGATTCGATCTCGCCTTCGTCGCGTGCGGCAATATTGGCGGCCATCGAAAGCAAAGCATTCTTAGCGTCGGCAACTAGCGAGAAATGCGGCTTTTTGTTTTTGCCGATATTCGAAGGATCGATATCGATATGAATAATTTCGGCCTGCGGAGCAAACGTCGCGAGCTTTCCGGTCACGCGGTCATCAAACCGCACACCGATCGCGACGAGCAGATCACTCTCCGAGATCGACATATTCGCGGCGTACGTCCCGTGCATCCCGAGCATCCCGAGGCTCTGAACGTGTGTCGTCGGAAATCCACCGATGCCCATGAGCGTCGGCGTAACAGGTACTTGAAGTTTTTCAACTACTTCAAGCAGTTCATCCGATGCATCAGCAGTTACGATGCCGCCGCCGACATAAAAGACTGGGCGTTCGGCTTTGAGGATCTTGCTTACGACTTGTTCGATCGCGGCCGCATCGACCGTTCTCTTTAAGCTGGCAGGAATGAAATATTTTACGGATCCTTCGTACGGGCAAACGTGGGCGGTAACGTCCTTTGGGATATCGATCACTACCGGGCCCGGTTTTCCAGAGCTTGCGATCTGGAAGGCTTCGTTCACCACACCCGCCAGATCACGTACGTCCCGGACCAGATAGTTGTGCTTTACGATCGGCATCGTGATACCGAATGTGTTTACTTCCTGAAAGGCATCGGTACCGATAACGGCTGTCGGAACTTGTCCGGTGATCACGACGAGCGGCACCGAGTCCATATAGGCGGTCGCGATGCCGGTCACTGCGTTCGTCGCTCCGGGGCCGGATGTTACAAGAGCGACACCGACCTTTCCGCTGGCCCTGGCATAGCCCTCGGCGGCGTGGACGGCACCTTGTTCGTGGCGGACGAGATAATGAGTGATCCGGTCGCGGTATCGCCAGATCTCGTCGTAAATATGCAGAACCGCACCGCCCGGCAAACCGAAAACGGTATCAACTCCATTCTCGATCAACGCACGGATCAATATCTCGGCGCCGCGAAGTTCAGGCTGCATGACAGGAGGAAGCTCCACCCCCTTAAGCTTACGCAACGCAACTCCTTCTGATACAGCCACAGTACTCATAATGGATCCCTGATGGTTCGTCGAGACAAAAAGGCCGTCACCCTTTTTTTGAAGGATGACGGCTTTAGAATTTGTTTAAGGCTTCGTAAAGATCGTCATCCCAGCATTTTCTTAAAAAGAATAATGCTAATTACCGGAATGATAATTTCGCCGATACGCACAGACGCCGTCCGAATGTCCGTACCGTCAAAAGCGTCTAAATTGTTGCCGTCTGCGATCATTACTATACCTAATGTCATTTGAGAATATATAACATAATAAAATAGTATGCAAGTATATTTTTCATAACACGATCAGTGGATGGATCCGCTTGATCGCCCAATCGGGTTTCGCGTAAAACGCGGCATCGATACGGACCTTGTTCTATGGTTCCACCTCCGGCGGCGGTTCGTAGGAGTGGGTGATCTCGGTGGTGTGGGAGCTGGTCCCGCGGCTGTTGTGGGGGTTTTCGGAGCGGGTGAAGC
>JBDTZW010000043.1:0-5501 GCA_040004905.1 Acidobacteriota bacterium
GGACGGACGTGAAGCGGCCGCATGGGCAGAATCGCAGCGACGCCGAGGCTCCGCCTGTCTTTATGCCGTGTAAGAATCTCGATTATGAGATGGAATTAGGATTCTTTGTCGGGCAGGGCAATGAGCAGGGCTCGCCGGTAGCGATCGGCGAAGCGGAGCAGCATGTCTTCGGAATGTGTCTCGTCAACGACTGGTCCGCCCGCGACATACAGGCTTGGGAATATCAGCCGCTCGGACCGTTCCTCGCAAAGAATTTTGCAACGACGATCTCGCCTTTCGTCGTCACGATGGAGGCACTGGCGCCGTTCCGCGCGCCTGCCTTCGAACGCGACGCGAGCGATCCACAGCCGCTCGATTATCTCAATGACGTCGCGAATCAAAAATTCGGCGGCCTCGACATCAATCTCGAGGTTTACATCCAAACCGAAAAGATGCGGGCCGAAAACATCGAGCCGCATATGCTCTCGCGTTCGAACACAAAGGACCTCTACTGGACGGTCGGTCAGATGCTGACGCACCACGCGTCAAACGGCTGCAATCTCCAGACCGGCGACCTGATCGCTTCGGGAACGGTGAGCGGCAAGGGAAAAAGCGAACGCGGGTCGATGCTCGAACTCTCGTGGCGCGGCACCGAACCGATCGAACTTCCGGGCGGCGAGACGCGCCGCTTTCTCGAAGACGGCGACGAGATCATCATGAAAGGCTTCTGCGAACGAACGGGCTTTCGCCGCATAGGTTTCGGCGAATGCCGCGGTCGCATACTCTCTGCCGATTAGGACTTTTTACCGTATAAGAACACAGGTCACATAGATCTTTCTATTGCTATGTGTTCTATGGTCCTATGTGGTTTGTCTAAACGCTCTGTTAATATCCAATTGTGAAAGCTGCTCCAGGATTATCGGAACGATCGGTGCGCCGTGTGGCGACAGGAGCTCCTGACTTAGATCTTTCGGATGTGCTCGCGGTTGAAGAACCGCTTGAGATCAGGATCGGCTTGCCAAACACTGGCCGCACTGAGCATCGTGCGATCTCGATCACCATGAGGACACCCGGAAACGACGGTGAGCTCGCGGCAGGCTTTCTTTTTACGGAAGGGATTCTTAGCTCGCCCCATCAAGTCAAACAGGTCCGTCACTGCGGGCTCAAGATCGGGCGGGACAACGGCGTTCTGGATCGCGCTTCCGCGCTTAATTCGAATACGATCCGTGTCGATCTAAACGAAGGCGTCGATGTTGATCTCAAGCGTCTAGAACGAAATTTCTACACCACATCAAGTTGCGGCGTTTGCGGCAAAAGCTCGATCGAAGCCCTGCGAACCGGCGTAAGCAAAACGATCGAGAAAGGTCATCCAAAGATCGCGCGTGAGCTATTTCACAAACTGCCTGAAACGCTGCGCGCCGCGCAAAATGTATTCGAGAAGACAGGCGGCCTGCATGCGTCTGCGCTGTTTAATTTGGATGGCGAACTGGATATCGTGCGCGAAGACGTCGGCCGGCACAATGCTCTTGACAAAGTGATCGGTGCAAAATTTCTCGCCGGCGAAATGCCTTTGTCCGAAAAGATATTGCTCGTGAGCGGACGTGCGAGTTTTGAGCTTGTTCAAAAGGCTTTGATGGCGGGAATTCCAATTTTGGCCGCCGTCGGGGCACCGTCGAGTTTGGCGGTCGAGCTTGCTGCCGAATACGAAATGACGCTGATCGGATTTTTGCGGGACGGTAGGTTTAATATCTACACGGACGAGTCACGAATTATTTGAAGCCATCGACGATCAAGGGAAGCAATGGACAAGGAAATAGAAAAAAACGCCAAGGACGACAGGTCCCCTGAAAAGCTGACCGACCTGCACGTTACCAAACCTCTAACGATCGCCGCCGGATCAAAAGCTATCACTGCGACCATGAAGCAGGGTTTCGGAAAAATGGGCGTTGTCCGCGGCACGCGTGCTCTTCTAAAGCTCAACCAAAGAGGCGGCATCGATTGTCAATCCTGCGCCTGGCCGGACCCTGATAAAGACCGCACGATCGCCGAATTTTGCGAGAGCGGAGCCAAAGCCCTCGCCGACGAAGCAACTACAAAAAAGATCGGAGCAGAGTTTTTCGCCAAATATAATATCGCCGAACTCTTCGAAAAAGAGGATCAGTGGCTCAATGCTCAGGGGCGCTTGACCGAACCATTGATCCTGCGAAAGGGTGCGACGCATTACACGCCGATATCTTGGGAAGACGCGTTCGCGTTGATCGCCGGCGAATTAAATGCGCTCGACTCGCCCGACGAAGCCATCTTCTACACATCAGGCCGCACATCAAACGAAGCAGCGTTTCTCTATCAGCTTTTTGTTCGACAGTTCGGCACCAATAATCTCCCCGATTGCTCGAACATGTGTCATGAATCGTCCGGCATTGCTTTAACTGAGTCGATCGGACTGGGAAAGGCGACGGTTCGATTGTCGGATTTTGAAAAGACCGATCTTGTGATCGTCATCGGCCAAAACCCGGGAACGAACGCGCCGCGAATGATGTCGTCGCTTGAGGACGCAAAACGCGCCGGAGCGAAAATGCTTGCGATCAATCCGCTGCCAGAGGCGGGCCTTCTCAATTTCGTGAATCCGAACCCGCAGCATTACCGCAACCCGCTGATGTTTCCGGTTAGCGTTTTGACGAATCATCCAAACACGCACTTCGCCGATCTTCACCTGCCGTTGCGGATCGGCGGCGATATGGCCGTGCTAAAGGGCATGATGAAGGTCATGTGCGAGCGCGAATTGGCGTCGCCGGGTTCCGTGTTTGATCAAAAATTTATCAACGAGCAGACAGAAGGATATGAGAAATTTCTCGCCGTTCTTGAAGCGACACCTTGGGAAGACATACTGAGCGAAAGCGGTCTCGCACTTGAGCAGATCGTCGAAGCGGCCGAGATGTTCATTAACGCAAAGCGCGTTATCACGTGCTGGGCGATGGGTTTGACGCAGCACAAGCACGCGGTGGCGACTATTCAGGACCTTGTCAATCTCCATCTGCTTCGCGGACAGATCGGCAAAGAAGGTGCAGGAGTGTGTCCCGTCCGAGGCCATTCCAATGTCCAGGGCGACCGTACTATGGGCATCTGGGAAAAAGTGAAGGACGATTTTTTCGATCCGCTCGAAAAGGAATTTAATTTCAAAGCTCCGCGAAAAGAAGGATTCAGCACCATCAAAAGTATCGCCGCGATGGGTGATGGCCGGGCGAAGGTCTTCTTCGCGATGGGTGGTAATTTTCTATCTGCGACGCCCGACACCGATGTCGTTTTCGACGCGTTAAAAAAATGCCGACTGACCGTTCAGGTCATCACAAAGCTCAATCGAACTGCTCTCGCTGCCGGAAACCAATCTTTGATCCTGCCGTGTCTCGGCCGCAGCGAGGTCGACATGCAGGCGTCGGGCGAACAGTTTGTCTCTACCGAAAGCACGATGCTCAATGTGCAGATGTCTAAGGGAATTCTAAAGCCTGCGTCCGACCATCTTCGCAGTGAACCGTGGATCATTGCGCAGCTTGCCAAAGCCACGCTTGGTGAAAGATCGACGGTCGATTGGGACAAGATGGCGGCGACTTACGATAACATCCGCGACTCGATCTCGCGTGTGGTCGGCGGCTGCGAAGATTACAACAAGCGCGTTCGCGAGCCCGGCGGATTTTACCTCAAGAACCCGCCGCACGAAGGTATCTTTCCCACGAAAACGAAAAAGGCTCAATTCATGACGTCAAAGCTCCAAAAGTCAGAGCTCAAAGTAGGGCAGCTTCTGCTAACGACGATCCGATCGCACAACCAATTCAACACGACCATTTACGACCTCAGCGATCGTTACCGCGGCATCCAAGGCGAACGCCGCGTTGTTTTTCTAAACCCGGACGATATCAAAAAACTGAAACTGAAAACCGGACAGGTGGTAAATCTCACCAGCCATTTTAAAGACGAAGAACGTCACGTTTACCGTTTCATCGTCGTTCCGTATCCCATTCCAAAAGGCTGTGCCGCCGCATATTTCCCCGAGGCAAACCCGCTTGTCCCGCTCGGCAGTTTTGCCGACAAAAGCGAAACGCCTACGTCGAAATCGCTGATCATCTCGATCCAGCCTACGAACGAATTCGCCGGTACCTTCAAATACGACTACGCGAAAGCTGACCACCCCGCGTGATTATCTTTTGCCGCACCGCTGTGGCAAAATAGTAGTTGGATGGACCTGATCCTGGACAAATTTCACGAAGAATGCGGTATTTTCGGCATTTTTGGCCACGCCGAGGCCTCTACGCTGACGCAGCTCGGCTTGTTTGCTCAGCAGCATCGCGGGCAGGAGGCTTGTGGGATCGTTTCTAGTGACGGCCGGGACCTCCATGAGTTCCGCTCACAGGGCCTCGTCGCCGATGTGCTGAACGAAGATGTTCTTAAGAAGCTGACTGGTACGAGTGCGATCGGGCACACGCGGTATTCTACGACTGGCAAGAACACGATCAAGGAAGTCCAGCCGTTTTCGGTCACGTGCCAGCATGGCGACATCGCGGTTTGTCATAACGGCAATCTGCCCTTTGCCGGCCAGAAACGAGCTGAGCTTGAAAAAGCGGGTGCGATCTTTTCTTCGACGTCCGATACCGAGACTATTCTTCACAGCATCGCTCGCACGCCGGCCAAAAATGTGGTCGAGGCCATCACGAAAGTTCTGCACGATACGGAAGGAGCATTTTCGCTCCTTTTTCTTACTCCGGCATCGCTCATCGCCGTCCGGGACGCGCGGGGCTTCCGGCCGCTCAATCTCGGCAAATTGAAAGACGCTTGGTGCGTCGCTTCCGAAACGTGCGCCTTTGACCTGATCGATGCCAAATACGTCCGTGAAGTAGAACCCGGTGAGATGGTGATCATCGACGAGACGGGACTTCACTCGTCAAAACCGTTCGCGGTAAAGCCTCATTCGGTCTGCACATTCGAGCACGTTTATTTTTCGCGGCCCGATTCAACCATCTATGGACGCTCGGTCAATGAGTCGCGTCATAAGATGGGCAAACAGCTTGCGATCGAGCATCCCGTCGATGCGGACATCGTTGTGCCGGTTCCCGATTCCGGTGTCGCGGCCGCGATAGGATATGCACGCGAGTCCGGTATCAATTATCGTCAGGCGATCATTCGTAACCATTACGTCGGCCGCACGTTTATCGAGCCTTCGCAATCGATCCGTTCGTTTGGTGTGCGTTTGAAATTAAATCCGATCAAGGACCTGATCAACGGACGGCGAGTTATATTGGTTGACGATTCGATCGTCCGCGGCACGACCTCGAAAAAGATCGTCGAAATGGTGCGCGAAGCCGGAGCGGAAGAGGTGCATATCCGCATTTCGTGCCCGCCGACCACGCATTCCTGCTACTATGGCGTCGATACGCCTCACCGGAAGGACCTGATCGCCTCGCGCATGACCAACGAGGAAGTTTGCGAATACATCGGCGCCGATTCGCTCGGCCACCTGTCGCTTGCGGGAA
>JBDTZW010000004.1:0-18569 GCA_040004905.1 Acidobacteriota bacterium
CGAGGTTCTTCCAGTTCGGGAGCGAGAAAATCATCCTTGCGAAGCAGGCTTTTGATCTTTTCGACGTCTTTGTCGAGCAGGGCACGGGTATAACCTTCGCCGGGTTTTAATTGGAGTTCGGGGAGAATCTTGGCGGCATCGTACCCATCGATGTTGATCTTAAATTCCTGTACCTTTGCCTGAACATTCGGGTTTACAACAAAGGTGACGTTGACGCGATACGCACCGACCGAGGGCTGCGTCTTGAACGTTACTTCGGCATTGTAGTAGCCGAGGTCTCGCAGATACTCAAGGATGAGGTTGGCATTGTCCCGCAGCGTCTGTTCATTGATCGAGGCACCGGAACTCAACAGGCTCAATTTGAAGAGCAAGTCCTGCTCTTTTACGGTCGTCCCTTCCTGGTTGCCGACCTCGACGCTTACTTTATCCGCTTGTGTCTGAAGCTTTACCAGATATTGGACGATAACTCCTTCAGCGCCGTCCTCTTTGGCCTTTACGATGACGGACACAATGCGGCCCGTGTGATGAAGAGCGTCTATAGATTCGCGGATCTTGACCGCCGAATATGAAATGCCAACAGCATCCGCGGCGATCGATCGGAATTGCTCGGCCTCCGGCGAAGTTCCCGTCGAGCCGTCGATGGATAGCTCGATCGAGCTAACGTGTCGGTTCTCGAAGTCGCTTTGTGCAACCACGGCTGGAGCCGCTAGACATTGGTAGAGGCAAACAATACTGAGAACAATTGACAGCCGCGCAGCGACCGCTTCGCGGAGTAGGATCCGTCGTAAAAATCTCTCCGCTTTTTTTCTCCGTTTGTCCGAAAGCATGCCTGCCAATAAATTCAGCTCTCTAAACGAGTCAGGGGCCATTTGCCCGATCTAAAATCTACGTCTAAAGCGTATTTCAAAACTAAAATTGTCGCGGTTTCGCGTTACGTTGCTTAGCGACCGTTGCTCATATTGAGCAACGAGCGAAAGCTTGTTAGAGACACGATACTCGAACGCAAGAACCTGATTCTGGTCCTGCGAGAGGTTCGTCGAATAAGTAATTCTCAGATTGTTGTTGATCTGACGACCAACCGTCAACCGCGCCGAGGGATTGAGTCGCTCGCCGGACAGAATCGGATCGATCTCGAAAACGTTCAACCCGAAAAGCTTGTCAGTCGCTTTCCGCGCAGGGTTGTTGATGATCGCGTCGGTCAAAACTTCGGCCGCTGTGTTGATGCCGGTTTGTGCAAGGGTCGGAATGCCGCCCTCGTTATTTGATAGGCTTCCGGTAGTAATTAACGAAACGACATCAGCCTGCGGCAGAGCAGGACTCGAACGAACGACCGCCGACATCTGGTCGGTCTCGTTCAGCGGCCCTGCGAGATTGACAAATATCTGATAGCCCGCGATCTCGGTTTCAGCCTGCAGGTTTATTATCGGCTCGATCGACGTTTCAGGCGGAAATTCGAGCACGGCGCGCTGGACGACGTATCGGTCTTTGCGGAAAAAGATCGTTCCGCTATCGGCCGTGATCCGGCCAGCGACCTGCGGATTGTCAGAGTCGCCGGTAACGTGAAGCGAGACCGACGCGGTGAGGTCGGCTATATTATTTCGCACGACCAACGCGTTCCTTCCGTCCACGGTCAGATCGAATTTGATCGGCGCAATATTTCCACCGCCCGCGGATGACAACGAGGTGTCGCGACGGACGCCAACCACGTTTGACAGATCGATGTCTTTTGTATAGAGGCTGCGGCGGGCGATTATGCGGCCCGTGACCGCGATGTGAAGGGGACGCAATGCGTCGAATGTTCCATCGCTTGCATTGAACCTGCGGCCCGCGACCTCAAGATCAGCGTCGCCTGTCGTAATAAAATTGCTTGGCAATGGAATGGTAACGCTATTGCCGTTGAGGTCGACACGAAACTCCTGCAGGCTCAATCCATTCAGCAGCGCGCCGCCGCTTGCGACAAATTTTCCGCCGCCCAAGTATCCCGTCGCTCTTTCGATCTGTGCCTGATTGGATGTGAAAATAATATTTGTCTTGATGCGGTCAAGCGTTATGCGATCCGAACCGATAAAAGTCGATACCGAACCATTGTCGATATTGGCGGTTCCGGAGAGGACGGATGTTCTGCTTGGCCCGATGAGACGGACCGAGACGTCCGCAAAGCCGGCGAAAAAGGTATCTTTCGACGTCAGGTTGAGGAGATTGAGATTGATGCGGCCATCGATAGCAAAATTGTTTGTTCCGTTTTCGCCCAAGGCGATAGTTCCGTTCACCGTCATGTTAGAGCCGCCGCCTGCGAATTTGGCGTTGTTGATAGCGACCTCGCTCGGGCTGAATTTGACCGATAGTGGCTCGGTGGCAGTTAAGGGCGTATCTTGAAACCTGAAACTAAGCTGCGTAAGGTCAGCCGAGCCCGAGATATTTGAAGTTGTATAGGCCCGCGTTCCATCCGCCGCGAGGGTTGAGAGGTTTCCTCCGATCACAAGGTGGCCGGAGGCCGTTCCGCCGATGGGCTGTCCGCGAAGCTGCGGGAAAAACGCAAAATACGGTTCCAGCGGACTCTGATCAAAAATGGTCTCGGCGTGAAATGGCATATTTTCATCACCGAAATTCACCGACGCATTGATCACTTGCGCATGCCCCTGAACGTCAGCCGTGAGGTCGGCCACGAGGTGTTGATTAGCCGTCACACCCTTGAAAGAGACATTGCCAAAAACGTTGTCGTTTATCTTTACGTCGTTCGCTGTCCCACTAAAATTGACGTTGTAGGAGGCCGAGCTGTCCGTCTCGCCGGTCGCCTTGGCGGTAAAATCGGCGTTGCCGGTGATAGCGGGAATATTCGGGTTTTGCGTGAGCGAATTTCTTAGTCCTGAAAGTTGGACGTTCTTGCCCTCGAGCTCGAAATTGAACGCAGTCGTCGACCGGTCATACGTTCCTTTTGCTGTCGCATATCCATCAGTCGAACGTATCTCGAGATTCTCGAGCGTGATAAGCGTTCCCCGGAACGTAGCCTTAGCGGCGAATGCGTCGAACGATTGACCCGAGACCGAACCGGCAGCTGACGAGAGATCGATCGAACCGACCGCTTTGTTCGGTAGCCCCGATATCTTCGCTGTACCGGAGGCCTGAGCTGTGAAATCGCGCACACCAGCCGGCAGATAATCGGCGATCGGAAGGGCGGCGATCAGATTTGCTGCATTGATGTTCTTAAATGTAGCGTCGACCGTGACGTTATCTGCGCCGCCATTCGGTATCGCAATATCGAAATCGGCGTTACCACCGTCGCTCTCGGTCAGCTTGCCGTTTTTGATATTTATTCCGTCAGGCGAAACGTAAACACCGGTCGTTAGATTGCCAAGCTCTTTTCCCCGCATCGAGATCGCATCGAGTGAGGCGTTGCCGTTAATGACCGGATCCGTAACGTTGCCGGTGATCTTGCCGTTAAATTTAAGGCTGCCTGCTAGAGCGACCTGGTTCGAATCGAGCTGTTGCTCAAGTTCCGGCGACAGTCCTAAGACGCGTATCAACCGATCCACCTCGCTCGCGTCCGTGGAATTCAAAGCGACCGTCAGATCTGAATTTGAATCCTTGAGATCGAACCGGCCCGCGGCGGACAACTCGGTCTTGGTCGAGTTGAGTTTCGCCTGGTTGATCGAAAAAAGGCCGTTCGTTCCTGTAAGCTCGACTCGCCCGTTCACCGGAACCAGGCCGCTCTCGGCTGTTCCCGCATTTGCGCTAATATCCGCGCTGACCGTCCCCGAAGCGTCTCGAAAGTTGGTCCCGTCAAATGTCAAGTCAACCTTGCCCGTCGTTTCGCCATTTACGGGCAGAATTCTGCCGCCTTGTAACGCAAGCAGCTTGCCGATGTCCAAATTCGAAAAATTTGCCGTGATCTGCGATCGCGACCGATCGTTCATGGCGATCAGAGCAGTGCCGTCTGCTCGGCCATTCATCACTTCTGCCGTCAGATTATTTAGCGCAAGCTTGTCGTTGTTAATATCGACATCGGCATGGGCCGCACCGAGATTTACTTGCCCGACCATTCCACCGCCAATGCTCATATCGGCGCTTGCTCGATAGCGGCCGGATGGCTCAAGCATGAAAACGGGTCTTGCGATCTTTACTGCCTGCAGCGTTCCGCCGTCCGCGAGGCCGCTGGCTTTTGTGATCTGCACGTCGCCTGCGTCGATGTCATCAGACGTTCCCGATATAGTCCCGCGGCGTATCGTCAAGCGAACACCTGCGACGTTAAGACTCCCGAGCACGGCCGAACCTGCATCTATTTTAGCGACGCGAGTCTTGTCGGAATATATGACCGTCTCCGCCGCATCGTCCTTTAGCGTGACTTCGGGAGCATCGATGCCGCTGATCACGACGCCGTTCGCATTGACGCTTCGGGCACGAAGATTTCTCGCGAGAATATTTGTCGATGCCGGCAGATCCGTGAATAGAAAATTGGCTGCCGCTACATCCGTGAGCTTTGCGGTCTTTATTTGCGCCGAAGCCGACGTCAAGTTTTTTGCCTCAATATCAGTTCGGCCTATCGAGTGGGCCACTTGGACCATGCTGCCCGCGACACTTTTCAGTACCACGCCTTTTGTCGAAAACGAGTCCGCCCGAGCATTCGGCGCCGTGATCTTGAATGCGTCGCCCTTCGGCGAGAATTTGAGGTTGAGAGCCGTCAGGTTCTGAAACTCGGTGTCACCGATCTTGAACTGCTTAGCCCGCCCATTTCCGGCGCTTAATGTTAGATGCTTATCCTCATACTCAGCGACCGCGTCGGAGAGAAACAATCCGCCGAGGGTCATCGAGGGCGACTTTGCGGCGATCGCGTCTAGTTCTCCGACCCAGCGAAAATCCGTTCCCGTTCCACGAATGTGGCCGATCAGCTTTGGGAATTCGATCCTAAAATCTTCAAAGGTAAGAAGCTGGGCGACGGCGGTTCCATTAGCGTCATAGGAAGAGTTCGTTCCCTGAACGGTGCCTTCGACATTAACGCCCTTCAAATAGACTCCTGCCGCGGTGAGTGAATCGGTATCCGCTTTTCCATCGATCTTGTATGTTTCGCCCTCGCCGGAAACCGTGCCGCGAAAATTACCCACGCCGCGGATCGCTGTACCGAGCGGAAAAAGAGTCGAAGCCTGCGTCAGATCAACATTCGATTCGACATTGAGCGAATATTTCAGCGATGCCCAATCGCTCACTGTACCGTTCAGATCCGATTCGCCTATCGGTGTCGTAATATGCAGGTCGCTGATCTCCGCCCCGTTGCGGTCGGCAATTCCTTTCGCATTCACGCTGATCTTTTCGAGACGATGGCCATCGTAACTAAGGTCGGACTCCGTCGAATTGAACGAGACCTTGTATCGCTTTTGTGCATCGGGAACGCTTAAGTCTTGAGGTTCCAGAAAGAAGGTGACGTTTCGAGCGTTCGCGTCGATCTTGCGGCTGAGATCGCCGATATGTACAACGCTGTCTTTAAGAGAAAAATTGACGGATTCGTAAAGGAAGTTGATGCGCCCGCCCTGGCCTTCGACAAAATGTAAGTTTGAAAAATTTGACTTGCCGTTCTCGTCGAACCTGACCCAAACCTCAGCTCCATTGACGTCCGTCGAATCGAGGCTGATATCACGGCTGAGCTGCCATGCGTAAAGATCTTTGATCGAAAGCCCGAGATGAGCGTCGCGAACGAAAAAGAGCTTTTCGCCGGTGATCTTGTCGGTGAAGGTAGCGTTCTTGAGTTCGACTTCGAGAGGGTTGGCTGTGACCCGAAATACATCCGCGTCGAAGTTCATACCGATGTCGGAAAATTTGCTTACAAGCTGTGCTTTGATATACCCGTCAAAAACACCAGCTCGATAGCTGATGAAAACGACCAGCACCAAAAGGAGTGCTAAAAACGCAAGGCTTGCCACGACAATTCCCAGACTGCGGAGCGATAAAAGACCGCGTCGAGCAAGTCTGCCCCGGCCTTCAGTGTTGTTCTCTGATGATTCTATTGTCCCTTCCCCTTGTTCGACTTCATTTTCAGGCATATATTTCCTCGGTTGGAGAGAGATGCCGAATTACAAATTGACCGTTTCCACGATCTCAAGATCGAATGCCTCGATCGCATTCACCCTGGGCGGGTGGTTTGATAAAAGACGAATACGCTTAACTCCCAGATCTTTCAATATCTGGGCTCCAATACCGTAATCGTGGAGTTTACCGTATCCAGTTTCGCGTTTAGCCGCCTGAAAATCAACACCTTTTTCAAGCATTAGCGCGTAGGTCTTTAACTGGTCAACAAGATCCAGATTGTTTTCACGCTGCCGCAGGTAAAGAATCACCCCGCGCCCTGCTTCCGAAATTTTCGTGAGAGACGCCTGCATCGCCCGGGCCGCATCGCCGGCCGTCGAGCCAAACATGGCGAACGTAATGTTCTCGGTTTGGACGCGAACGAGCACAGGTTCGGTTGTCCCCGAAACGTCGCCCATCACCATTGCGAGGTGAACTTCGCCATTCATATCGTTCTGATACAGGATCGCGCGGAAATCTCCGTAAGCAGTCGTGAGGTTGGTTTCGACCACTGGTCTTACGAGCATTTCCTTTTGAATGCGATATCGGACCAGATCTGCGACCGATATGATCTTTAAAGCGTGTTTTTCGGCAAATGCCTCGAGTTCAGGCATCCTCGCCATGGTGCCGTCGTCGTTCATTATTTCGCAGATCACTGCGGCCGGCGATAGACCCGCGATGCGTGCCATATCGACACTCGCCTCGGTCTGCCCGACCCTGACCAGCACGCCTCCGCGTTTTGCCCTCAAGGGGAAAACATGCCCAGGCCGAGCCAGATCGTGCGGCCGGGAATCGGGATTCACGGCGGTAAGAATCGTTTTCGCACGGTCGGCCGCCGAGATACCGGTCGTCACACCTTCGCGGGCTTCGATAGAGATCGTGAATGCCGTTCCCATCGACGAGGTATTTTCCGAAGTTTGAGGGAAAAGCTGCAACTCGTCACATCGCTCTTCGGTCAGGGGCAGACAGATCAGCCCACGGCCATGGGTCGCCATGAAATTAATGATCTCCGGCGTGACCTTCTCGGCTGCGCAAACGAGATCGCCCTCGTTTTCGCGGTCTTCGTCGTCGACGATGATGATCATTTTGCCGTCACGAATATCTCGCGCGGCTTCTTCGATAGTGGCAAGCGACATTTTGCAAAAACCTTAATTAAAGCTAAATACTACCGAAATGAACGATTGTTTGCGAATAACGGCGACGGCCCGGAACCACATTGTGCCGGGAAATCGATCGTCTTTGCGTTCTTGACAACTTTGCGTGAAAATTTCCACTCTGGCGAGAAATGACCTTTATGAGAAGAAGGACGAACCAAAACCGCACGATCACGATCGTCCTTCATGCCGTTTTTGTATTGTCGGGATTCACGACTATCATGATCGGCCAGGTTCTCCCCGTGATGACTGCCAGATTTTCGCTCAACGATCTTGAGGCCGGCTATTTTTTTCCGTCTCAATTTGGCGGCTCGCTTTTAGGCACGTATTTAACCAGTTGGTTTGGACGAAATCACAAATACGTTCCAGCGACCGTTTTCGGCTGTCTTTTCATGGCGGGCGGTGTTCTGCTGATGAATTCGAGCTCGTACTTTACCTGTCTCATTGCTTTTGCTTTGAACGGTATCGGTGTCGGGCTAACCCTTCCTTCGGTGAATATGCTGGTTCTCGAAATGAATCCGTCGCGCCCCGCGTCAGCCCTGAACATCCTGAATTTTTGTTGGGGAGTAGGAGCGATCCTGTGCAAGCCATTTATTGACACATTTTCGAGCGGCTCAAGCATACTTACCGCAACACTTCTGATAGTCGCGGCGTTGATGGTTGCCGCGGGACTTGCCGCCATTTTTGGAAAGGGCGTCGAGATCGCACCAATCCTCTCGAGTGATACCGAAGAGCCTACCCGGACCGAAATTTGGACGACGAGCATAGCGTGGATACTTGCCATATTCAATTTTATTCACGTCGGTTTCGAAAGCGGCATCGGTGGGTGGCTGACGACCTTCTCCGAGCGTATCGACTACGATGCTTCGGTTCGAGTGCTTTCGCCTACGTTTGTCTATTTTGTATTTTTTGTGATCGGCCGCGGAGTAGCGCCATTGTATTTACGTTTTTTGAACGAAAACCGGGCGATCCTTTTGGGGTTAGCCTTGATCCTGGCCGGTATGGCGGTCACACTAGCCGCCCATTCGACCGACGCTCTCCTCCTCGGAGCAATTCTCTCTGGCTTCGGGACCTCGTCGATCTTTCCGACCTCGCTTGCCCGATTTGGCCGGATTTTTGGCGATCAGGCTATCCGCCGCGCTATGCCGCTGTTTATCGCCGGCAACCTCGGAAGCATTGCCATAACCTGGCTGATCGGTTTTTTTTCAAATCGCGTTGGGGACCTGCGTTCGGGGATGTATGTCCTCGCCGTGAGCGTTATCCTACTGATCGTCATCCAATTGGTGATCAGTTCCAGACAGTCCGCTAGGCAACAATCATAATTTTAGCGATTTTAGATACTTCCTAAAGGCGTCGCCAAGATCTTCGCGTTTTAACGCAAATTCGACGGTTGCTATAAGGAAGCCCAACTTGTCGCCCGCATCGTGACGGGTGCCCTCGAGCTTTACGGCGTAAACCGGCCGCTGCTTGAGCAGTTTGCGCATCGCATCCGTTATTTGTATCTCACCTCCAGCACCCGGTTCTGTAGACTCGATCGCCGCGAATATATCAGGGGTGAAGATATAACGCCCGATAATCGCGAGGTCTGAAGGAGCGTCCGCAAATGCCGGTTTTTCAACCATCTCCTTGATCTTAAAAACCCCCGGCTCCACCTCGTCCGCGTCGATCACCCCAAACCGCGATATGGCCTCGCCCGCGACCTGCATTGTTGCGATCACAGGCGACTCGTATTTCTCAAAGACCTCGATCATCTGCTTTAGGGCAGGCTTTTCGGCGTCGACGATATCATCGGCGAGCAGGGCTGCAAACGGCTCGTCTCCAACAAAATCCTTTGCCTGATATATTGCGTGGCCCAGGCCTAACGCCTGCTTTTGCCGGGTATAGCATATGTTCACGATGTCCGAGATGGCTCTGACCTGCTCAAACAATTCTCCCTTGCCTTTCTCGCGAAGCATCTGTTCGAGTTCGAACGAGATATCAAAATGATTCTCGATCGAACTTTTTTCGCGTCCGGTAATTATGAGTATCGTCTCGATCCCGCTTGCCACCGCCTCCTCCACTGCGTACTGGATCAATGGCTTATCGACCAGCGGAAGCATCTCTTTTGGGGAGGCTTTTGTCGCCGGCAGAAACCTTGTTCCGAGGCCCGCTGCGGGGAAAACCGCTTTCCGAATTTTCTTTGTCATTGCGCTTTTGTTAAATTCAATAAGTGTTTTACTACACAAAACTAAAATTTTAGGTTAAATATGGCCGATAAACAAACATTCACCGCAAAGCTCGAAAAGCACTCTAAACTGGATGCCACGGGCATCAAGATCCCGTTTGATGTCGAAAAGATCTATGGCGCCAAGCGCGTTTTAGTTAAGGTTGGCATAAACGGGGCCGAATACCGTGGTTCGATCGTCAGCATGGGCGGTAGGTACATGCTGGGTATACCAAAAACGTTCCGAGAGGCGGCGTGCGTCGAGGCCGGTGATAACATTGTGGTCACCATCGAGCAGGATGTCGTCGAAAGAACGGTAGCGGTGCCGAAGGATCTAGCTGCCGAGCTTAAACGAAACGACCTGCGAGATGCTTGGGACAGCCTGAGCTATACGCACAGAAAGGAGCATGTCCGTGCGATCGAACAGGCAAAACAGCCTGAAACGAGACTTAGACGCATCGACAAGGTCCTCGTAATGCTCGCGACCAAAAACAGGTAACTCATGCTTGACCTCAACTTCGTTCGAGAAAATCTCGATGCGGTTCGAGCCGCGCTCGTTAATCGAAATTTCCCGCCCGAAACGCTCGATAAGTTCGTCGAACTCGATGCTGAGCGCCGCCGCGTCATAAACGAAGCTGACGGCATAAACCAGCAGCGAAATGCCGCAAGCAAAGAGATCGGCGCATTGATGCAGGCGGGCAAAAAGGACGATGCTGAGATCAAAAAGGCCGAGGTTGCCGGCCTCAAAGATAGACAGGCCGAACTTGAAAAACAGCGTGACCAGTCGGATGCGGCGATGCACGAACTGCTTGCAGGACTTCCGAATATCCCGGCCGATGATGTTCCCGTTGGGGCGGACGAGTCGGAAAATCGTGAGATCCGAAAATGGGGCGAGCCGCGTGTTTTCGATTTTGAGCCAAAGGACCACGTCGATCTCGGCGAGGCTCTGGGTATTCTTGACCTTGAACGGGCCACCAAGATTGCGGGTTCTCGCTTCGCGATCCTGAATGGTGCCGGAGCCCGCCTCGAACGGGCCCTCGTCAATTTTATGCTCGATGTTCATACGAACGAGCATGGATACACTGAAACACTTCCTCCTTTTCTTGTGAATCGCAAGGCGCTCTTTGGCACGAATCAGCTTCCGAAGTTCGAGGATGACCTTTTTCACATTAAGGATGAAAGGGAATTCGCTCTGATCCCGACGGCGGAGGTTCCCGTCACCAATTATTACGCCGAAGAGATCCTAGATGCTTCCGATCTGCCAAAGCACTTTGTCGCCTACACCCCGTGTTTTCGCAGCGAGGCGGGCAGCTATGGCCGTGACACAAGGGGATTGATCCGCCAGCACCAATTCGAAAAGGTCGAGCTGGTAAAGCTCGCTTTTCCCGAAACTTCCGAAGAAGAGCACGAAAATCTTACCGCGAACGCGGAGCGTATCTTGCAGTTTTTGGGTCTGCCGTATCGGATCGTAGTCCTATCCACGGGTGACATGGGCTTTGGTGCCCGCAAAACATATGACATCGAGGTTTGGCTGCCCAGCCAGAAAACCTATCGGGAGATTTCGAGCTGTTCGAACTGCGGTGATTTTCAGGCGCGTCGGATGAATCTTCGCTTCCGCCGGGCAGGCGGCGCGAAGCCGGAGTATGTCCACACGCTAAATGGCTCCGGTTTGGCCGTGGGCCGAACGTGGATCGCAGTTCTCGAAAACTATCAACAAGAGGATGGCAGTATTCTGCTCCCTGAGGTTCTCTGGCCCTACACCAACGATCTGAGGCAGATCGTGTTGAAATAAAGCCGATGGTCCAAGCCTTGTTTCGTGTGCTCGCGAACTATCTTTGAATACTTCCTACGTTGTAATTACAATGTAATCATGAAATCTCAGATAATCCAGATCGGCAATTCGCAGGGAATTCGAATTCCCAAAGTTTTACTCGAAGAAAGCGGCTTGAAGGGCGACGTCGATCTTGAAATTCACGCCGAAGGTGTTCTGATCCGCAACATACAAAAACCGCGGGCTGGTTGGGACGAGGCTTTCAAAGCAATGGCTGAGAATGATGATGACGAGTTGGTAGGAACGGGCAGTTCCGCCGCCTTCGATAAAAAGGAGTGGCAATGGTAAACCGTTTCGACGTATTTCTCGTCAATCTTGATGACGACATCTCGAACGATCCGAAGAACACGCGTCCGTGCGTTGTCATCTCGCCCGACGAGATGAACAGAAATATTGGTCACGTTATCATCGCCCCGCTATCGTCTCCGGCGGCCAGGTATCCAACCCGAGTTCCCGTAAACTTTCTAAACAGCGACCGCTTAATAGTTTTGGATCAGATCCGAACCATCGATAAGAACCGATTGGTCAAAAAGATCGGTGAGATCGAAAAGGTCAAACAGACGGAAACGCTCGACCGCCTCCACGAGATCTTTGCGCAATAAAAAAGACGGGTCAAAACCCGTCTTTTTCGTAACGCGGCATTTCGCAACTACGGTGTAACCGTAAAAGGCGAGTAAACAGTGCTGGTTGGCTGCTCCACATCTGTATCCTCAAGGGTTAGTAACAAACCAAAGTCTGCCATCGCGGTCTCCCCTCGGATCTCCGATTCGTCACGTGAGCCACTGTTAATGACCTGTCCGATCTTGGTGAAGGATCCGTCAGGGGACGATGCCCACAAGACAAAACGTTTATCAGTCGGCACCTTCCTCATGTCGCTGAAACGCATTTTTATTGTGGTTTTTCCGCCTTCCGGCTTTAGATACGCTTTCCCTTCGAGGCCGGCAAGCTCGCCACCAAATTTAACTCGAACCTCCGTCGTTTTCCCCTTAAAGGTTGGGACGCCCAGAAGCGGTACCTGATAGGCTGAATCCACCGCCCGCCCTCGCGCCACCGCTTTGCGTTCGCTTGTCATTCGCCGGGCGACGATCGCATAACCCTTTGGAGCCTCGCTGCGATAAACGACCGGTGTCGCCGTGTCGTACGAGACCATTCCCGCGTTCGGCGAAAGCACCAGCATAAAATCCTTCATCGGGGTCGTGAATTCACCTTTCCCCGACCCGCTCGAAAACGCGATCGGGCCTAGTAGCGTCGGCGTTCCGGACGGATCGATGGCATAGGCATACACGGTAGCCCAATCCGAGGGAGCTCCGTTCACGTCGAAATAAACTTTCGTTCCGTCGTCGCGTCGAACAACTCGTGCGGACGCCGTGCTGCCATTGATTCCCGCGGTGGGAAGCAAATTAACGACCACCTCTTTGTTAACCGGATATTCGATAACTGTATAGGATCCGTCCGGATGAACCACAACTTGTTTTTCCGAATCTTGTCCCAAACCAACCGCTGCAAAAGCTGCTATTCCAGAAAATGCAAGCATTAAGCCAATGATAAATTTACTCATATTGATACAACCCTCCCAGGTTCAAAAAAGAATGACCACGCTCCGCTTTCGGGGGCACGATGCTCGTAGACACCTCAGCGGTCGCAAGCACCGTGCCATTCGGCCATCTCCTGTTTTAGGGGCGTAGGAAGAGAATTCGGATAGAAACAACACACTTTGAGCGAAGGGAGCGTCCCAAATCGAGACGAGTTTCTACCCGCTGGCTGTTTTTGCCTTGTTCCACAAGGCGTCCATTTCTTCGATGCCGCTTTCCTCAAGCGAAGTATTAGTCAATCTCAGTTCGTCCTCGATGAATTTAAACCGGCGGCGGAATTTTTTGTTTGTCTGCTTTAAGGCGGTCTCCGGCTCGACATTGAGGTGCCGCGCGAGATTGACGACCGCAAAAAGCAGGTCGCCGACCTCTTCCCCTATCTCGGCCTTATCACGTGTATCGATCGCCTGTCGAAGTTCTCCCATCTCTTCTTCGATCTTTTCAAAGATCGGCTCCGTGCTTGGCCAATCGAACCCCACTTTCGCCGCACGTTGCGTCACCTTCAACGCCTCGAGCAAGCCCGGGAAATGAACAGGCACCTCGTCAAGGATCGATTCAAGCACCTTCACTTTCTTGCCCGATGCCTTTCGCTCATTCGCTTTCAGCGTGTCCCAATTGTCGAGAACGTCCTCCGCCCGCTCGAGCTTCACGTCGCCGAAAACGTGCGGATGCCTCAGGATCAGTTTTTGCGTAACGCCCGCAGCCACATCGTCGAAAGTAAAATCACCCTTCTCGGCACCGATGATCGAATGAAAAACGACCTGGAGGAGTAGATCGCCCAGTTCCTCTTTGAGGTGGGCGGTTTCGCCCGTTTTGTCCGCTTCCTGAATCGCATCAAATGTCTCGTAGGCTTCTTCCAACAAATACTGCGCCAGCGAGACATAGGTCTGCTCCCGGTCCCACGGACAGCCGCCCGGTGCCCGAAGTTTAGCCATCACATCGACAAGTTCATCGAATTTTTCAGACATGGGAATATTAGAGTCTGGAAAGTCCGGAAAGTCTAGGAAGTCGGGCGACTCTTGAAAATCTATATTGTCGTTAAAGTCCGGCCGGTCTAGAAAGTATAAAGGTTTCGTGCCTTTCCCTGGTTATCAAATTTTTCTTGGCGTTTATCATATTTTGATCTACAATCGGCCTTGACCAAAACGCCCAGTTTGCCAACCGATGCTTTAGTCAAGGCCAGTCTCAACGAGCTAATGGTTGAGCGATGTCCATTTAACTCCGAGACCGAAGAAGGATTCTTGACTTCTTTCTCAGTTTTTTGTGAGTTTTATCTGAAGGTCCGGATATGTTCAGTGAACACAGTAGTTTACGCAGCTTTGGCAAATTTCGCCTCGACCTCGGCCGAAAGCTTCTTTGGCTCGGAAACGAGCCGGTTTCCCTTCCTCCAAAAGCCGTCGATCTCCTTTGCGTTCTTGTTGAACGCCGCGGCGAACTGGTTTCAAAAGAAGAGATCTGGCATGAGGTTTGGGATGACGCCTTTGTCGAAGAGACCAATCTTACCCACAATATCTACGTTCTACGAAAGACTCTCAAGGACCTCGGTGAAGCCGACCTGATCAAAACTGTTCCGAGGCGAGGTTATCGCTTTTCGGGTGTCGTACATGAAATTCCGGATGGAGAGCTCGTGCTCGAGCGACCTGCTTTGACCCGCACCGCCATCGAAATACGAGAGGAAACCACTTCGGACGGTGAGCGTCAATTTGGAGCTCAAAGACGGCGTCTATCGACAAGGGCTATCAGCACCCTCGCCATTACTGCCGTCGTCTTCCTTTTCGCCGGAGGAGCTTTCTGGAAATTCGGAAAAGGCCCGGCCGATGCGGCAGTCCCGAAGATCGCATCCATCGCCGTCCTGCCGCTGCGGTCATTTGCTTCTGCCGCCGATAACGACGGCCTACGGCTGCGGATCACTGACGCACTTATCACTCGTCTCGGCAGTAACACTGAACTTGCCGTCCGACCTACAAGTGCAATACTTCAATTCGTCGACAACGACAGTGATCCAAGGGAACTCGGCCAAAAATTACTGGTTGATGCCATTTTAGACGGCAGGATCCAGCACGAAGGCGACCGGCTCCGCGTGACAATACAATTGCTTTCGGTCAGCGACGGCAAACAGCTTTGGTCTGAACAATTTGACGGGAAAGACGATCAGATACTTAATTTGCAGGATGCCATTTCAACCAAGATATTGGCCTCGCTGGACGCGCAGAAGATTCAGCCCGTCTTAAGCAAACCGCTTACAGCAAACTCGGATGCCTATGAGGCATACCTCAAAGGCCGCTATTTTTGGCGAAAACGCGACGAACATTCTTTGCGAACGGCGATCGGGTTTTTCCAGCAGGCGGCTGCGCTCGATCCACAGTTTTCCGAAGCTTACAGCGGTATCGCAGATGCCGAGCTTCTGCTGTATGACAACAACATCGAAGTTACGCCGAACATCGTGTCGGAGGTCAAGGAAACCCTTCATCACGCTCTTTTGCTGAAGCCGGACTCGTCGGACGCATTAGCAACCCTGGGCAGCGTTCAGATGAGCTATGACTGGGATTGGAACGGAGCTGAATCGTCCCTAAGACACGCGACGGAAGCTGCTCCGAACTCACCTAACGCCTGGCTTCGATACGGCGCGGTCCTGCTGAGGCTGCGGCGCTTTGAGGAAGCTCGGGCAGCTTTCCAAAAAGGTCTAGCCCTCGATCCGCTTTCGCTGATCGCGAACGCCAATCTCGGAATGGTCGATTTTTGTCGGAAGGATTTTCCCGCAGCTGATGCTCAATTCAGAAAAACGATCGAAATTGATCCGCGTTTCGGAATGTCTCATTGGCTGCTCTCTCGTTCATTGTGGCAACAAGGCAAAAAGAATGAAGCCGTAGCCGAGATCCTGCAAGGCCTGGACGCCGATGGAAGTTCGAATCTGGCACAAAAAGCTGCTCAGAAAAATGCCACCGCCACCCCCGAAGACGTCATAAGCGTTCTTCTATTCGAATGGAGGAACGATCCCGAACGGACCAACCCTCACAATATGGCGTATCTTTCTATTTATGTTGGAGACAAAGAAAAGGCCATCTACTGGCTGCAGAGATCGCTGAAGGAGCATCATCCCTGGACGACCTGGGTCGGAGCAGCTCCGGAGTTTGACTTACTGAGAGGCGATGAGAGGTTCAAGGACATATTGGACGGTGTTCATCTTTCCGGGTCGTAAAGAAAAGGACAGCGCTATCGCTTATCCTTCTCGTTAACCTCAAAGTCTATTTAAACAAACGCAAAATCGAACTGGGCCTGATGTATCGCTACATCAGACGAGAGATCGACGTTGCCTAAATACGCCTCGATCTCTTCCATGACCTCTCGCTCGTTGTTACGCAATGCTTTAGCTACATCCGGATGAACCCTCAGAGTGGTTTGACGAACATCGTCTACGCTTTTCGAAAGCCGGCGAGCTTCGGAAAGGATCTCGTAACAGACCGTTGAAGCTGATTTAACCCAACCGGCTCCCTCACAGTAGTCGCAGGGAGCACACATTGTCCGTTCAAGCGACTGCTTAACGCGTTTGCGCGTCATGATGATCAGTCCGAAATCATTGAACGAGAGTACCTTCGTCGGCGATTTGTCACTTGCGAGAGCTTCCTGCAATGCCTGCGAGACCTTCATTCGATTTCGCCGGTCTTCCATGTCGATCAGGTCAAGGACGATAATGCCGCCAAGGTCCCGGAGCCTAATCTGACGAGCGATCTCGTCGACAGCTTCGAGATTTGTCTTGGTGATCGTGTCCTCGAGCCGGGCATTTCCCTTGCCTACAAATTTACCTGTATTAACATCTATCGCTACAAGTGCCTCGGTCTGGTTAAGCACGAGATATCCGCCCGATCGCAGCCAGACTCTCGGTTTCAGAGCCTTATCAATTTCTTCCTGGACGTTATACGCCTCCAGGATAGGCTCGTCGCGTGTATAAAGTTTCACGCGATTCACCATCCGGGGAGCCATACGATTTACAAACTCGACGGTACGAAGATATTCATCTTCGCTATCCACACGGATCGCCGTAAACTCATCCGATAGCTGATCGCGCAAGATGCGCTGTACAAGGTCAAGATCCTGATGAACCAAGGCTGGTGACTTCACTTTCTCAGATGATTTCCGAATATCCTGCCATGTGCGCACCAAATATTTCGCGTCATTTCGCAGGTCCTCTTCGGAAATTCCGACACCCGCCGTTCTGACGATGAAACCGCCAGACGGAATGGTCGCGTCCTGACGAATGCGCTGGATCAGAGTTCGCAGGCGGCCGCGTTCGTTTGCGGATTCGATCTTTCGCGAAACACCGAGATGCTCGATCGTCGGCATATAGACCAGAAAGCGTCCGGGCAATGCAATGTGCGAAGTTATCCGGGCGCCTTTGCGTGCGATAGGTTCCTTTGCGATTTGAACTATGATCTCCTGACCTTCACGAAGCAGGTCGCTGATACCAGGCTGCGGTCCACGCTCCCGACGGTCGTTCCGATCATTGCGTTTGCCGTTCTGAAAGCTTTTGCCTCCTCGGCCGCGGCCGCGACTGTCATCGCGCGGTCCACTCGCTGCCGCAGGCGTCACATCTTCAGCTCCAGCTTCCTGGATCGGTTCGGCGGCCACCTCAACCGCTTCCCCTACCGCTTCCCCTACCTCTTCGCCGCCTTCAGTCGGTTCGCCTGTTTCACTTTCGTTTTTTTCCGGTCTTCGGCCTCGTCCCCCGCGCCTTCGGCCCCGACCGCCACGGCGCACGCTCATCGCAGCGTTCTCGTCCGGTTCCCGGACGCTGGCTTCAGCATTCTCCAAGACGTCGCTAGTGATGGATGTTTCGGACCCCTCATCGTCCGATTTCGATTTCTTAGTTCTACCTTTCGAAGGAGACTTTCCGCCGCGAGCTTTCTTCTTCGAAGTCTCATCGACGTCACCATCTGGCTTGGCTTTGCGCGAGGTCTTTGCTTTGGAGGCTCTTCCGGCCGCCTTAGGCTTTCCCTTCGCCGTTGTGTCTTCGGATTCATCCTCATCCGCGATCCTTTCAAAGCCGCCAGCGTCGTTGCCGACGGTAGCCATCAGTGAACCGACCTCGGCGACCGCGGTGCTTTCCATGTCGAATTCGACGGCACGGACCTTGTCCACGATGGCTTCCTGCCGATACGCGTCTTTGAACATTTCGCCGGTGTCTTCGTCGTCCACGATCCGCTCGAAACCGGCCGCGTCGTATTCGATCATTGAGGGGGCCTCGACCACGTTCCCATCAGATCTGCCCTTTCTTCCGCGACGTCGGCTCTTTCGTTCGGGTTCCGTCGCTTCGGTAGACTCCTCAACCGACCCGCCCTCGCTCGATAATTCCGCCACAAGTTCGCCACCCTCCACCAACGGTTCGGCGATCTCCTGTACGGCTTCCATCTGTTTCTCACGCTCGACACGGGCTTGGTCGATCCGCTCATTGGCTTCGCGTTTTGCCTCTTCGGGTGTCGATTTTTTGGATTTCTCCATCACGATCCGCTCGATCTCTTCTTCTTCATCGAAGAAATCGGAAACGTAAAGGAACGCGTCACGCTCAAGGCCGATTTCGACAAACGCCGACTGCATTCCGGGCAGCACGCGCATCACTTTGCCCTTGTAAATATTGCCGACGACACCTGAGCCCTCTTCCCCGCGTTCAATGTAAAACTCGGTTACCTTGCCATTATCCAAAATGGCTATTTTCTTTTCGCGTCCATTGACGCTTACTATCA
>JBDTZW010000272.1:0-18548 GCA_040004905.1 Acidobacteriota bacterium
GATGTCGGCCTGAACGTCGTAAAGGACCAACTTAAATTTGTCCTCAAATTCTTTGACCGTAAACGACCGGCCACCGACGGAAAAGATCATGTCTTGCGGTTGCAGCGTCGGAGTGTTGATGTCCTTGCCCTTAATGACCTTGTATTTTGCAGAAAGCGTCTCGATGTATTTGTTAAGAGCGGCGTCCTCGGGTTCGCGGCGGAGAAATTCGACGATCTGTTTTCTCACCTCAGACTGCGGCTTGTCGCCAAATGCCGCCCGGTTCGCCTCGTAAACCGCATCTATCTGCACCTCGGTAGGTGCGGTGGCTTTCGCTTTTGCGGCCTCGGTGAGGTTCTCGGGCGTTAGGCCCTTGGCTTTTGCCTCTTCCTCGATCAAATAGTCGCCGATCATGCGATCCAACAGCTGCCTGCGGGCATTTGCGATAACCTTTGCCTGCTTTGTGAGCAGGTCTTGAGTGTCATGCGGGAGATCGCCTGCCGTAAAATTGCGGCCGTTGGCGGTCGCAAAAATGTCGCCTGGCTTTTGTGCGTGAATACCCAGGGAAGCGGCACAACCAAAGATCAGGGTAAGGATGAATTTCATACTCTAAGACGAGGCTGCTGTCGCGAAGATCAGAGACGCTCGATCCACCCGAACGGCTTCTGTACGCGTCGGTTCGCCAAATATCGCCGGATGGAATATCTTTGCTAAGATCTCGACGCCGTCAACGACGCGAGGGCCGGGACGCGAGAAATAGCTTGTCGCGTCGAGAGCCCAGACCTCGTTATCTTTTATTGCCGGAATATCAGTCCAGTTTTCGGGAAAGACCGTATTTTCTAACTGCCGAATCGTGTCTCCGGTGTAGTAACCGCACGGGATCAGGACCATCACATCTGGTCGAGACGCGTGGATCGCTTCATAGGTCGTGGTGACGGACCGTTCGCCGGGCTCGCCGAGCAATGTAATGCCGCCCGCGATCTCAACCTGCTCTGGGACCCAATGTCCGGGCGAGAACGGAGGTTCAAGCCATTCGAGCATGAATACCTTCGGACGCTGTTCGAAAGCGGCCGCTTTTTCGCGGACCGAATCGAGCCGCCCGCGCAATTTTGCGACGACATTTGTCGCCTTCGCCTTCGCGCCCGCCAAATCGCCGACTGTCAAGATCGAAGCAAATATGTCCTCGATATTATTTGGTTCCAGCGATACGACGGTCGCGTCGGCGACGTACATTTTCGCCGCACGTTCGACCTGTTTATAGCTCACCGCGCAAACATCGCAGAGCTCTTGTGTCAAAATAAGATCGGGTTTTAGACGTTCGAGAAGCTGGGTGTTCAGATCGTAGATCGAACCGTGGCCGTCGAGCTGGTTGCGGACGGCATGATCGATCTCTTTGCTTGTCATCGATCCATGCGTAATGCGGCTCGCGGTGATCGCCGGGAGATGTGCGATCGAGGCTGGGAAATCGCATTCGTGCGTGATCGCGACCAGGTCTTTTTCGAGCCCGAGGGAGCACACGATCTCGGTCGCGGATGGCAGAAGTGAAACGATCTTCATCAACTAAAATCTACCATAAATTACTGAAAACACTATGAAGATCGACCGTGATTTCTATCTCCGCGAAAATTCGGCCAATGTCGCCCGCGAATTGCTCGGAAAGCTCCTCGTCGTTCCCGGTGAACGGGGGAATCGCGTATCGGGAATGATCGTCGAAACCGAGGCCTACTTCGGTGTCACCGACCGCGCCGCTCACAGCTACGGCGGCCGCCGGACAAGGCGGACGGAAACGATGTACGCGGTGGGCGGTACTGTTTATATTTTCTTCATCTACGGAATGTACTACCAGTTCAACATCGTGACCGGCCCCGTCGACCAACCGCACGCCGTCCTGATCCGGGCACTCGAACCAGTCGAGGGCATAGAGGTCATGCGCAGCCGCCGCGGGGAGATGAAGGATAAAAACCTAACCTCGGGTCCCGGAAAACTAACTATAGCGATGGGTATCGATCGTGCGCTGAATGGCGAAGATTTGCTTGGCAGAAAAGTATGGCTTGAAGAACAAAAAAAGATCCCCGCGAAAAATATCGCCGCCGGAAAGCGAATCGGAGTAGATTACGCCGGCGAGGATGCAGAAAAGCGGTGGAGATTTTGGCTAAAGGACAATGATTTCGTAAGTAAGAAGTGACCGCACTAACGAGCCGAGATCTGCATCCGCATCCCAAATTTTGGTCGCAATGTGATCATTGGCTGCAAACCGATCTTTTGTTCGGGGACCATTCGCAATTTCCACTTTCTGGCGAGGGTCGTGAGGAGCAGGATCCCTTCGGTCCAGGCAAATCCTTCGCCGATGCACCGGCGAGTGCCGCCGCCGAAAGGCAGATAGATATTTCGTTGGCCCGCCTCTTTGACACTCAGCGTTTGCCATCGCTCGGGCTGGAATTCATCGGGGTTTTCCCAAAAGCGGCCGTCGCGATGTGTTATGTACGGGCTGATCAGGACGAGAGAACTTTTTGGCAAATGATAATCGCCGAGGATATGTTCTTGGGTTGAAAGACGCCCGATCGCCCAAGCCGGCGGAAAAAGCCGCATAGATTCGGCGATGACCGCCTCGGTGAATTTCAGGTTCGGCAGATCGTCCATCGCCGGGACTCGGCTGCCTATCACTGAATCGAGTTCCGCATGAAGCCGGGCCTCCATTTCCGGATTTTGGGAAAGCAGATACCACGTCCAGGTCATCGCGTTCGCTGTCGTTTCATGCCCTGCCAGGAAAAGCGTCAAGGCTTCGTCACGAATCTGCTCGTCGGTCATCGCATCACCGGTTTCTTCATCGCGAGCGGCGAGCAGCATTGACAGCAGGTCGCCGGTATCCTCGCCAGAACTTCGTCTTTCGTCGATGATGCCGTAGATCACCGAGTTTAACGTTTCTTTTGCTTTTGCGAACCTTTTCGATTGCGGCAGCGGTAATTTTTCGAGCCATTCGGAAAAGGGAAGCAGAAGGTAGTTGAAAAGATGAACCAGTGCGGTCATAGCCCCGCCGATCTCGTTCGCCTCGTCGGTAACATCAGCACTGAACAGCGTCTTGGCGACGATTTGCAGTGTCAGGTGCATCATTTCCTTGTCAATGTCTCGGACGTCGCCGGCTTGCCATGAACCCGCCATGCGATCGGCGTACATGACCATCGCATGAGCGTATTCGGCGATACGTGCCCGGTGAAACGCGGGCTGGATCATCCGACGGTGCCTGAGATGCATGTCGCCTTCGCTCGTTAGCAGACCTTCGCCAAGTAGACCCTTTGCCCGCTGCAAGGCACGCCCCTTAACGAATTTGTGAGCGTTGACAACGAGCACATCCCGGATCAGCTCGGGATCGTTCACAAAATACCCCTGCTGCGGCCCCATCCGAAAAGAAGTGATGTCGCCGAGCTTAGCAAGCCGCGTCAAAAACTCGGTCGGAGCCTTGCGAAACGACCGGAAATTCCCACCGATCCAATCCGACTTTAAGGCCGGCGGCAGAATGACCTGTAATGCTTTTTGTGCCATTTGACGTCTAGTATCGCAGAACCAATTAGGTTACAGAAGCCCAGATCTAGCATGCATCCCCTTGCCTGCCCGACGAATCGCCCTTAGATACGTGCGAGAGCGATAATTTTTTGTTATTTTTATTTTTATGTCAGAAGCAAAAGCACAAAAGGCCCGGCCCGATATCCGTGCCATTACACGTCTTGTTCCGCCGAGCGGAAATCTAGTTCAGGGCCAGTCCGAGTTGCCGATCGACGCGCAGCTTGCCAAAGAGGCGGCCGCGATCATCGCCGCCAGCCAAAACCATTACGGCGGCAGCGAGGGCGATGCAAACCTGCGCAAAGCGGTCGCCGAAAAAATCAAGCTCTACAACGGCATCGAGGTTGATCCCGACGCTCGCCCCTTTGAGCTGATGGTAACTAACGGCGGAACCGGAGCCCTGATCGGAATTGCCCAAGGCTATCTTCGAGGCAGGTCGGCGCTCGTTTTTGAGCCGTATTATCCCTATCATCGCCGAATTTTAGAAGAATTTGGCGGAAGGACCGAGACTTTCGATCTGGATAAGAATCTCGCATTCGAAAAAGATGCCTTGCTTGTCCGCTGCAAAGAGCTAAAAGCTCGTAGCGATTTTCCACTGCGAGCGCTCATCGTCTGCACACCGGCAAATCCGACCGGCAAAGTGATGACGCAGACCGAACTCGAAGCGATCGCCGACGTCGCAAAAGAACTCGACCTTCTGGTCATCTCCGACGAAGTCTACGAGCATTACGTCACGGGAGAGAATCCGCATATTCCGATCGCTTCCTTGCCTGACATGCGCGACCGGACGATCACGGTGAATTCGTTCTCAAAATCCTGGAACATCTCCGGCTGGCGTCTCGGCTACGCTTACGGCAAAGGCGAACTGATCGCCCCGATCAACAACGCCGCTAACGTCATCTACGTTTGCCCCGCGACGCCGCTCCAGGCCGCGTTGAGCAAAGTGCTGATGGAATATCCGGATTACTACTCGAACCTCCGCGATAAATTCGACTCGAAACGGCTGCAATTCGGCGGCGGTCTGAAGGATCTTGGATTCGAGATCTATGACACGGGCTCGGCGTTCTACCTCTGGGCACGCATCCCCGAGCAGTACACCGACGCGATCACGTTCAACGAAATGCTGATGGAAAAGGCCGGAGTCGGCATGACCCCCGGGAGCGCCTTCGCGGACGCCGACACGTGGGATTCTTTCGTCCGCATCTGTATCGCCCGCGAAGATTCGATGCTCGACGGCGCGATGGAAAGGCTTAACACGGTGTTGAGTTAACTGATGAAAAAATATTCTCGTTTACTTGGAGTTTTACTAACCCTGTTCACCGTTTCAGTTTACACTCAGCGAGTGAAAACCTCCGAGGTCAAGCAGATCGACTCGCTTGCAAAGGCGATCGAACGAGGGACGAATCGTCGCAAGGAACCCGACCTTGTTTTTGCAGACACTGGCGAATTTGACGAGAACAAACCGCATTGGCAGCGATTCGGCTCCACGAAAGAACTCGATAAATCACGTGAAACTAAAGAGAGTTATTCGATAGCCTACACTTGGAGGTCGAAGGGGAAACTCACGGCCTCGGATTTTTCTTTCTTCAGCCCATCCGGCGATTGGACTCAATACGTCGAACACTATTTCCGTGCCGACGGGTCGACAGCACTTGTAAAGGCCGAACTTCGGACCTTTATGGATGATTGCGTGATCAAGCAGAAGTATTATCTCGACAAGCGTGGAAAGCGTTTCAGATCGACGGTAAATTATTTTGACCTAAATACCAACAAGCCGAAACATAGATGCCTCGGTGCTGACGCGTTAAAATTTGACTTTTACAAGTCGGTGAGAAAGCTTCCCTTCGCGCAACTCCTAAAACAAAAATAGCCTTCAAAATATGAAAAAGCCGATCTCCGTTACCCTCTGCGGCGTTCTAAGAGTCCAACGAACCTTTTATTACCTCACGCTAGGAAATCTTATTTCAAAGCACGCCGAGTTCCGCGAGATTTTCACAAATAAACCAGAAAAAACCCGACGATAATTTCTGTGACGAAAAGGTGAATATTTACAAAACGACGGCAAAATGGCCCTTTGCGACGCTACTACGCAATAAGCGCAAGAAATAGCGTCCTATTCGCGGAGGGTCTTCAAAGAATGAGCCAATCGGTACGCTCGATCAACACACCGATTATCGGGATGACAAGTCCCAATAATCTTATCCAGCAGATCATACCCGCAATACCGGTCATCGACGTTTCAACCTTTCGAGCCGGCGACGACACCAATGAGCTGACTTTCCGTACTGCGCCGCAAACGACCGGCCGCCTGGGAATATTTGCCGCCGAAAAGGACGGCATCGAGCGAGCCGTCATGATGCTGCTGCCTCCAGGGGGTACGCCAAATTCCGTGCTTATCTGCATCACGCAAAGCTTTGCCCAGGCGCACGAGGTTCTCGACCCGCTTCTCTGGAGAAACCCGCTCTCTGTTCCGTTCGTGAATTTTGCCCTGCTGAAGCATGTGATCAATCGCTGGGGTGCACAAATGCTGGCGTCGGGACGCAACATGGCGTTGATGTACATCCTCCGTGCCAAAGGCGACAACGAGCTCGGGCCGTTTGCTCATGACGGGAGGTTCCTAGGTTTTGTTCTGAGTGAGATCGCTACACTGACCAACAATGCATTCACGTTTGATGAATGTCATGCGTTCACATTTAGCAGCGGCATTTTTGACTTTAACCGTTTTCTTTCGGCAGCCTCCAGAAGCGTCAATATCAGTGGTGTATATTCGATCGATCCGGCGCAATCGACGCAGGCTGCGGCCCCGATGGGTGCTAGGCGAAAACAATTCGCCAGCGGGGCGGCGGGTCCCCTCCTTGCCGGGTTCGAGCATCTGGCGATGCGGAGATGGGCGAACGAAGACGAATTCCTAACGCATCCGCATCATCACCACGGCGATTTTGAATACCTGCACAACCGTGTGATGCCGCTCTACACCTTAAATTTGGCCTTGCGGACACCTTAGGACCTTCAATTTAGAGAAAATCATTCGAATCCCTCGGTTCCGCTTGCCCGAATCGCCCCTTTTTGCCTAAAGTGGAAAGCGATATGAAAAAAGCCTTTCTGCTGTCTGTTATTTTCAGTCTTTTGTGCGGACCCGCAGTGTTTCGCGCGGACGAAGGCATGTGGACGTTCGACAACCCGCCGCTGATGCAATGGAAGGATCGATACAATTTTGAGCCGCCCAAGGAATGGCTCGATAAGGTGCGGCTTGCGTCGGTGCGATTGAACGACGGCGGGTCCGCGAGTTTTGTTTCGCCCAACGGCCTGATCATTACCAATCAGCACGTCGCGTCAGGCCAGCTGTCAAAAATGTCGAGCAAGGAAAAGGATTACGTTAGGGATGGCTATTATGCCCGGACCAACGCTGAGGAGGTGAAAGCCGCTGACCTAGAAGCCAACGTCCTAATCTCCTACGAAGATGTCACCACGAAGGTCCAAGCCGCAGCCAGCGAACAGAAGAAGTCCGTAATGGCTGAGATCGAGAAAGACTGCACTGCGAAAACCAGCTTGAAATGCGAGGTGATTTCCTTTTACAGCGGCGGCGAATACTGGCTTTATCGCTTCAAAAAATACACGGACCTTCGGATAGTTTTCGCGCCTGAAGAGCAGACAGCGTTCTTCGGCGGAGACTACGATAATTTCACATATCCCCGATACGACCTCGACATCGCCTTTCTTCGAGCCTATGAAAACGGCCAGCCGGCGAAAACGCCGAATTATTTCAAATGGTCGGCGACCGGTGCTGTGGACGGCGAGTTCGTTGTTCTTCCCGGAAATCCCGGCTCGACATCGCGGCTTTCGACCGTCGCCCAGCTAGCTTATCAACGCGATGTCGGCAATATTCTTCAGAAAAAGGTTTGGGACACTCGGCTGCACGCGCTCGAAGTGTATTCAAAACTCGGGCCTGAGCAGCATCGACAGGCAGGTACGGCTATCCGCGGGCTGAATAATTCGCTTAAGCGGCTGGCTGGCCAGCAGGAAGGCCTCCTAAACCCGCGTCAGTTCGGCAAAAAGGAAGAGGAAGAAAAAGCCTTGCGCGGCAATCTCGCGAAACATGCCCAGCTTCAGAAACAATACGATCCAGCCTGGGACGAGATCGCCCGAGCCTATACCGGGCTGCCGACCATGGCACCGCGGCTCGCGTTTTCTAGTCTCGCTTCGTCCCGCCTCGGGACCATTGCTTCGCAGATCGTTCGTTACGGCGACGAGGGCAGAAAACCGAACGATCAACGATACGACGAATTCCGCGACAACCGCCTTGATTCGTTAAAACTCTCGCTGCTTTCTCCCGCTCCGATCTATCCCGAGATGGAAGAGGCGACTCTCAAAGCGTGGTTCTCTGAAGCGGTCAAAACTCTCGGTCCCAGCGATCCGTTCATCAAGGCGGCGTTAGGCGACGCCGAAGCTTCCGAGGTCGTAGGCCGCGCTGTTCGCGAGACAAAGCTCGGCGATATTTCGGTTCGGAAAGCCCTTCTCGAGGGCGGTTCGATTGCCGTTGCAACATCAACCGATCCGATGCTCACGCTTGCCCGGCGAGTTGAACCGGTAATCCGCGAGCTGCGGGTGTGGAATGAATCCAAAATTCTCAGCGTCGAATCGAGTGCCGGTGAAAAGATATCGAAGGCCCGCTTCGCCGTCTATGGCAAAAGCATTCCGCCCGACGCCAATTTCAATCTTCGCCTAAGTTACGGCCGCGTCAAAGGCTACGATGAAGACACAACACTAGTACCGTATCGCACGACCTTTTACGGCCTCTATGATCGAGCCTTGAGCTTCGCCGAAATGTCGCCGTATGAGCTGCCACAGCGATTCAAAGACAAGAAAAACGCCTTCGATCTATCGACGCCTTTAGATTTTGTGTATACAGCTGATACGATCGGCGGCAATTCCGGCTCGCCTGTGATAAATCGCAACGCCGAGTTTGTCGGGATAAATTTCGACAGTAATATCCAGAAACTCTCAAATCGTTATTGGTACGTCGACGAAGACGAAGGCGGCCGAGCGGTCGGCGTCCATTCGGCGGGAATTTTAGAGGCCTTGAAAAAGGTCTACGAGACGAAGGAGTTGGTGTCGGAACTGAATGGGAATTAGTGGCAAAAAGGCTGTCTGAAACAGCTAGGATCTGGGGTGACACTCTGCGGAACTTCGCCGTCCACTGCGTTAAAAATTTGATAAGGCAGAGAACGCAGAGGTTTACGCAGAGTGTCGCCGAATTTGTGACCTACTATGCATGACACATTAGCAGCTGCCTTTTCAAACGGCATCATTTTTGTCTCGCCTTCTAAACTACAGCGTTCTGCCTGATCACTTCCTTGTAGAAATGAGCGCTTAACTTTGGCGTGCGTTTTTGAGTTTCGTAGTCGACATAGTGCAAACCGAATCGATTCGAATATCCATCCGCCCACTCGAAGTTATCCATCAAACTCCAGCAAAAATAACCCTTGACTGGTACGCCTTCGGTGGTCGCCCGCTGCAGGTGCGTCAGATAGTTTCGGATATACATTACCCGGTCGGTGTCGTAAACAGTTCCATCGGCGCTCGGGACATCGGCTGACGAGCATCCGTTTTCGGTTATATAGAGCTCCTTTACGCCCCAGATCTTGTTGACATTTCTCGGACCCCAATAGAGGGCTTCCGGGCCGATAAAAAGCCAAAACGAAACCATATGTGGAAACGTACTCGGGTGAGGAACGACCGCGAAACCCTGCCGTGAACCATCTGCTCGAATATAGGTCGGCGTGTAGATATTGATCCCCGCAAAATCAAGAGGGCTTGAGATCGCCTTCAGGTCCGCATCGGTGAATTTCGGTGCGTTGGCACCTGCGTTCGCGAGATACAGGTCTGTGTATTTGCCTTCCTGAATCACCGTCATAAACTGGGCGTTCAACTGGCGTGTTGCCTCTTCGGCGGCCTTGATGTGCTCAGGGGTTTCGATGACCGGAACGCAGATGGTCATGTTCTCGGCCAAACCGATCTTCGTCCCAGGTTTACACTTTGCTCGCAAAGCCTGCACAGCCAAACCGTGCCCAAGCACTGCGTGATGACGCGTCTGATTCAGCCGTCCCGGCGGGAGTTTTAGGCCCGGAGCATGAACACCGTAGTTGTATCCGACCTCAACAAACGCACCGAACTCGTTAATCGTGAAGAAATTCTTGACGCGGTCCGACAACCGCTCGCCGACATAGCCGGCATAATTCGCAAACGCCTCAGCGGTTTCGCGGCCTTCCCACCCGCCGTACTTGTCCTGCAAAATTTGCGGGAGGTCCCAATGATAGAGTGTCGCGAATGGTTGGATATCGTTTTTCAACAGCTCGTCGACCAATTTATTATAGAAGTCGAGCCCTTTTGGATTAGGCTGGCCGGTCCCGTTCGGGAACACACGCGGCCACGCTACCGAGAAGCGATATGTTTTGACACCCAGAGCCTTCATCAACGCGATGTCTTCTTTGTAACGGTGATAATGGTCGTCCGCGACATCGCCTGTCGCACCGCTAACCGTCTTCCCGGGCGTGTGGGAGAATGTGTCCCAGATGCTTGGGCCGCGTCCGTCTTCCTTAACGGCCCCCTCAACCTGATAGGACGCCGTTGCGCTTCCCCAAAGAAATCCAGGAGGAAACGTTCGCCGCTCGCCGCTGGCGGCGGCCGCCGTTCGATCGAGAGCGTCAATTTCGTCGGGCAAGACGAGCGATGCGGCTCCCAATGCGCCTGCACCGGTTATACGAGCAAAATCACGTCGCGAAAATTTCATTTGTTTGCCTCCAGTCGGATCAGTGTAGAAAGGCGAGAGAGCTTGATTTTCGTTCAAGCCTACCAATTTGTAAAGACGTGCGCCTGTGAACGTCTAACGCGTTTTGTCCAAATCACACCTGTCGTTTTATCATTACGTGCGAAACTTATTTTATGCACTATCACTTGATCGGAATATGCGGAACGGCGATGGCATCGCTTGCCGGTATGCTGCAGGTTCGCGGCCATCGGGTCACCGGCTCCGACCAAAATGTTTATCCGCCCATGTCCACGCAGCTCGAAGCTCTCGGCATCAGGATCCTGAATGGGTATGAACCCGAGAACGCCGATATCGGCGCCGATGTAACAGTCGTCGGCAATGCCATCTCGCGCGGGAACCCGGAGCTCGAGGAAGTGTTGAACCGCAAGCTGCTGTGCCGCTCGCAGGCGGAGATCGTACAGGAAGAATTTATTCGTGGAAAACGTTCGCTCGTTGTCGCCGGAACTCATGGCAAAACAACAACGACTAGCATCGCGGCGTGGATATGCGAGGTGGGCGGCCTCGATCCGAGTTTTCTCGTCGGCGGCATCGTCCAGAATTTTGGCGCAAGCTTCCGCGTTACCTCGGGTACCCATTTCGTGATTGAGGGCGACGAATACGACACCGCATATTTCGACAAAAAACCGAAGTTCATGCATTACCTGCCGGAGATCGCGATCGTGAACAACGTCGAATTTGACCACGCCGACATCTACCGCGATCTCGACGCGATAAAATTCGAATTTTCTCGGTTGATGAATCTTGTCCCCGGAAATGGCCGGCTCATTGTCGGTATCGACTCGCTGGTCGCCCGGGAAGTGCTCGCAGAAATGACTGGCAGGCTTTACACGAACGTTGAGACATTTGGCCTCAATGAGGATGCGAAATGGCAGGCAAGGTATGTAGATTTCACGGGTGACGTCACCCGATTCAGGGTTTTCAAAGACGGAGCTAGCTGGAGTGAATTTGAAACGCATCTGATCGGCGAATTTAACGTCCGCAACTGCCTTGCCGTGATCATTGCCGCCGATGCTTGGGGCATCTCCAAGGAGAAGATCCAAGAAGCGTTCGACACCTTCAAGTCTGTCAAGCGTCGCATGGAAGTTCGCGGCGTGATAGGCGGAGTGACCGTGATCGATGATTTCGCGCATCACCCAACCGCTGTCGAGGAAACGCTCAAGGCGCTTCGAATGAAGTACGCCGGCAAGCGCCTGATCGCGGTATTTGAGCCGCGTACATGGTCGTCTCGTCTCGCCGTTTTTCAGGAACCGTATTCCAAGGCCTTCTCATACGCCAACTACGTCATCCTCGCCGGAGTTTACAATACGGCCAAAGCAAGCGAACTGGGCAAGGTCCTTGATGTCGATGAACTTGTAGCCGACATCGCTCTTCAGGGGAAACCCGCGATGAGTTTCCCCGACGCCGATTCGATAGTCAAACACCTGGCTCCCGAATTAAAGGACGGTGACGTCGTCGCGATCATGTCCAACGGAGGCTTTGGCGGAATTCACGAAAAGCTGATCGAAAGATTGAAAAGTGAAAAACTTCCCGTTTCTGACAAACTCAGTCTACCTTTCCGCTAAAGTTGACCACGCTCAAGATTATCTCGTCGATCAAAGCGGTTCTCGTCGGGCCGTCGGGCACGCCATTCACCACTGCTGAAAAAACAACGGGATCACCGCCCGCGGTCGTTAGATATCCTGACAGAGCGGACACCTGATCGATCGTTCCCGTTTTTCCTCGTACATTTCCGGATCCGGCCGTTCCCTTAAACCGATTTCGCAGGGTTCCATCAACGCCGGCGATCGTCAAACTGTCGCGCCACGCTTGGGAAAACCTGCTCTGTTTCGCCATATACGTATAAAGCTGAACGATCGCGGACGGCGTGATCAGGTCGTGGCGCGACAACCCGCATCCGTCCTGCTGAATGACAGCATCGTCAGGAATGCCGATCTGATGGCGAAAGGCTTTGGTCACGGCCAACCCAAGGACGTCGCTGTCTCCAGACGGAGCAACTCCGCCCGTCGTCGCGGCACTTGCCGACATTTCTTCGCGATATTTTTCACCAAGCGTCCAAAGTATCGTCTCGGTATACATGTTCTGGCTCGGCTTCATCGTCTTGGCCGCGACCTCGCCGAACGGTGGTGATTCCAGCCGCGTGATCTCGACCGGAACCGACTGTGCGGGGACGGTCGGCTGCGTTCCAAAATTCGTAAGTGCTCGCGAAGCCGAGGAATTGACCGGTGCCTTTGACTCAAAATTGACGGTCCGAGCCTGTCCAATCACCACGATCCCGCGCTTTACGAGCCGTTCCTTTAGCATCGCCATGAACAGGTCCGCTGGGTGTGAAACTGCGATCGAGCCCGAAAATCCGTTATCGCCTAGGGGCAGAGTGCCCGTAATTTCGATCACATTTTGATTCGGCTTTTTATTGATCTCGAGAGATCGCGGTATTCCACCACCGGTCGTCGAGCATTTGTTGTCCAGGCTCATCACGGGATTTGCCGGCAGCAGTCGAACAATGCACGCCGAACCAGAAGTGCCCGGCTTGACGCTTAGATCTATTGCACTGTCGTTGATCGGAAACGCCGATATCTCCGCTCCGTAATACCATTGCAGATCGTCGTATTCCCAGCTTCCGGGGATCGCATTTCCGCGGAAGTAGCTCTCATCTCCGACCAGATCACCTTCAATTCGTTTAACACCCGCCGAGGCGATCTTGTCCGCGAGCCGATCTATCCCCTTGTAATAAGTTTCCGGATCGCCCGCCGATGTTCCAAAAAAGGCTGTCGATATCGATACATCGCCGCGTCCGTAAATTCGCAGAGCGCCACGGATCGTGCCGCTCCCGTCCGGCTGCGAATTTGCGTACACACTCGTGACAAACTTAAAATCCGGCGTGAGCTTTTCCATCGCGGCTGCCATGGTGAAGTTTTTCATGTTCGAGGCCGGCATCAGGTATTTTTCGCCGTTCTGTTCAAATATCACTTTGCCAGTATTCAGCGAAACGATCTTCAACCCGATCTGACCGCGCAAAACCTCTGGCCGAGCGAGGCGTCCGGCGATCCGGGCCTGCAGGTCGACAAGCGTCTGCTTCGCGACGGTGGGCGAGGGCGAAGCTGTGGCCGTTGGCGTCGTGGCCGGCCTTCCGGTTGCACGGCTTTGCAAACTGCTCTGAGCTCCTGCGCCGAACGAGAACGTTAAAAAGCCCAGGGACGCGGCGGTTATGAAAGCAACCTCGAATGCATCTTGAATTTTTCTCATTTCTTTTCCTAGAATGATACGACGAAAAAAAACCGCCGAATAGCTTCGGCGGGCAAAACGTTCCGTTCCAAATACCAAAATCACTTACATTTCGAATACCCGCAATCACGGCATGTATCGCATCCAGAAACATGTTCGAGCTGGCCTTTGCACTCTGGGCATGGGCTTATAAGACTTCCCATTACCGAAGCGTCCGAATAACCCAACTCTGTTGCCGAGCCCATCTTGCTTAACTGCCGTTCCGAGGCGGGCAGGTTTTTCAGCCTGCGGTCGATCAGTGATAGGCATTCCGCAACTGCTTGTTCCGGTGACGTCAGCAGACGCTCGTTGAACCAAACGGCGTGCGTTCCAGTCACTTTGTTAAGACTGCGCGCGACCTCCTTGACCTCAAATCCGCCCCGAAGCATCTTCGACGCCAGCAGCCCAACTCCAGCACTGATCGGCCCTGCAACAAAGACTTCCATGATCCGCTCTCCATCGTGATTTACGGTCACGTAAAGATTCTGATTCTCGAACGGTATCCGCCAAGTAGAGCCTTGCAATTCACGAGGTCGTTCCACGCGTTCGGCTGTTTCGACCTTAGACGCTGGACTTTGGGCCCTAGACTCTTCCTTTGTCTTCATCGCGTTCAAAACTTGCCCCTCACGGCTGCCGTCGCGGTAATAGCTGACGGCCTTGCAGCCGAGCTTGCGGGCGAGATGATAAAGCTCATCGACAGATTCGACGGTGTCGTCCTTGGCACCGTTGCAGGTTTTCGAAATCGAATTATCGACGTGCTTTTGGGCGGCCGCGAGAACGTTTACGTGCTCGAGCGAATTGATCTTCATCGCGGAGATAAAATGCCCGGGCAGCTCATCTTCATGCTCGACAATGTATTCGGCAGCCTCTTTGATCGAATTTTCGTTCGACTGATCGACGGTCAATCCCAAGGCCTCTGCCGCCGGCGTATGAACATACGTCCTTGTGCCAAGTGTGTCCTGTCGTACATAGGCCCAGGAAAAATTCGGCTCGATGCCCGACGAGGTCTCGGCGACCAGCGAGATCGTTCCGGTCGGAGCGATCGTCGTCACCTCGTAATTACGCGGCGTGAGGGGAATATCACGTGAAATGCCGATCTCATCGTAAATAAATCTCGAGTAAGCCTCCTTATTTGCTTCGAGCTCAGGAAACACACCTTTTTCCGCACCGAGCTTTAGCGAAGCCATCCATGATTCGCGGCGGATAAATCCCATCACCCGTTCCATCAGGTTGAGAGAATTCTGGCTGCCGTAAGTGATCCCCAGCTTCAGACAAAGGTCCGCGAAGCCCATGATGCCCAATCCAACCGGCCGCGTCCGTTTCACGACATCGTCGATCTCCGGCAGAGGGAAGTGGCCCGCGTCGACAACATTGTCGAGAAACTGCGTCGAGATGTGCGTGACATGCCCGAGGCGGCCCCATTCCACGCAGTGTTCGGGGTCAGTCCCGTCGCCGGCCTTCTGATAAAACTTCGCCACATCGATAGAGCCCAGATTGCACGAATTATTAAAATGCAATTGCTGCTCGCCACACGGGTTGCACGCATAGATCGGGCCCATCGACTTCATCATGTGATTGTGCCGGTTGACCTCGTCGATAAAGATAATGCCCGGCTCTGCGTACTTGTGGGCCGAAGCGATGATCCGATTCCAGATGTCGGGAGCGTAAACCATACCGTCCATCGGTGGCTGCTCGATCGTGCAGTCCGAAAGATCCGCGGTTTCAAAGGCAAGCTTGTCGGCAAACGTCGCGGTCGTGCCGTCCGGCCTGCGGTAAACTGCATAATCGCTTCCGGTCGCCGGATCAAACACAGCCTGCATCCACGGCTCGTCCTTAAACTCGGTCTGAAACCAGACTCCGCTGTCCACTGCGTCCATAAACAGATCGGTGACCGTAACCGAGATATTGAAATTCGTCAGGCTCGTCTGATCGTTCTTGGCATGAATAAACCGCAGGATGTCAGGATGCGTAACAGCGAGGATGCCCATGTTCGCCCCGCGTCTAACGCCGCCTTGTTTTACGACCTCGGTGGTTTGGTTGACGATGTTCATGAACGAAACGGGTCCGCTAGCCACGCCGCGCGTCGAATTGACCATCGATCCCGCCGGACGCAGAAATTCGTACGTCATGCCCGTTCCGCCGCCCGTCTGATGAATGATCGCCACGTTCTGCGCGTGTTCCATGATCCCTTCGATCGAATCAGGCACATTCAGCACAAAACAGGCCGCGAGTTGGCCTTTTGGCTTTCCGGCGTTAACGAGGCAAGGTGTGTTCGGGATGAATTCGCGATTGAGCATCACATAGCTCATATCGTTGTAAAAGAGGTTCTGTTTTTGCGGATCCGTTTCAGCACGCGATACATGAGCAACCACCCGCCGAACGATGTCGGCCCACGTCTCGATAGCTTCGCCGTGCTCGTCCTTCATCGCGTAACGTTTCGCAACTACCTTTTGAGCGTTCAGCCCCAAAGGCCTCACCTGGCGCCGCAAAGCTGTCCCTGCTCCGTTTTCACCATTTTTGGCGACAAAAACGCCCTTTTTGACAGGCTCAAAAACTGTGCTCATTGCCTCTCCTCGCCCCTCTTCGGACACGTCTGCTTGCTTAATACCATTTTAACATCCCGGACAGTATTAGCGAATTGGTTTTCGGGTGAATTGTTTGGTAACCGAGCTTGAGAAATGTTTACTAACCGGACTCAAGTAGAACCAATATAAACCCGAAAATATCGTGGTGTCAAGAAAAATTTACACACTATCTTGTGCTTTCTCAACAGATGTGGCCGGAACCTCAAGTAACCGTTTAAGATGACGTTTTCGGTTGTACAAGAAGAACCAAGAACGGAACTCATCGCCCGGCCGTCATCTATTCGACAAGCAGGAATGTGTCTGGAACGTAGGTTTTCGGCGGGCTGGGAAAGACTAAAAGGAGCAAATAAAAAATGAGCGGATCAGTCTTACGAGCTGATCCGGCAAACCAAGCCATATCGAGAAAGTTGTACATTTTTCGACATGACCACCTAACTGTTGATGCTACGAGATTTATGGCGTAATTGGGCGTTTCCTACGGATCTGGCGACGTGTACAATTACGATGGAATACGCCGGAAAAGGCTGATAAAAGCCCTGGAAATCAGGCGGGTCAATCCCCACATCCTCGGCAGTTACCGTAAGCGAAATCAGGGTCGAGGTAGATAACCGCGTTCACCGCAATCAACGAGTCTAGCCGAATCCTTAGTTGACGTTGCAAAGATGAGACAACGATGAAAGTGTGCCACAATCTCTGTCAGGAGGAAATGATGGAAAGAAAATGGACGGAGTTTGAAGTGGGGCCGAGGCGGGCGGCAGAGAAGGGGCTTTATGTGTCGCTGAACAAAGAGGGAGATCTGCTGATCAGCGGAGCGAGGTATGAGGCACTGAAAGGCCAGGATGCGGTGGTGCTGTTGTTTGACAGCACGACGTGGACGATCGGGCTGCGGCCGGCAAGCTATGATCTGCCAAACGCGTACCCCATCATAAAAAAAGGTAATCACGGCAACAAGCAGGTATGTATTCGCCCGTTTATGCGCAAGCATGAGATGCGTGTTGAGCATGGGATGAGATTTATGACAGCTGCGATAGAAGACCGTGTGCTGGTCCTGGAGATGCGTAGGACGACCGACGTTTCGCGTGCTAGAACCGTCAGGAAGCGGTGACAAGGTTTGTAAAGCTGCGGTGGGATTTCACGGGTTGACTTTGATAAGGGCAGTTGTCGACACTGGAATCAATGGACAAACTGGTACATGGGACGGCGGCCGAGGGGACGGTGAGGGTGATGGCGGCGATAACGACGGCGTCGGTGGCTGAGGCGATACGACGGCATGAGACGTCGCCGACCGCTGGAGCGGCCTTGGGGCGGACGCTCACGGGGGCGGCGCTGCTCGCGGCAAGCCAAAAGGATTTTGACCGGTTGAGCGTGAAGATCGAATCGGACGGACCGATCGGCGGGATCACGGCAGAAGCTGATCCGAACGGCAACGTCCGGGGCTTCGTTAAAAATCCGCATGCGGAATTGCCGCCGCGGACGGATGGCAAATTCGATGTCGGCGGCGTGCTCGGCAAGGGTACGTTTTACGTGATCCGCGAATCCGGTTTCGACATCGGCCTGCATCGCGAACCTTACATCGGCTCGGTGCCTATCGTGTCCGGCGAGATCGCGGAGGATTTTGCGTATTATCTCGCCAAGTCGGAGCAGATCCCGGCGGCGGTTTCGCTCGGGGTGCTTCTCCAAAATACGGAGCCGTTCGTGATGGCTTCGGGCGGTGTGATGATCCAGATGCTGCCGGGCGCCAACGAGCACATCGTGACCATGATCGAAGACACGATGGCACACGGTCCGCACCTGACCTCGATCATCAAAGAAGGTGCGCTGCCGGAAGACCTGCTCAAAACGGCCCTCGGCGTGATCGATTTTGAGGTGCTTGGTGAACAGCCGATCCAGTTTCAATGCACCTGCTCGTTCGAGCGGGCTGTAGGGATGATCGGTGCGCTTGGCCGCACGGAAGTGGAGTCGATGCTTGCGGAAGACAACGGAGCCGTCATGACCTGCGGATTCTGCAACGAGACTTATGGATTGGACGTCGAAGATCTGGAGAACATCCTCGCGGACCTGAAATGATCCGATCTAGTGCGGTATAGCCCTGTAGTCGCCATGAAGGTATGCGAGCGAGCGGACATCATTTACCTTTACCGCTTCGACGGCACCGAGAAAGATAGTGTGGTCGCCGCCGTCGTATTCGCGTTCGACGCGGCATTCGAGGCTGGCGGCGACATGGTTCAGGATCGGAAGTCCGTGATCGCCCGTCGAATATTCCATCCCAGTAAATTTGTCGGCGAGCTGCGAGGCAAAATGATCGGAAAGTTCCCGCTGGTCTTCGCTGAGGATGT